>JAEUGZ010000229.1 GCA_016794725.1 Opitutaceae bacterium | reverse complement strand
CCACGAGTTGTGCCTCGAACTGGCGCAGTTGGCGCTTCGGAGTTCCGACCAGGTACCGCGCCCCTCGGGCGCGCAGGAAATCGATGTTGTCCTCGCTGACCATGCCGCGGTCCATCACCCAGATCCGCTCGGCTTGGCCGTACTTCTCCTCCATCAGTTGCACCAACTCCTCGACCGTGGTGACGTCCGCCCGGTTCCCGGCGAACACCTCGTAACCCAGAGGCAGTCCCTCGGGCGTCACCACCAACCCAATGTTCACCTGCTTGCAGTCCGGGCGCTGGTCCCGGCTGTAGCCACGGGCGGCCTTCTTGTTCCCCTCGGCCTGTCCCTCGAAATAGGTGCTGGTGACATCGTAGAGGAGAAATTCGAAGCGTACGCCGAAGAAACTTTCGTAGCGCTTTTGCAAGTGCTGGCAGAGCGCATCCTTGTGCGGGAGGATGGCATCGAGCCCCCGGTACAGGCGCGCGTCGTTGACCTGGGTCGAGGCCACGCCCAGCAAATCGCCGAGGGCGCTTTGGGCGTACCATCGCTCGGCCACCTCCAATTCGCTCTTCTGTCGGCAGAATCTCGCCAGGGTGAGAATGCACGCGGTCAGATCCCAGGGAACATCCTCCTGTCCGGGAGGTAAAAGTCCTTGCAGGACCGTATGCAATCCCAAGCGACGCCACAGACTCAGACCGAGATACACGTGGCCGAAATCGCGGACGCGCTCGACTCGCAATCCGGCCAAATCGACCTCCACCCAGAACGGCTTCGACTCGGCCAACGCGAAGGTCGGCGAAGGCAGCGGCATCTGCACCGTCGCCGACGGGTTCCCTTCCAGGAGCGGGTCCAGATCCGCCCATTGTCGCTGATGCGCGGAGTCCAGGCCGGGAGTCTTGCCGAGGTTCGCAACGATACGTTGTCGTGGCCCCTTCGCCGTCCGGTACGTCTCGACCAAACTCCAGTACTCATAGCTCTCGCCATCGACGACGCGACGGTTGCGACGCAGGAACATGACCGGAGCCTACGCCAGGGTGTAAAAACCGGACAATGGGCTCTTCGCCACTACTTGGCCGCCGCGGCATCCGCCATTTTCAACTCGTTGAAAGACAACGCGCCCTCGGATCCCACGGGCGAGAAACCCCAAAAATCACCATTATCTTCCATCAGACTGACGAACTTGGGTTAAGAAAGCGCTTCATCGAGGACATGCAACTGCGCGGGCTCTCGCCCAGCACCCAGACCGTCTACGTCTGCGCCATCCGCCAACTCGCCAAGCATTTCCACTGCTCCCCAGACCACCTCTCGGAGGAGCAGATCCGCGAGTGCTTCCTCCACCTCACTCAGGTCCGAAAGGTCTCGCGCTCCAATGCCACGATAACCCTGTGCGCGCTGAAGTTCTTTTACGAACGAACGCTGCAACGGCAGTGGCCCGTCTTCACCCTGGCCCGTCCCAGCGAGGTGAAGAAACTCCCAGCCATCCTGAGTCACGAGGAAGTCCGACGCCTGCTCGATTGCGTCGAGGGTCCGACTTTTCACGTGTAATTCACCACCGTCTACGCCTGTGGGCTGCGGCGAGAAGAGGCGCGTATGCTTCGAGTCGAAGACATCGACGGTGCCCGTGGCCTGATTCACGTCCACGGAAAGGGAGCCAAGAATCGTTGGGTGCCGATGCCCGCGGTCCTGCTCACTCAACTGCGGGGGTTCTGGAAGACCCATCGCACCCGTCCTTGGCTCTTTCCGCACCCGGGTTCGCTCGATCGGCCGCGACCGCTGAGCCGGCGGGCCATCCATCTGGCCTTTGCCGCCGCGCGCGGGCGATCTGACCTCAAGAAGCACCCTGTGATTCACACGTTGCGCCATTGCTATGGGACCCAACTCCTGGAAGCCGGCGTGAACCCCCGGCTTATCCAAGCCAACCTGGGCCACACCTCGGCCAACACCACGGCGCTCTACACGCACCTGACCGCGCCGGCACTGGCCACCCTTCGCGATCCCCTTAACGCCCTGATGCGCGGCCTGTGACGTCCGGGGCCAAATGATTGAAGTGGCGGACATCCTCCGCCAACACGGTGCGGCTTACCGGGCCACCCACACATTGCTCCCCAGCCAGGAGCGCGCGTTGAGCGACATCCAGAACTGCCGCACCGAGTTTTTTGGCGGCCACGTAGCGCAGTGCGATCACTGCGGACACCTCCGCTATGCCTATCATTCCTGCCGAAACCGACACTGTCACAAGTGCCACGGCGAACAGGCCGAGGACTGGCTGGAACGTCAACGCTCGCTCCTGTTTCCCGTGCCGCACTTTCTAGTGACCTTCACGCTGCCCGCCGAACTGCGGCAGCTCGCTTTCGGTCACCAGAAGGACGTCTACGGAGCGCTCCTGCGCGGCACCGCCGCGTCGGTCCTCAAACTCGGCGCCGATCCGCGATGTCTGGGGGCGACGCCAACCGTACTGGCGGTCCTCCATACTTGGACCCGAGCCATGCTGTATCACCCGGATGCCCATCTCCTGGTCATTGCCGGCGGACTCGTCCCCGGTGGTCATCGCTGGATGGCCACGAGGAACACGGCATTCCTGGTTCCCGTCCGCGCGCGCTCCGTCATCTTCCGTGCCAAGATGCGCGATGCCCTCAAGGTCTTGGGGTTACAGGATCAGGTCTCCGCTCAGGTGTGGCGGAAGCCCTGGGTCGTCCACTGCCAGCACGCCGGTTCCGGCTCCAAGGTCCTCGAATACCTGGCCCGCTATGTCTTCCGGGTCGCCATCGCCAACAGCCGGATCGAGGCCTTGGACCACGGTCGCGTGACTTTCCGTTTCCGCGACAACCACACCCAACAGATCCACCACGTGTGCCTGAGCGCCGACGAATTCATCCTCCGGTTCCTCCACCACGTCCTGCCCATGGGGTTCCCCAAAGTCCGTCATTACGGCCTCGCCCGTTCGGCCAGCGGCCCGGACCGCGAACACGCTCGGCGTCTCCTGCCCGAACCGGTGAATTCGACGGCGCCCGACACCCCGTCCCCCCACGCCGTCACCACGGACTCCGCTGTCGAGTCCCTGCCGATGTGCCCGCTTTGCCACCTGGGACACCTTCACGTCATCCGGACCCTCCGTCCCCGACTCAAGTTTCCACCATGAACCCGCCTCGATGGTCCTCCTTCCACGTGCCTGGCGACCTTTTGCTTTTGATTCTCTGGAAAGCGGTCTCCGAGGGCTCGCGTTCAATGGTTCGTTTTCCCGGTCCTCCGAACCCCAACACCCGGTCGCTGCGACATCGATTCACTCTCCGGAACCGCAGTCCAGAGGTCCAGCCTCTCGCCGTGTCACCGCACTACCCCCCGAATCCTGACGGAATCCCCAAATGCGGTCCCGTTCCCCGCCGGATTCAGTTCAACCCGACTTTTCGTCGCTCTGCGGCAGCGCAACGAAAAGTCTTAAGTCGTTCAAATCCTGGCCCCGCAACCAATTTCGGTTGATTATCAACCACTTAAGCCGCTGGCCTTCAGCGGCTTATTCTATTCCACCAAGGCCTTCCCGTCGGAACCCGGTCTCCGTGAAATCGCCTGCAATTCCGTGCCTACGCGGGCAGAGTTGTGGAACAAGGTACCGTAAAACCGGGCCGGGACGGTGGCAGGTTCAAGTCGACTCGGGGCCAGATGATGTTCGCAACTGCAAACGCGTTCCTGATCTCACGGCTTGAATAGCAACGCGGCATCGAGGCAGCGTCTGCCTCAACGATCCCCCCGGGGAGCCAGTCCTCCGCCAGCTTGCGGGCTGCCTCGAACAATTGGATCGCAGAACGGCTATGAGTAGCCAATCGCCCGACCTACACAAGGAACCGGGGAAGCACCCGTGGTTGGTCCGGGTCCTTTTCGGATGGTTGCAGGATCTCCACCTGTATGCCGGCCTGTTCGTCAGTCCTTATGTGCTGGTGTTCGCCGCCAGCGTCTTCTTCCTGGTCCATCGCGACCTGTCGGTAGGGCGTGGAGGTCCCACAGTTGAGCGGATCGTCCGGGATCTGCCGTTGCCGGCGAACCTGAACCAGCTATCGGGACGAGCGCGCATCGACGCTTTGAGACCCGCCCTCGACCGGGCAGGGGTCCAAGGCGAGGTGGGTTGGATTCAGCACATCGCCAAGGACAACCGGTTGGTCGTTCCTGTGATGATTCCTGGACGCACAACTACCGTCACCATCGACCTATTCAAGCGCGAGGCCTCCATCTCGGGGCGATCAACCGGCTTGCCCGGTGCCCTGGTCGAACTGCACAAATCTCCGGGGCCTCATTTGGTCGGTTTGAGGATGAATTGGTGGTACATGTGGGTCTGGTATTGGCTGTCCGATGCGACGGTTTATCTCGTTCTCCTCGTCAGCGTGAGCGGCCTATATCTCTGGTATCATCTTCGCTCGGAGCGCCGGATAGGCACCACGCTCTTGGCGGTCGGTGCGCTCTCCTTCACGGGGCTGATCTATGCCCTCGTCCATTGAACCGGAAATCGTCGGCAACGCGGTCAGGAATCGCTCGTGCTGTGAGCATCTTGCCCGCTGGAATCGCCGGCTTCACTACTACCTCGGCCTGTACTTGTTGCTCTTCGTCTGGCTGTTCGCGTTTACCGGACTCCTGTTGAACCACTCCCAATGGAAGTTTGCTGAGTTCTGGACCGATCGCCGTGAGAATTCCACTGAACGGGGCATCCTCGTGCCTCGTGTCGACGGAGACTTGGCCCAGGCCCGTGACCTCATGGAACAGCTCGGCGTCCGCGGCGAGGTCGAGTGGACCGTTACTCGAAGCAATCCGACATTGTTGGAATTCCGGGCGAGTCGACCCGGCCAGATGTTCGAGATCAAAGCTGACTTCGCTCGGCAAAAAGCAACGATCAAGCACATTGAATTCAACGCATGGGGCGTGATGCGCATCCTCCATACATTCACGGGGGTCCGACCGGGCAAGGACCGCAATCAGCGCGACTGGATGCTTACCTCGCTGTGGGCTTGGTCTATGGATGCCGTTGCCGTGGGGTTGATCCTGATGGTGCTCAGCAGCCTTTGGCTATGGTACGAACGGGCGCAGCGACGGAAGCAGGGCATCGTTGCGCTGGGATTGGGTTGCCTCACCTGCGGACTTTTCTGCTTCGGCTTAGCTTGGCTTTTCTGAATTGCTCTCCTGAGTTTGCCGCGTCGAGAGGACAGGCTTCTTCCTCCCGGCAGGTGCAGTCCAAGCACCCGTGCTGTTCTGCCTCAGATGAAATCGCCGGTTTTGGGATTCCGCTAAGCTACCTTTCCGAGCAAAAGGAGAGGCAGGTCTTTGAAAGAACTTCGCGGACATGACGTCGCGCCCGGTGCCGGCGGACGGTGAGGTTGTTTCGAGTCAATCCGAGTTCCTGGGCGACCAAGCTGGAATCCTCGCCCTGCAGATCAATTCGTTCAACGAGTTCGCGATATGTATCCGGCACGGCGGGAAGCAATCGCTTGAAACACGCACACAGCACACGTGTGTCGCTCGGGCTCGGTGATTCCGCCGGGTCTTGCTCGAACTGGTTGAGCGCCCGCGACCGCGCGGCGTCGGTAAAGGTCGATGATGGTCCGGCGCAAAATGCGATAGAACCACGCCACTCTCTCCTCATCGTTGGCCGGCTTCTGTTCGACTCCCAACGCCTTCACCAGGCCTTCCTGAACGAGATCCTCGGCCAGGTGGGGATCGCCGACTCGCTTCCGGGCGAATGCGACGGACGTCTTTAGGTTCTTCACGACTAACTCGTTCATCAAATCCATGATGGCGAACCTCCCTGAATCAACGCGTTGCGCTAAGCAGCTCGCGCTTCCTCGATCGTGTGTAATGATTCGACGTCGGCTGCGTTAGCTGGTGTGCATGATGAAAACCGAACCCACCAACCCGGAAACCAGCAAACCGTCTTGCTGTGGCGGCCACTCCCATCCCCGTCCGAAGGCTTCCAATGCTCACGCTGTCAAGGGCCATAGCCACGCTCACGGGTCAACCGGCATAACGCCATCACCGACCGCCAAGTATTATTGCCCCATGTGCCCGGGAGTGGAGTCGGACGAGCCGGGCACGTGCCCAAAGTGCGGCATGGCGCTGGAGCGCAACTCAGCTTGGAAAGCCGAAACGAAGGTCGTCTACACCTGCCCGATGCATCCGGAGGTGGAGCAGGATCATCCGGGGACCTGCCCCAAGTGCGGCATGGCACTGGAGCGCAAGACCGTTATCGAGGAAGCCGAAGAGGACGACTCTGAACTCCGGGAGATGACGCATCGGCTTCGTTGGGGCGCGATTCTGACCATGCCGGTCTTTGTGGTGGCGATGGCCCATCTGGTGCCGGCCTGGAGTCACGCGGAGTGGGCCAATGGAGAGGTGTCGCGCTGGGGTCAGTTCCTTCTCACTACGCCAGTGGTGGTTTGGGCTGGCTGGCCGTTCTTCGTCCGAGGTTGGCGGTCCTTCATTAATCGCAGCCTCAACATGTTCACCCTGATCGCGATTGGGGTCGGTGCCGCCTACCTGTTCAGCGCGGCATCCATGTTGGTTCCCCACTGGTTCCCCTCGGAAAGCAGCCACGGGGGCAAGCCAGCGCTCTACTTTGAGGCGGCAGCCGTAGTGACGGTGCTGGTGCTGCTGGGTCAGGTGCTCGAACTCCATGCCCGGCAGCGCACGGGCGGCGCCCTCAAGGCGCTGCTCGGTCTGGCGCCTAAGACGGCACTTCGGGTGACGCCGCAGGGTGACGAGGAGTTGCCTCTGGATGCCGTGAAGCCGGGGGATCTCCTGCGGGTGCGCCCGGGGGAGAAGGTGCCGGTCGACGGAGTGGTAATTGAAGGGAGGACTTCAATTGATGAATCCATGCTCACCGGCGAGCCACTGCCTGTGGACAAGGACGCGGGTGCGAAGGTTTCCGGGGGAACTCTGAACACCACGGGTGGTATCGTCATGCGAGCTGAACGGGTGGGAGACGAGACCATGCTCGCGCGCATCGTGGGCCTCGTCGCTGAGGCCCAGCGAAGCCGAGCACCGATTCAGGCGCTAGTCGACAAGGTGTCGGCGTGGTTTGTTCCGGCAGTTCTGATGGTCGCAGTCGCCACCTTCGTCGCATGGATGGTGTGGGGTCCGGAACCACGGCTCGCATACGCCATCACCAACGCAGTGGCGGTGCTCATCATTGCCTGCCCCTGCGCTTTGGGACTCGCGACACCCATGAGTGTGATGGTGGGGCTTGGACGCGGGGCCCAGGCCGGTGTGTTGATCCGGAATGCCGAGGCAATCGAGAACCTCGCCCTCCTCCATACTCTGGCGGTGGACAAGACCGGTACGCTCACGGAGGGCAGACCGAAACTGGAGGTGGTTGTACCTGCCGAGGGGTTCGATTCGACGGAAGTGCTCCGGCTGGCCGCTT
The DNA here is from genome assembly GCA_016794725.1 of Opitutaceae bacterium. GTDB lineage: Bacteria > Verrucomicrobiota > Verrucomicrobiia > Opitutales > Opitutaceae > UBA6669. The sequence continues at coordinate 11,359 of JAEUGZ010000229.1, read as the reverse complement.
CTCTTGAGCAAGGCAGTGAGCATCCATTGTCCCATGCCGTAACCGGAGCGGCGCGGGAGGGGCTCATCCAGCTGAGCGCACCGGTCGACTTTCAATCGCTCACGGGAGGCGGTGTGGCCGGAAGCGTGGAGGGTCGGCGAGTGCAAGTGGGCAAGGCCGAGTTCCTGAGAGCAAATGCCGTCTCGGGGATCGATGGGCTGGAGAAGATTGCTCGCCCTCATCAGGAAGTTGGCGCGACCGCCTTGTTCGTCGCGATCGATGGGCAAGCTGCCGGCACTTTGATCGTCGACGATCCGATCAAGCCATCAACGCCCGCAGCTCTGAGCGAGTTGGGGGAACTGGGTGTCCGCGTCGTGATGCTGACGGGTGATCATCTGCGGACGGGGACAGCCGTTGCCGCGAAGCTCCACATCGCGGAATTCCATGCCGATGTGAGCCCCGAAGGGAAGCATGAGCGTCTTCAAGCACTCAAAAGCGGAGGCCGCGTGGTCGGCATGGTGGGTGACGGCGTCAACGATGCCCCAGCGCTGGCCGCCGCTGACGTAGGGATCGCCATGGGAACTGGAACGGACATCGCCATGGAGAGCGCAGGTGTTACCCTCGTGAAGGGGGATCTGCGCGGCGTTGCGCGAGCCATCCGCCTAGGGCGGGCCATGATGCGGAACATCCGTCAAAACCTGCTCTTCGCATTCCTCTACAACGCGCTCGGCATTCCCGTCGCTGCCGGCGTGCTGTTTCCGTTCTTTGGGGTGCTAATGAATCCGATGCTTGCCGGGGTCGCCATGAGCCTGAGCTCCGTCTCCGTTATCGGGAACGCGCTTCGCCTGCGGAAGGGTCACTTTGGTTGATGTCGCCAAAGCCGGGCGACGAACTAGGCGTCTTCTCGTGCAGGCTGACTGCATATTGGCTTCGCTGACCTCAGCATCCAAATTGTATCGAGCGGCATCCACGGTCGCTTTTCAAAGAATCGGCGTCTCCTTTGGCCAGCGTCGGCTTGGCCAAAGGAGCTTCTGCGATACGTCATCCATAGGGGGGTGAACGCCATCCCAAGACAAGGACGGGGGCTTCTGCTCCCCATATGCAGAAACCCTGACACCGCGTTGTCAGCTCACAATCTCACGGGCATTGGGCGAGCTGGAAAAACTTGCCGAGTTCAATTCTGCCGACGCGAGGCGCGACAACATGCATTGTTCGCGTCTGAGTGCGATCAGACCCTGAGTTGCGGTGGGCGGCCTCCTGGCACGGGGATTGCTTGATTGATTCTAGTTGTGAAATCCTTGCTGCTCGAGTCCTTGGGATGGTTGGGCTTTGGTCTTTGTTTTGCCTGCTGGTTTCCCCAAACGGTGGAAACCATTCGCGCCCGTTCCTGTCGGATGAATGTGCGATTCCTAGTTCTAAACCTGGCCGGTTGCGTCGTCTTGGTACTGCACTCCGTCGCAAGGCACGACTTACCATTCATCATCCTCAACTTGGTTTGCGCCTGCGGCGGGACGATAAACCTGCGATACGCGTTGCGGCCCGGGCCTCTGGGACGCCATCTTGTCTGATCCTGTTCTCGCTCTTGCCCATCTGCATTTAGCCAACTACGCCGGGCTGGGGACGCCCAGCCGAGTACTCCCGCTTGGGGCGTTATCGTTCCTGCGTCGTTTCCAGGGTGGGAAAGGGATCCCTGGATCGCCGGTGGGAAAGTTTCTAGAAACGTTCCAACCGAGGATCTTTGAGGCGGCTCGATGTCGAGGCAACTTCACCGATCTTGCGGATTCCCAACGACGTAGGTAGGACGACACAGACCTCCACATCTCGATCCCGAATGCGGCGATCACGCTCGCCAAGTGGTCGGCCGAGGGGTTAGGAATGTGGCGGCGTAAGCCAAGCGGGGCGAAACAACGCCCGATCAGCGCCAACCACCGAAATCAATGAACACACTCACCCGCCTTTTGCGAAACACCCTCAAGCTCGTCGCGGTTGTTGCCTTCGGCATCGGCCTCGGCTCGTCCGCCATGGCGGCGTCGGAAAAGGGAGCTGAACGACTTATGAGCCTCACCAAAGTCTCGACCTATGGCGACCTAGAGAATCTGAAGGCCGGGGACAAGTTCGTCATGGTCTGTGCCAAGTGCCAAACGGTGATGATGCACACGGTCTCGAAGTCCAAGGGGCGCGACATCCCGACGATGACCGCGCAGCACAAGTGCACGGGATGCAATTCCACGATCACCACCGTCGGGCACGGCAAGGCTAAGACCGACAAGGTGACCCACAGCTGTTCTGGTTGCGGTGACGGCTCGGTGTTCTGCTGCTCGACTTCGAAGGACGGCAAGAAAACGACCGGCATGGAGAAGCACTGAACGGCGCATGGCGGGGCCCGAACTCCCCTTAAGCCCTCAGGGCTTTGCCAGACGATAGAATCTATTTGCGGTCGTTTCGATAAGCTTAGCGGTCCACCGTTCGCCCTCGATCACCGGAAGTTCGGCGACCGGGTCCCATGAGGGTCCGGTCGCCTCGCTTGAGGACTCTAGCCGCCAACCCTCCGCCGATTCCGGCCAGGAAAGGCTCACGCGATCGCCATCTCGGCGGATGGCCAGACCGGGCGGCGGAAGCACTTCGAAGTTCTGCATCATGCCGGAATCCTCATGTTCCAGGTTGTGGCAGTGGTGTACGAAAACACCCGGATGGGCGTCGAAGCGTATTAGGATTCGGACGGTCTCCCGGGCGTTAACGAAAACGGTGTCCCGCCAACCGGCGTCTTCGGGCGCAAGTTGGCCTCCTCCGCTACGGCTCAACACCTGGCAAAGCGCCCCGTGCGCGTGCATGGGGTGCGGCTCGGTGCCTGTGTTGCGGTACTCCCAGATTTCGAGGTCCCCGAAAGGGACGCTGAAATCCACTCGTTGGCTGTCGAACAGCCGACCGTTGATGGTGTGAACCATGCCGGACATGGCCAAAGTGAAAACACGCGTGCGCTTCGCTTGGTCGGGCGCATACGAAGGCATAGGCGGCAGAACTCCAGGGACGGTCGCATTCCCAGTCGCTGCGCGGTCTACGTAAAGGCGAAGCAAGTCCATCTCCGTCCCTTGTGAGGGTCCCATCATTCCGCCGCCACCCGCGAATGGGAGACTCTTCAGCAGCACCGAGGCCCCGACGGCGTAGCTGGAAAAATCCACCAGGACTTCGAGCCGCTGGCCAGGCGCAAGCATGACCGAGGTCACCCGCACCGGAGCGGGTAAGAGACCCCCATCATTAGCGACGAGGAGGAATGCACGGCCGTCGTCAAGGCCTACCTTGTAGATGCGGGCATTGGAAGCGTTGAGGAGGCGAAACCTGTACAGCCCACGATCCACCGACAACCAGGCATCTGGCGTTCCGTTCGTCAACATGACGTCGCCAAGAAAGCCGGACATCGTGTCCATCATGGTCGGTGTATAATTGATCTGTCGCTGAGAGTTCGCTCGCTTGTCCGTCAACACAAGCGGCACATCGTGATCCCCCTTCGGCAGGCCAAGTGATACTTCGCCAGGGTCCTCGACGATGAAGAGGCCAGCCACGCCTTGATACGCCTGTTTGGCGGTCAGTCCGTCAGTGTGAGCATGATACCAGCACGTGGCCGCTCGCTGCCGGATCGGGAACCTTACCTGATAACTCCGGCCCGCCGCCACCTGATCGCGCGGATGGCCGTCCATCCGCTCTGGTGCCAGGACCCCGTGCCAGTGCAGCACCAATGGCTCGCTCAAATCGTTCTGGACCCTGGCCGCAAATTCCTGGCCGCGCAGGAGGCGGATGGTCGGTCCCGGCACCATCCCATTGATTGCCGAGACTTCGGTCGAGTAGCCCGGCCAAATCGCAAGGTTCGCGCGAGCCACTGTGAGCGAGTCCCCTGACAAGTCGGTGGGCAATCGCAGTGCATTTCCCGGCCTGGCAGTTTGCGCTCGCAATCGGGAAGGTGGCAGGAATTGCACACCGACTGCGGCCAGAGCTGCGCTCCGTCCGGTCCGCCCAAGGAACTGTCTGCGGGATGTATTCATCTGAGATCTTCGATGAACCATGCATACGAAACCCCGTCGTGAATCCCTCAACAAAGTTCACCAAGGGCTGGCGTACCCCCTCCGACTGCCGAGGACCCAAATCATGGTTTGGCCTCGGTTGTTGGTGTGGCCAGGGTTTGGCGCACCTCTTTCTCCCCGGAGACGAACTGGTGGCTCAGATCCTCCCGCCGCTCGCGAGGAAGCTTCGGCCACTTGACCCATTCCTCCGGGTGCTTTCCACGCCAGATATGTTCAATTGCCGGCATCATTTCGAGCGTCAAGATGGTGCTCATGAAGAAGGAGAAGAGACCTAGTCTCCAATTGATGCCGACTCGCAGACCACCGGTTCCTGCTTTATTTGCCCTGACCGCCAGAGCAGGTAAATCGCCGGATACACAAAAAGTTCCATCGCAAAACTTGTGGCCAAGCCTCCGGCCAGCGGGGCGGCGATGCGCTTCATCAGGTCGGCACCAGTGCCGGTTGACCACATGATGGGCATCAGACCCATGAAGGCTGCGGTGACGGTCATCAGCTTGGGTCGCAGACGTTTGACTGCGCCGTGGACAATCGCCTCGATCAATTCGGCCTTGTTACGAAGTTGCCCTTTGCGGCTGGCCTCGTCGTAGGAGAGGTCTAGGAACATCAGCATAAAGACGCCGGTTTCGGCATCCAGCCCCATCAAGGCAATGATGCCAACCCAAACGGCTATGGAGATGTTGTAGTCAAGAAGGAACAAGCACCACACCGCGCCGACTACCGAGAAAGGCACGGCCAGCATCACGAGGAAGGTCTTGAAGGCGCTCTTGGTGTTCATGTACAGCAACGCGAGAATAAGAGCGATGGTTACCGGGATCATGAGCTTCAGCCGCTCGCGAACGCGCAGCATGTTCTCGTACTGCCCGCTCCAGATCAGCGAGTAACCAGTCGGCAGTCTGACCTCACTCGCGACAACCTTCTTTGCCTCCTGCACATAGCTGCCCACATCGCGACCAGCGATGTCCACGAACACATAGCCAGCTAGCATCCCGTTCTCGTTGCGGATCATCGCAGGGCCAGACTTCAGGCTGATGTCAGCAAGCTCGCCCATGGGCACTTGCGCGCCGTTCATAACCGGCACCAGAACGCGGTGGAGTTGATCCAGTTCCGCGCGCAATTCGCGCGGGTAGCGCAGATTAATCGAATATCTTTCACGACCTTCGATGGTGGTAGCGATGGTTTCGCCACCTATGGCGGTCATGATCACTCCGTGCAGGTCGTCCACGGTAAGGCCGTAACGGGCGATTTCGTCGCGTTTCGGATCAAGATCCACAAAATACCCACCCGCCGCGCGTTCTGCGAAGACACTGCGCGTGCCGGCCACCTTGCGCAGCGTGCCCTCTATCTGTTCGCCGACGTGCTGGATATGCTCAAGGTCGGCACCGAGGATCTTAATCCCGATGGGGGTGCGTACGCCGGTGGAGAGCATGTCAATGCGGCCTTTGATGGGCATGGTCCAGGCATTGACGTTGCCTGGGATTTGCAGGGCGCGGTCCATCTCGGCAATGAGTTCCTCGTAGGAGATATGCTCGGGCCAGATTCTACCCAGCATCTTCTTCAGAAAGTCTGGTGCCTTTTGCGAATACCACCGCTCTTTGAAGCGCCATTCGCGCATCGGTTTCAGCATGACGGTGGTTTCCATCATGGAAAACGGTGCCGGATCGGTCGAGGTATCGGCTCGGCCCGCCTTGCCGAAAACGCTGATGACTTCGGGAAAACTCTTCAGGATGCCGTCCTCCAGTTCCATCAGGCGACTCGCCTCCGTTACGGACAACCCCGGCACGGTGGTCGGCATGTAAAGAATCGTGCCTTCGTACAAGGGTGGCATGAACTCAGTGCCGAGTTTCATGTATACGGGAACCGTGGTTGCCATGATGGCTCCCGCAAGTCCCAGCGTGATCCACGGATGGCGCAGCACCCAGCGGCAAGGCCGATCGTACAAACGAAATAGGACGCGGCTGACTGGGTGATTCTCTTCGGCGTAGTAACGGCCCACAAGGGCCGCGCTGGCCAATCTCGCCAGGAACCGGGGCCGGAACGTAAACGGCTTGTAGCGTGCAAACAGCATTCGGACGGCCGGGTCCAGAGTCACCGCCAGCAGTGCGGCGATCGCCATCGCCAGAGTCTTCGTCCACGCCAGCGGGGTGAAGAGCCGACCTTCCTGATCTACCAAGGTGAAGACCGGAAGGAACGACACGGCGATCACCGCCAACGAGAAGAAAACGCTCGGTCCGACCTCCATAAGGGCCTCCAATCTCACCTGATGGAAATCGCCTTTGCATCCTTCCTCCTGCCAACGCTCGATCTTCTTATAGGCGTTTTCCACCTCCACGATCGCCCCATCCACCAGCACCCCGATGCACAAAATGATGCCAGCCAGGCTCATAATGTTGGAGCTGATGCCCATGAAGTACATCGGGATAAAACACAGGACCACCGAAATGGGAATAGTGATGATCGGCACGATCGCGGACGGAACGTGACTAAGGAAAAAAAGAATGACGAGGCTGACCACGATCATCGTCAGTATCAGTTCGTGTTCTAGGTTTGCGATGGCTTCCTTGATGAGGGAGGAGCGGTCGTAAGTCGTGACGATCTCCACGCCTTCCGGCAGGGACGCCTTCATCCCCTCTAGTTTCGATTTGACCCGCTCGATTACATTCAGCGCATTCTCGCCGTGACGCATCACCACGATCCCACCGACGGTATCGCCCCAACCGTTGAAGTCCGAGACCCCGCGCCGGATCTGCGGGCCCAGTGCAACGTGGGCCACATCGCGTAAGCGGACGGGGGTGCCTTTCTCGTTGGTTTTGACCACAACCTGCTCAAGTGCATCCGTGGACTTCACGTAGCCCTTGCCTCGCACCATGAACTCCTTGCCGGCCCACTCGATCAAACGGCCGCCGACCTCGTTGTTGCTGCGTTTGATGGCCTCGGCAACGTCCATCAGCGACACCCGATAGCTCTGCATCAGGGCCGGATCGATGCTCACCTGGTATTGTTTCTGAAAACCGCCGATGCCGGCCACTTCGGCCACGCCCGGCAGACTTTGCAGTGCAAACCGCAAATACCAGTCCTGATATGTCCTCAAGGCCGCGAGATCGTGTTTGCCAGCTTTGTCCACCAAGGCGTACTGAAACACCCAGCCCACGCCGGTCGCATCCGGCCCGAGTTGTGGCGACACGCCCGACGGGAACGTTCCCTGCAGTTTGGAAAGATATTCAATCACCCGTGACCGCGCCCAGTAGATGTCAGTCCCGTCCTCAAAAATCACGTAAACGTAGGAAAAGCCGAAATCGCTGAAGCCTCGAACCGCTTTCACCTTCGGCGCTCCAAGCAAGGCCGTTATAATGGGGTAGGTGATCTGGTCCTCGACGATGTCCGGGCTCCGGTCCCATTTCGTATAGACAATGACCTGCGTGTCGCTGAGATCCGGGATGGCGTCCAGCCGGATATTGCGCATCGCATGCAGCGCAAACACTACCGCGGCCACAAAGAAAAGTATCACCAGCAGGCGGTTGTGGGCAGAAAACGAGACGATCTTGCCCACAAACGAATGACGCGGCGTCTGAGAGTCAGGAGAAGAGGAACTGGGAAAACTCATCGGTATGTTCCTTGCGGGTTGTAGCCATTCAATGCCCAGCGTGTCCCGTCTGAGCCTCGCCACCACTGCCGCCGCCCTTCATCAGGGATTCCAGCGCCGCTTTCATCGAGGATTCGCTGTCCACGAGGAAATTGGCGGAGACGACCACCTTGTCGCCTTCGCTCAGCCCTTCCAATACTTCGTAGTAATCGCCGCTGCGCGCGCCGAGCTTTAATTCCGCGGGGGCGAGGTGTCCGTCGCCCATGTCGCGGAAGGCCACGTTCCGTGTGCCCGTGAAGACCACCGCCGTAGTTGGCACGGCCAGTTTCTCGCCGAACTCATGTTTCAACGTCGCGGTGGCGTACATCTCGGGTTTGAGCCGCAGATCGGGATTGTGGATTTCCAGGCGCGCATTGAGCGTACGGGTCATCGCATTGAGCGCCGGCGTGATGAAACTGACCTGGCCCGTAAATACCTGGCCGGGCCAGTAGGGCAGCGTTACTTCCACCGGAATGCCCACTTTCACATGCGGCAGGTCGGATTGATAGATGTCGGCATCGGCCCAAATCTCCGTCAGGTCAGAAATCACCATGAGCGCCTCGCCAGGCATGATCTTCTGGCCAGCCAGCACCATGCGTTCCGTCACCCATCCGCTGGCCGGGGCGTAGAGGATGAGAAACTTCTCCGCCTTGCCGGTCTTCTCCAGTCGGTCGAGCTGCTCGTCGCTTATATCCCAAAGCTCGAATCGCCGTCGCGCCGCCGCCAGCAGGCTGTCGCCCCCCTGTTGCACGCCGGAGTTGGTGCTGGCCAGGGTCTGGCGCCCGGCGAGTGCGATAAGGTATTCGGCCTGTGCCGCAAGCAGGTCGGGGCTGTACACGGTCAGTAACGGATCGCCCTTTTTGACCGCCTGGCCGGTGGTGGCCACGAACAGTTTGTCCACCCAGCCCTCAATCTTGGTCGTCACCCGGTGCTGTCGCGTCTCGTTGGCTACGATCCTGGCCGAGGTGCGCACGACCCCTGTCAACGACCGTTTTCCCACTGTTCCCAGTTTAAGCCCCATGCGCTGCCGGGCCTCGGCGGTGACCGCCACCGTCGCCAACCCCGGCACCGTGGCTGCAGGAGCTGTCGCCTGCGTCTTCTTCTCGACCAACTTCATGCCGCACTTGGGGCATTTGCCGGGTTCATCCTGCACATGTTCCGCCGCCATAGGGCAGTAGAACTGCCCCGCCTTCACCTGAGCGATCTTGTCGTCTTCCGCCGGGGCGGCTGCTTTGGCAGAACCCTTGTCCGCTTTGATCGGCACCAAATCCATGCCGCAGATCGGGCAGGAGCCTTTCTTGTCCTGGACCACGGTTGGGTGCATCGGACAATGGTATTTCTGCTTGCCTTCGGCGCCGGGGCCCTCGTCATGGGGCTTACAGCCCACCAGCCACACGCCAGTTGCAGCCAGAAGGAGAGTCATGAGCGCGAGGACGATATGTTTACGCATAGTTCTATTAGAAGGGGAGAGGGACCGCACTAGTTCACTCGGCTGTGCGAAGATGCGCCAGGCTTTAATTGACGTGTAGGTGTGAGTATCGGTGCGTCGGATGGGGTGATTCCAGCGATGAGCAACGACACTTCCGCCAGAACCAGTTCTCGGCGGATGCGGGCATCGACCGCCGCGAGTTCGAATTCCAGTAGCGTCCGTTGGGCTTCCTGAACGTTGATGAAGTCCGCCTTGCCAGCGCTGTATCCTGACCGAGCGACCTGGAATGCTTGTCGTGCTTTTGGCAGGAGAGAGTCGATCAGAAGGTTTATGGTGCGCGTTGCCTCTCGATACAGAAACGACTTGTCAGCGAATTCGACCGCGAGCTGAATCTGTTCGGCCGAAAGCCGTGCCTCAGCCGCGCGTCTCAGCCCCTGAGCTGAGGAAATCTCCGCCGCTATTTTGTCGCGCCAGATGGGTAGAGTGATCGCTAGCGTCGGACGAACCATCACCGGGGAAGCTTTGGCATCGACCTCGATGCCGGCATTGAAATCTGGCAACTTGCTCGTGCGCGCCAGGCGTATTCCCGTTTCGGCCATGCGAATCTCGGCTTCCATCGCCTTGAGTCGGGGATTGTTCTTTAGGGCAGCGGCAAATAGTTCCTCGGATGTTAGATCCAACGGCGTGGTTTCAAACTGAGTTGGGATCGGGGGCGACGGCTCATCGGAGCTTAGGCCCAGAGCAGCCTTGAATTTCGCCAGGAGCGGGTTGCGTGAGTCATGCAAATTCGCGATTTCCGTCTTCAATCGCTCTTGGTCGATTTGCGCGCGCAAAACATCCTGCAAGCTGGCTTTCCCAGCTTCCACCTGGGTCCGAGCGATTTGCTCCAGTTGCTCAAGTAGCGCCAGCGTCTCGCCGTTGACGCGGAGTCGATCAGTGAGAAAATACAGCTCGTAATAGGGGCGCTTCACGTCAAGCGCGGCCTGAAGGACAGCCATTTCAAAGGCGAAGTACTTGGCCTCGCTCTCAGCGGAAGCCACGTCTGCACGCAGGCGAAGCTTTCTCATCCAGGGAAGATCGCTCATCAGCCCGGGCATCACCGTGGTCACCACTTCTTGGATGTCCAGTTCCAGACTCAGACGCGGGTCAGGCAGTGACCGCTCTAGTGTAATGCGGTCGACCGCTGCCGCATATTCGTAATAAGCCGCTTCAACGCGTGGCTGGTTGAGCATGGCATAAGTTAAGAAAGCACTAAGCGAGGCGCTGGCATCAAGAGTTGGCAACGTCGCACGGTGATCGCCGGGGCGATAGGCACTCGTGAGATTCTGGAGTTGCTGGGTTGAGCGGCGCTCGTTCGCAGTGCTGATGCCCCGGCAGCCTGCGAGGACGACAATCGCGAACGCCATGAAGCAATGCCATGCTAGGAGTTTCCAGAATCTGTGTACCTGTCTTTGTGATTTCATGTAGCAGTGACGAGGCGTTTTCTGGTCGACAACGATGGCGCATCAAGTTTGGGCCGGTCATGACTGATGCAGTCAAACAGGGGGCATACGGACCGGCATAGGCCATTGCTGAGGCAAGGAGCGTCCTTGAACGATGTGCGCAGACTCAGCTGCGTTAGTCGTTCGCCGAGGGGTTACCGCGGCAATTTAGCGAGAACGCCGAATCTCCCTTACGGCAATGTATCCCGTTCAATGATGGTGGCCGGAATGAGCGGGAGCGTCATTGGAGGAGGAACTGGTGTCGTTGGCTTCACAACCTGCGAACAATAAAGTCGTACCGGCGATAAGAAGGACGAGCGCACTCATGTAACCAAGTCTTTTTATGCTATTTTTCATATACTCTTTTTTGGCATCGCTTTTCGTTTCAGAAATTTCCCGTGAAGGTACACAGGTGATAGTCAAGGGCTTCTCGCTTTGGGCCAGCGGAACCTCCACACCTGTATTACGCGTCAGACGGGCGAAGCCCTCCGTTTTTTACGGGGGCGAAGGAGTGGTTGGCCGATCGAGGGCGTCGGTGTCCAAGAGCATGGCTCTGAGCGCCTGCAGTTCTCGGGGCCCGTCAAAGCGCCGAACCACGTCACCCTGAGCATCCAACACCAAATAGGAGGGCGATCGGGTAACGTTAAAGCGTGTTGCCAGGGAGGAATTGGGGTCCCACAGGTCGGGGTGGCTCCTTAGACTCGGGTGGATCGTGGCTGGACGCAAGGCACTTCCGACCCGGCGTCTGGTAAGCTCCCATCTTGGCTCGCCGTGG
>JAEUGZ010000257.1 GCA_016794725.1 Opitutaceae bacterium | reverse complement strand
GTGGTATCGTCTTACGGAGTTCGAAACAAATTTCGGCATTGGGACGGTCTCGCAGAACGTCCCTCAGCACCCGCCCGATGGGGTCACCCTCTGCGACGCCCACCGCAGCCGCGATTGGCGCTATCGCCTCGGTCTCCTCCGAAAGAAGCTCCGCCAACAACGACTCTCCCTCCGGATTGCTCGCTGCACGCCGGTTGAGGCGCACGCAGAATGTGAAGGGATCAAACACGGCCCTTGCGGTCTCGCGCCGCCTTCCTCACCTCCGCAAAGACAGCCCCCTTGAGTGCGGGATTGCTTGTTAACCCGCCACCAAAGAGATGTTCTCCAAACAGATCAGGTCGAACCGGCTCGATCCATTGATCGCCCGGATAGCAGTCGCTCATAAGGTTGTTGAGTGCGATGAGGACATCGGCTGGCCGGCCCTTTAACGAAGGGAGTACGTTCAACAGCTCCATCCCGTCCTGCGGCGTTTTTTTTCCGCCGTTGGCGGTGATACTGACCATTGCCTCCTCGACCGCAGCGTGCAGGGTCGCATCGAGGCGCCGAACCTCCAGCTGTTCCCGCCAAAAACGGCGCTCGCGACTGAGCAGGTAATCAAGAATCGCCTTCTCCCCTGCCGGCTTTTCCCCTTCAAGGCACGCTAATGCTCGAATGTGCAGCAGTAACACTTGGTCGTAGAGTGAACTTTGGATGTCCTCTGGCATCGTGCCTGGCCAGTGTTTTCCGAGCTTCGCTGAGAAGGCTCGGCCTGCATCGTTGTACGATTGCGACCGATCCGTCTCTGGGATCGCTGGACGCAACGCGTCGACATCCAGCGCGGCGCTCGCCAATAGGTCACCACACACCCGGTGGCTTTTGAGAACCTTCCACCAGTCCCCCACGTGGCGGGCCAAAAGCAGGATCCGAATATTGAACGGCGGTGCGGAGCTGATTCTCGCCAACAGCCACGCGATCTCCTCAACCCGGCTCTCCGCGTAATCGAAAACCAGCAGGAGAGGCTCGTTCTGGTCCAAAAGCGGGTCCCATTGCTCATTGTTGCGCTGAAATAGGTCGTAGTTGAGGAAGCCGGCGCGCCACCCCTTGTCATCGCGCATGTGACGACAGAACTGGAGGGCCAGACGCGTCTTGCCCATCCCGCCTTTGCCGTGGACAAGCCGAATACGAAGAGGACTGCGGTCCACGCACCAAGCCTGTAGGGCTGCAAGATCTTGCTTCCGGAATTGAAAGGGCACGATCGCCATTTCCGCCTGCAGCAGCATTCCTGGGGAATTCCTTGCCTTGTCCCATTCGGGCTGCGGAATCCACCAAGGCGCTTGGTCTGCGGCGAGAAGTGAATCGAACGGGACATCGAGGACATCGGCGATCGTCTGCAGAACACTTCGCGGCACTTTGCCGGTCGCCTCGTATTTCTGCAGTGTGCGCTCTGCGATGTCGACACCCTCAGCTTGGAGCATACTGACCAAGCCTTCCTGGGTGAGGGTCTTCCCAGGCGACACCTCCTTCGCGTTGCGCGCGGCCTGAAGCTTCTTGCCGTCCGCTTTGATCATGGTGTGGCCGTTCACGGCCTGATCTTTTAGCGCGGCAGCCACTTCACGCAGCAACAAAGAAGATGCAGGCATAGTGGTCCACGTTGCGGGCCGCTGCGCCGCTGCGGGCCGACTCATGGGCGCCGCTTGAGTGCTGAGACATCCTCACACTGCGCCGTGGGGTATACCCGCGAAACTAAGTCCGACCGGTCGGACGAAACTCCCAAAAAGGAGATACGTCCGTGAAGCGAAAAGAGATCGCTGGGGCCCAAGTTCCCGCCCCTGAAGGGAACCTCAATAGCCATGGCTTGCCTCGTTACGACGCGGCCTTCATCCCCAACCTCCAGGATGTCGACTGGGGACCGGGGCCGGTCGGGTCGGCAGTCCCGGAACCTACCGACGTGGTGCAGCATCAGCTGTACTTCGGTCTTCGCCGCCGCGACGGGAGCGTCGTCGACGAGGCGGAATGGAAGGACTTCGAGGAGGCCAACCTCCCGACGACCTTCCCCCTCGGTTACAAGGTTGTCGACGGCCCGGGCGGATGGCCAGAGCCGGGAGGAGCCTTCATTCGCGAGCCCTCCAAGCTCGTCATCGCCAACGTCGATGCCAATCAGCGACTCGTGGGAGGCACCTTGGCCGCCCTGGCGTTGGTCTGGAAGACCCGAGCGGACCAGGTGTCGGTCCTCTGGGTCCAATTCTCCGCCCTCGCCGTCAACCTCTGAATCTGAACAACCATGAATGGCAATCTTCGAGACGCGGTTGAGCTCCGGGAGTCATCCACGAGTGTCGAGTTGGCGGTTCGGTCTCCCAGTGCCTTCCCGCTGCTGCGGTTCCTCGGGAAGTCGCTGCCGCGGACGCTCGGCTGCGAGGCGCCGCTGGCGGACCTGGCCGTGGTGGCGGTTCTCCATCTCTATCCAGACCTACTGGCGTTCACGGACGCGCTTGTGGCGCTCGGACTCGATCGCCCGCACACGTTGTTCTTCCATAAGCCGCCGGAGGGTTATCCGTACCCGAACCGCGATGCGGTGGCCCGATCCCTGCGACAGCAAGGTTCGCGGGTGCTGTCCGTGGCGGGACTGGACCTCAAGACGCTGGCTGGCAAGTCAGGACGGCCGATGCTGTTGATCGAGGATGGGGGTTTGATCTTCCCCTCCGCCCACACCGGGGAATGGCGGCCCTCGGTCAAAATCATCGGCGCGGTGGATTAGACCACCCGGGGGCGGACCAACCTCATGAACGCACTCAAGCAGCGGGGCCACGCCGACCCGGAACACGTCCTGAGTCGGCTTTGGTTCCCCATCCTATCGGTGCCCGATTGCCGAATAAAGGGAGTGATCGAGCCACCCCTCATCGCTCGGATGGTGGTGAACAACCTCCAGGCCCTGACCGGCTTGCTCAATCCCGGAGTGAAGGTCGCCGTGCTGGGAGGCGGTGCCATCGGTTTGGGTGTGATTGAGGAACTGCGTCGGGTGAACGCCCGCGTGGTGGCATTTGATCCCAGGGTTGAGACGCGGCTGCTGCTGGCCGAGCGGGGAGTAACTCTGGCGTCCTCCGCCGTCGAGGCGGTGCGAGGTGCAGGCTTCGTGATCGGAGCCAGCGGTGCCCGCCCCATCTCGCCCGATGTGGTGGCGAACTTGGAGCACAACACGTTCCTCGCGAGCACCAGCAGCATGAACTACGAAATCGCCCTGGACTACATCGCCGCGACGGCGATCGAACGCAGGATGTTGCCGGTGCTGACTGGCGTGCCCGCGGGGAGCGAAGACTGGGCGGGGACGACGTTTCGTCTGCCGGGTCGCGGAGGTTCGCGCGAGATCCACGTCTTGGCGGACGGCTATCCGCTCAATTTCCAAGGCTTCCAGGGCCTTCCCGATCCGCACGCGGACCTGGTGATGAGCTTGGTTCTACTGGGTGCATCGGCCTTGGGTGCCCACAATCATCCTTCCCGTCGCAGCCGGAAGTCGTTCCCGCGGGCGTGGAATCGCACGGCCATCGACGAACTGGTCCGGGAGAGCGGCCTCATCGAGGAGTTCCTCCGGCTCTATCACCCCCATGCGGTCATCGCCTAAGAGGCAAGGTGCAATCATGAATGTCCTACTTGCTCCTGTCGGAACCCGCGGCGACGTCCAGCCCATGCTGGCTCTCGCATTGGATCTGCGTCGGCGTGGTCACTCGGCCACGGTAGCCGCGCCAGCCAACTTCAAGGCAATGGTCGAGTCCTACGGATTACCATTCTCGCCGGCTTCTGCATCGTACGAACGCTTCACGGAAGAAATGAGGACGCGGCCTTTCCTGGAGGTGTTGCGCGACCAGATTGACGCCCAGTTCGCGGGTCTTCTGGACGCCAGCGTGAAGACGGACGTGATCGTCGACTCCATGCTCTAACTGGCCGGTCCATCCGTGGCGGAGTTTCGGGGAATCCCCTACTCCTTCATGCATCCGGCACACGTGTTCATCCGTTCAGACCAACACCCGCCGGTGACCGAGGCGAACCAGGAGATGGGCCCGGCAGCGAATCGGGCCGCCTGGGCGGCGCGCGAATCCGACTGGACCCGCGGGCTGGGCCCAGCGCTCAACGGCTGGCGCGAGAGACTCAACCTCAGGCCCGTGGCTGAGGCTCAGGACCATGCGCTCCACAGTGGACAACTCCTGCTTGCCTGCGAACAGATGCTCGCCGGAAACCCCTGCTTCGCAGTGCCCGGTGTGAAGGTAACTGGTGCGTGGTACTTGGACCAGGGCACACTCCCGCCAGAAATCGAGGGATTCTGCCGAATGGGCGAATCCCCATTGTTCGTGGGCTTCGGTAGCATGAGGTTTCGCTCGGCTGATGAACTGTCGGACCTCATGATCGAAGCAGCGACTATGGCCGAGGTTCGCTGCGTGATCGGCGCCGGTTGGTCGGAGATGCCTGTGGGGCTGGTCAATTCCAATTGACTAGTCATCCGGGAAGCGCCTTTTCACCTGCTCATGCGGCTTGTTCGGGCAGCGATTCATCACGGCGGTGCCGGCACGGTCCACGCCGTGGCTCGCGGAGGCATTCCGCAAGGAATTGTGCCGCACTTCGCTGACCAACCATACTGGGTATGCCGAATCCGCGATCTCGGACTGGGTCCGGACCCCATTAGCATCTCCGATCTGACGACCGTCCGACTTGCTGCCATGATGCGCCAACTCTCCGCCGGGGAGGACTTCGCGGTGCGGGCGCGCGCGCTCGGTCGCCGGATGGACGCGAAGTCCGGTCTCAGGCGCGCGGGAGACGCGATCGAGTGGCTGTCCAGTCAGCGCTTCTGATATCCGGGTCGCTGTCTTACTGTCTCATTGCCACCCTGCCGGCCATACAATTTCGTGCCGCGTGTCATCCTACACTTGCTCGCCGTTGCCGATGGCGGATGAACACCGCTTCCATGAACCGACTTATGTAATGGACTCGACGTCGCCCGCGTCCCGCGGAGATGCTCAAACGAGCGTTTGCGCAACGGATTCAGAGTAAGCTGGATTTCAAGGACCTACGCTTTGCGCAAATCTGCTGCCGTTCATTTTCGAATGGCGACTGGTTTGTGCAATCGTCGCAGAGGGCATTAGGGCGAGCACTTGGAGCATAGCGCCTAATCCACCAGTGCCGATCGAAGCGGCTATTTTCTTGCCTTCTTGGCCCGGAATCTCGCCCACCTGGCTGTGCGTCCCGCGATTTAATGACCCAGGTGGTGGTTCGAAATAGGGTAACACTTCCGGTTCTGTTTTGATAGCGAGACCACGATCAGTTCCTGGCAGCGGAGCCAGGACTCGACCGCCCAACGCCAGGCGCGATCAAGGTCGGGTTTCTCCATCTGCGACAAGATCGCCCTCGCTCGGGCAGCGATCCAGTCGAAAGTCAGGCGACGCGCACGACGGTCGGCGCGGAGTCGAGGGCGACCGAGGAAGGTCTCGGCCGATGTCGCCCCGGCAAGGCAGCGTCGCTGGCGGCAGTTTTCGAGGTGGGTCTGCGCGGCGACCAGCGCTTGGGCCGATGCGAGTTCCCACTGTTCGGGGATCGGCAGTGCTGGGACCAGCCCACTTTTGAAGATCCCGATGCCCCGTTCGATGGCACCGTTGTATCGGGGAAGAGCCACCGGGCTGTTGAGACTGATGACACCATAGCGTTCCAGGAGTCGATTGATGCCGTCGGTATTCAGGGAGCTTCCGTTGTCGCGCTTCAAGAGTAGCGGCGGACCGTAACGGCGAAAAAGTCTCTGCAGGTAATCTTCAATGATCTGCCCATCCACCGTCAGGCAGGTGCGAGGTTCGAACTGAAAGCGACTGGCGAGGTCTCGGCAGGAGATGAGTCGAAGTATTCGCCCCTGGCGATCGCGACCGACGTCGGTGGCATCGATGGCCCAGGCGGTGTTGGGGATTCGCCATCGGACGCGTCGGAGGCTCCGGCGATGCTGGCGGCGAAGCTCGGTTCGGTGGGCGCGGACATGGCGTTGGATCTGTCGGCGAGAGAACGCGCCTCGGAAGCGTTGGATGAAGGGCTGCATGTTCAGGGTCCGGTGGTGACGATGCGGCAGTTGGGCGATTTCCCGCTGGAGTTGGTCCAGTGGCAGCGGAAGCGACGGCTTGGGCCCAGGGGGGCGCCGCACGGGCTGGCCGGCACGACGTCGTCGAAGCCAGCGTTTGACGGTGGAAGTTGAGCAAGCCAGACCCTGGGCAAGTTGGCGACCGGAGTAGCCGG
>JAEUGZ010000198.1 GCA_016794725.1 Opitutaceae bacterium | reverse complement strand
CTGGCGGTGCTTGCCCTCAGCGCCAGTACCACGACCAGCAGCCAGGACAAAGCGGCGGCACCGGCCGTTGTCACCCTCAACACTCCCCTGCGAGCTGACCTTGATTTGCTGTCCGAGGGAGGTGCCCTCTGGGGCCAGCTTCCATTTTACAACACCGAGGTCCCGCTTACGCCCGAGCAGCCGGCGTCGGTGAAAAAGGCGCCGAAAGCCAACGGTCAACTGGTCTTCGGAAAGATCACCCTCGGCACCGGTCCCCGCGCCGAGTACGTTGTTGCCGTCGACCAGGAGCCGGAGGGACAATTCGACCTGAGGCGGATCTATATTGACGCCAATCAGAATGGCGATCTCACCGATGACGGGGATGGCAAGTGGGGCAAGCTCGTGGGACGCGGCGGCAAGTACATGGCTGGTTCGCACACGGTGAAGCTGCGCGCTTCGTATGGTTCCGGCGGCGACCCGGCCGCGGTGCAGGACTACAGTGTGATCTTCATCTACACGATGGCCCGTGCAGAGGCCGGCTACACGCTGAGTTACCGCCGCGGCGGAGCCCGGACGGGAGCGGTCACGGTCGCGGGCAAACCGGTGAAGGTCGCCTTGATTGAAAACGACAACCGGGCGACGTATGTCAGCGCCGACGCCGCGAGCAAACCGCTCTGGTTGATGGCGGATGTGAACGGCGACGGCCTTTTCTCAAACGAGGAGCGCTATGACGCGAGAAAGCCCCTCATTCTTGGCGGCACCGTCTATGCGGCCACAACCGATCTGGCCGGCACCCAGTTGACCTTCACGCCGACGACCGAGGCGCCGCAGGTTCCGAACGCTCCTCGCGCCGCGCAGAGCCGTCCGGCCGCTGCCCGGCCGCCTTTGGTGGCGAACGGAACCGTTGCCCCCGACTTCAGCGTCGAAAAGGCCGGAGGCGGCACCATGAAACTGTCCGACCTGCGCGGGCAGGTGGTCATCCTCGACTTCTGGGCGCCGTGGTGCGGCCCGTGCAAGGCCGCGATGCCGGGGCTCGAGGCACTCTACCAAAAGACCCGCAACCAAGGAGTGACCGCGTGGGGTGTCTGCGTCTGGGACACCAGGGAGAATTTCGACAAGTGGCTGGTCTCGCCCCAGGTTCCGACCACCTATCCGCTCGCCTTCGATCCAGCAGGGGTGAATCGTGAGAATGGGAATGCCGACAGTATTGCCAAGAAGCACTACAAGGTGAGCGGAATCCCGACCTTCTATGTCATCGATCGCGAGGGCAAGATCGCGGCCAGCTTTGTCGGCAGCGGCCCCACCAGCAAAGCCGGCCTGGAGGAGACCCTGACGAAACTCGGCATCAAGCTCTGATGCGGGGCGGATGCCGTATTCGGAGAAGTCAAACAACCCGGCGGCGTGAAGCGAACCGCGTCGCGGTGGCGCACACGCGTCAATTTAGGGATCGCGCGTAGAAACCTCCTGCCTCTCTCTTGGAGGTGGCCTCGGTGAGGCCGCGACGGGACCCATCGGTCCCGCCTTCCGCTGTCCATTTTCTTGACGCGACGCCAATCCGCGCGGGGTCGGCGACCCCACCTCCAACAGGCACCCGCCTTCGATCTTCCTTAGGTTGACGCGCGGGAGCGACTGCGGGAGAAGCCGTCCCGGATCGAATCGAAACCTACGGCTTTGGCGCCGCGGCCGCCCGTTCCTGGATCCGCTTCACCCGACGTTCGACATCGGCGGCCAAACCGGTGTCTTCACCCTCAATCCTGCCGTCGGTCACCACCTTTCGGCCTCCGATGTAGACGGCCGCGAGGTTTCGACTGCTGCAGGCAAACACGAGCGTGGCGGCGGCGTCCCAAACCGGTCCGGTGGCCGGTTGCTGCGGGTCGATGACGAGGAAGTCCGCGAACTTGCCGGGAGCCAGGCTGCCCACCCACCGCTCGACCCCCAGCACCTCCGCGGTGCGCAACGTGTGCAGGCGGAGCATGTCCAGGGGCTGGAGCCCGCCGGCGTTTTGCTGGCGCAGGCGCAGGGCATAGAGTCCGAGTCGCACATTCTCAAACGGGTCCGAAATGTCCGCGCTCGCCTGCCCATCGACGCCCATGCCCACCCTCATCCCTGCCGCCAGATAGCCGCGGATGTCGGGGAGTCCGGAACCGAGGCGGCCGTTCGACAACGGATTCCAGATCATGGCATTGCCGGCTTTTGCGACCTCCGCCAGCATGGGCGCGTCGGGGTGAATGAAGTGAGCGAAGGAAACGTCTCGGCCGAGCACGCCGGCGTCCTTCAGCCGCGGCCACTGCGCCCGGTCCTGGGCTGACTCGGCGAGGGGTTCGAGGTAGTGTAGCTGCACCGTCAGGCCGAGTTTGCGCGCCAGTGCGATCTCCCGCGTGAGCATGTCGCCACCCATGTGCGCGCCCCGTGGATTCATGGAAAGCCCGAGGAACGGGGACTTGGGCCCGGGCTTCAGCTCCGCCAGCACGGTCCGCAAGCGCTCCTCCCAGACGGCATCAGTGACGCCTGCTTCATTGACCCAGGCAAAGACGAAGCGCTGGGGCAGGGTCAGTTCGGCCTGCCACTGTTCGAGGTAGCGGGGGTAGCTTTTGCCCAGCCAGTGGCTGTGATTGTAGGTGGTCGTAACGCCGTGACGCAGCTGGTCATAGGCTCCGTGACGGGTGAACGCTCCAAAGTCGCCATCTTCTAAAAAACCACCGTACCGCCAGTGCAGAGCGCGCAGCCACGGGTGGAGCTCGCCGTCCGGAGCGATCCCGCGAAATACACTTTGCCAGAGGTGACTGTGTCCCGAGACGAACCCCGGCATGACGATCTTGCCCTTCAACTCGACGGTCGCGGTCCCAGCGGCCAGTCGTCCCTTCACCACCGGGTCGGCCGATGGATCCCCTGCGCCCACCGCCTCGATCGCACCGTCCTCGGAAACGAGCAAAAAACCTTCGTTCCGTGCGACGGTTTCGCCGTCCGCCAACGTGAGCAGCGTCGCCCCCCGAAACAGAGTCCCCTCGGCCCGCGCCGATGTGAGGAGTCCCCCAATCCCGACCGCCACCGCCACCGCTGCCACCCGCCAATAAAAGCCAACGCGCATCCCCCGCCCGAGCAGATCACGTGCCGCCCGCCCCAACCCAGTGTCATCCCGCCGATGACACTTCCCTTCACCCAACCGGGCCCGGTGTCATCTGCCGAATGACACCTGATCAGGGGTTCCGTGGTCCTGAATTGGGGCAAACGCTGAAGTGACAGGAGGGTGGCGGACCCAATGGCTTGAGGCATGGACCGACCCTTCCCCCCGCGAATGCGTCAGTTTGACGCGTTGATCGACCTGATAGCGGATGCGGCTGATGCTGCTGCCGCCGAATCAATGAAACGGTATCGCCGCCGGCCGCGGCGCAGGCCGGGCATGCGACCTGTGGTGGGCGAAGATACTCCGTTGTGGAACATCCTCGCCGAGACCTGTGCGAATCAACTGACGCGCTATGGAGACAAAGCGCGATTGGCGAGAATGCTGGGAGTACCGCGACAACGCGTGCACCTCCTCTTCGTGGCAAAATCCGCCTTTCCCGACGCGGAACGGACGCTCCAGCTACTGGTCTGGCTCCGTACGGGACGAGTCGGAGCGCGAAGGCCGCATTAGGATGGCCGGCACGGCCGGGCCGAAGGCCCGGTGAGCGTGTCGGCCCAGTGTCATCTGCGGGATGACACTTCCCCGATGCGACCCGCGACCGCCGGAGGGGGAGTGTCATTTGCGGGATGACACTGGGCTTGGGGAGCGGGTGGTGGGTTGGGTCGAGGTGGTTTGAAACCGACGGCAAATTGAGGGTGGAGGCGGGAAGAGAGGCCGGTGCGGTGCGCCCGGGCTTGCTCGGGTGGGGTAAGTGGACTCGGTTTTGGGCATGCGAATTGGTTCTCTGGTCCTGGTGACCCTCCTTGCGGCTGCCGTTGATTTGCCGGTAACGGCAGCCCCCGTGCTCCCCCCGCCCGTCAAGGCGCCGACCGACACGGCGGTCTTCCGCCGATTCACCCTCGACAATGGTCTGCGGGTGCTCCTCGTCTCCGACCCCAAGTTCAACAAGTCCGGCGCGTCGCTGGTCATGAACACCGGCCAGATCGACGACCCGGCGGACCGGGAGGGC
Source organism: Opitutaceae bacterium (assembly GCA_016794725.1). GTDB lineage: Bacteria > Verrucomicrobiota > Verrucomicrobiia > Opitutales > Opitutaceae > UBA6669. The sequence continues at coordinate 23,217 of JAEUGZ010000198.1, read as the reverse complement.
ATGGCGCACTTCCTGGAACACATGCTTTTCCTCGGCACGGAGAAGTATCCGGATGTCTCCGACTATGGCAATTTCATCAAGGCCAATGGCGGCTACAACAACGCCTACACCACGACCGATCACACCAACTACCAGTTCGAGGTGCGGCACGAGGCCTTTGCGGATGCGCTCGACCGCTTTGCCCAGTTCTTCATCGCCCCCCGGTTCAATCCCGAGTTCACCGCGCGGGAGATATTTGCGGTGCACAACGAGGCGATGCGCCACCTGCAGAACGATTTTCGCCGCCTGATCGGCGTGTCGCGCGAGCTTTATGCGCCGGGCAGCGGGGAGAGCAAGTTCTCCACCGGCAACAAGGACACCCTGGCGGGCACCACGCCGGCGATGGTGCGGGCGTTTTACGAGAGCCACTACTCGGCCGACCGCATGGCGCTGGCCCTGGCTGGAAAAGCGTCGCTCGATGAATTGGAGAAACTCGCCCGCACCCTCTTTGCTGCGGTGCCGCGTCGCGACCTGCCTCCGGTGGCGCGCACCGCGGTGTTCCTGCCAAGGAAAGCGGCGCTGCGTCTGGCACGGATCGAGCCCGTGAAGGAGCTCCGGCAGATCACCCTGGAATTTGTCGTGCCGCCCACGCGTCCGGATTTCGCCTCCAAGCCCGATCAGCTCTTGCCGCAGCTCATCAGTTATCCGGGTGAAGGCGGACTGCTGGCCTGGCTCAAGCGCCAGGACCTCGCCAACAGTGTCAATGCCTACGTCTGGGAGCGCACGGAGTCGTACGGCTCGCTGCAAATCCAGGTGTCACTCACCCCCGCCGGGCAGGAGCAGCACGCCCGCGTGTTGGGACTGGTGTTTTCGTACCTCGACCATCTCAACCGCTCGCCCTTTCCCGAGGCGTTCTACCGCGACCGCGCCCGGGTGGCGGCGTTGAATGAAACGTATCAGGACCGCGGTGAGGGCGCGGAACTCGCGACCAAGCTCTCCAACCAGGCACTGTTTTACCCCCTCGAGGTGGCGGAACGCGCGTCCGACGTCTGGGGCGCGCCTGATGAGCCGGCCTACCGCCGGCTGCTGGCGGCGCTGACGCCGGACAACCTGCTGGTCTCACTCATGGCGAAAGGGGTCCCGACGGATCGGAAGGAGCGGATCTACGGCACGGCGTATTCGTACACGGAGGACGCCGGTGATGCCTACCGTGCGCTGCTGGCCCCGGAGCGTATCGCGGCGTTTGCCCTGCCCGGCGCGAATCCCTTCATGCCTGGGGCGACCGGACTGCTGGCCGAGCGGCCGCTTCCCTTGATCGATGAACCGGGCGTTGCACTCTATTTTGCCCCCGACACCGAGTTCCAGCGTCCCCAGAGCACGCTGATCTACCGCTTTGTCCCGGCGCGCGACCAGGGCACCGCCGATCAGGCCGCGCTGCTGCGACTCTACGATGCCTGCCTGCGGGACAGCCTGGATGCGGCCCTCGGCGATGCCTCGCTGGCGGGACTCGATTTCTCGGCGGATGCGTCCCTGGAGGGGTACAAGTTCACGATCACGGGCTTCGGCGACTCCGCGGTTCGTTTTGACACCTTCATCAGCTCCCGCCTGAGGACCTTTGAGCTCAGCCCCGGGCGATTCGAGGCCCTCAAGGAGGCGACGCTGCGTTCGCTGCGCAGCTATCCCCAGACCGAGGCGTATTTGCTGGCCCGTGACCGTCGGGATGCCCTGGCGCGCGAGATCCATTTCCTGCCTGACGAACAAACGGCGCGGGTCACGGCGGCGACCTGGAAGGACGTGCAGGCGTTTGCCCGCACCTTCTTCGCCCGGGGCAAGCTCGAGGCGGTGGTGCATGGCCACCTCACGCCCGAGGACGCGGTGAAGGCAACCCGGACAGTCGCAGCGCAGATTGGGGCGACCCCCGTGGCGCCCGACGCGCTCCTCCGCCGGAGACACCTTGCGCTGGCGCCGGCCAAGCCCCTCGTCGATGCCGGCGAGATTGCCGGCGCCAATTCTGCCTACACGAGCGACTACCTGCTCCCGGACGATTCACCGCGGACCCGGGCGGCGGCGGTGGTGATTGGGAATTTCATGAGCGAGCCCTACTACACCGAGCTCCGGACTCGCCAGCAGCTCGGCTACATAGTCGGGTCCGGCGCGGGCGGCTCGCTGCGCCAGCGGTACCTGTCGTTCACCGTACAATCGAGCGGTTACGCACCCGACGAGCTTCGTCGCCGGTCCGAGGCGTTCCTTGCCACCCTACCGGCGCAGTTTGAGGCCATCACCCCCGAGCAATGGGCGACGCTACTGGCCGGTGCGCGGTCGGCGTTTGAAGATAAGCCGAAATCCATGGCAGAAAAGGCCGAGCAGTTCTTTGTCAGTGCCTTCAGTTTTGGGGGCGAATGGGAGCGACGACAGACTGGACTGGCGGCGCTGCTGGCGCTGAAGAAAGAGGACGTGGCCAAACTGTTGGCGACGACCCTGGCCCCGGAAACGGCTCGCCGCCGGACGGTGCTGCTGTGGACGAAGACCCATGCCCCGGCCGAACCAATTGTGCCCGCGTTTACGGATCGCGGCGCCTGGAAGCGCACGCAGAAGACGGTGGATTAGGCGGGGAGTCCCGGCGAAGGATGGCTCTCCGAACAGGGCAGGATCACTACGAATCGCTTCCTGCAACCCGGCATAGGCGTCGACTTGGGGACCGGGCGTGCGTAAACCCGAACCGCGGCGCAAACCAAGGTTCCGCTCCGGTGGAGGGCGCTCCCGCAGCCGCTCATGCGCGTCAACCTAAGGATGGTGTTCGTTGGAGGTGGGGTCGCCGACCCCGCGGGGATTGGCGTCGCGTGAAGAAATCGGTCACCGGAGGCGGGACCGGTCGGTCCCGTCGCGGCCTCAGCGAGGCCACCTCCAACAAGAACAATGCGATTCCCCAGGCCCAGTCCTTAAGTTGACGCGCATGCGCAGCCGCTGGACCGGCGCAGGTTGCGCGTCGCGGGTACCAAAACGGTCGGACGCGGTGGTGCGTGGACCGTCCCCCGGCGTCGTCGGAGCGACGCCCTCCACTCGAACCCAAACCCAAATCCAATCTACATGGCACATCTGCGGACCCTTAAGGTGACGCGCAGGCGCATCCCCGCGGCGCGGACACGGAGTTGCTGACCCTCCCGCGATGTTCTTGATGGATCAGTTGGGACGGGTAGTGTCGCTGGACGCTCGTGGTCACACGCTGGAGGATCAGGTGAAACATCTTCTCAAACTCTCGCCAGACCCCGGGTGCCAACCATGATTCCTCTCTCTCGTTCGCTGCTGGTCGCCAGCCTCCTGGTGAGCCTGCCGGCCATTGTCGATGCCCAGACCCCCGCGGCCGCGCCAGCGGCCGGCGCGACCCAGTCGCCAGCCGACAAGGACTTTGCTGCCTTCCAGGCCATGTTGAAACCCACCCCGCCGGCCAACGCGAAAGAGATGGGAGTGGAGGCGTTGCAACGATGGATGGACGAGTCGCAGCGCGCGATCCTGAAGGCGGGTGCGGCTTTTTTTGAGACGTACCCCACGGATCCTCGGCGGTGGGACGTGGTGACGAACTTGGCCTCCGTCAATCCGCGCTTCATCCAGTCGATCGGCCCTGAACGTGACGCCAAAGGCGGACCGGTGATCGTGATCGACACCGCCGCGAAGGATGCATGGAAAACCAAATACGAGGGAATGCGGCAGCAGATGGCGGTCGCCAGCGATGTTCCCGCCGGCCCGCGGGAAACCATGGACTGGGGCGCATTCGCGAAGGACTTTCGTGCCGCCTCGCAGGATTTGAAGGATGGCAAGTCCGTGGACTGGGCGTCGTTCCGGCCCCGCTTCGACGCGCATGTGGCAAAATACCTGCAACTGGATACGTCCATCCGGCGAGCGGATGACTATCTCGGCGCTTTGGAGCGAAATGTCCCCGGTGCGTCCGAGGCGGAGTGGGCACATCTCAAGGCAACGACACCGAGTGAGGCGCTGCGCGCCCACGCCAGTGTTCAGATCGAGCGGATCGAACTCCTGCGCAGACCGGTCGATCTGGCTTTTACGGCGGTGGATGGCCGGGCGGTCGATCTGCAGAAACTGCGGGGCAAGGTCGTTCTCGTGGATTTTTGGGCGACGTGGTGCGGTCCTTGCATCGCGGAGTTGCCCAACGTCAAGTCCGTGTACGCCAAGTACCATGACCAGGGATTTGAGATCGTGGGGATCTCGCTCGATCGCGCCACAGACCGGCAGAAGCTGCTCGACTTTGTCGCCAAGGAAGAAATGCCCTGGCCGCAGCACTACGATGGCAAGTACTGGCAGAACGAGTATGCGGTGAAGTATGGCATCCGGGGCATTCCGGCCATGTTCCTGATCGACCAAAATGGTAGGATCATCAGCACCAGCGCACGAGGACCTCAGCTCGAACTGGAGGTCAAGCGTCTGCTCGCCGCGGCGCCGGCCAAGCCCTGATCCCGCCAGGAATGAATCGACCGAATGATGACGGCGGGGTCGGTGACGCAGAGTCCCGGCCCGCCGTTGCGGCGTCACCTTCGGTTGCGGGCGGCGCGTCGCTGCGGGTGCTCCACGCTGACGACCACCCGGCCGTGCGGGAGTCCGTGAAGCTTCGGCTGGAGCGGTTGGGTCACCAGGTGCTGAGCGTGGTGGATGGCGATGCGGCGCTGGCGAGTGCGGCTGCGGAGCGGTTCGACGTCGTTATCACCGACCACCAGATGCCGGGAAAGAACGGACTCGCGGTGGTGCAGTCGCTGCGCGCGCGTCGCTTCCCCGGGCGCATCTACGTCTTTTGCGCCGGCCTGGCTGATGCCCATCGGGCGGCGTACCGGCGGCACAAGATCGACGGGATCGCGGAAAAGCCCTTTGGCCTGGCCGAGCTTGAGGCGTGGATTGGCTGAAGAGCGTGATTGAAGCATGGATGGACGCGGCCGCGCATGCGCGTCAACCTAAGCGCACTCGTCGGGTGGTGTCCGTTGGAGGTGGGGTCGCCGACCCCGCGGGGATGGGCGTCGCGTGAAGAAATCGATCATTGGAGGCGGGACCCGTCGGTCCCGTCGATGCTCACCGCGACTGCGGGATCAGCGCCAGTTGCGCGTCGCGGATACAAGAACTGTCGGACGCGGTAGCTCGTGGATCGATCCCCGGCGCCGACGGAGCGACGCCCTCCACCCGAACTCAATCCCAATCAACAACGTACAACTGCGGACTCTTACGTTGAAGCCCATCCGCAGTCGCGCCGATCGCCTCAGTTCACGTAGACAGCTTCGTTGGTTTGGAACAGGGCGTGGGCGAGCTTGGTCCAGGCGTCCATGGGGCCGCCGTTTTCGACCAGCGCTCCGATCGGACGGTTTTCGACGTTCTTGGCTCCCGTCATGGCGGCCTTGCGTTCGGCGCGACGGTCCTCACGGGCCTTCTTCATGCCGGGCGGCTCCTTGACCTCAAGGCCGGTCCCGGTGGGGTTGGCGCGGATGTAGGCGATGCCGAGCGCTCGTTCCTGGTCGGAGGGTTCCCTTTGGAAAACGGCGAGGTAGAGCGACGTCACCCGGTCCTCGTCGCGTTTGAGTGCGGTGAACTCCGGCCGGTGGGTCAGCTTGCGAGCGGTTTCGATCACCAGCGGACTGTTCATGAGGAAGAGGGCCTGCTGGGGCACCGTGGTGTCGTATCGCTTGCCGGACGGAACGTCGGGATTGGGGAAATCGAACTGGGTCAGCAGTTCGGGCGGGTTGCGCCGGTCGATGAAGAAGTAGAGCGCGCGACGCTTGCCGAAGCCCTCGCTGTTCAGGGTGATGGACTTGCCCCCCAACTTGGGGTCGAGCGTGCCGGAGATGGAAAGCAGCGAGTCGTAGACCGACTCGAAATCGAGCCGGCGCAGGCTGGCGTGCCAGAGCAGTTTGTTGTCCGGGTCGGCCGCGGTGCCGGCGACATTTGGGTCGCTGCTTTGTTGATACGTGCTGCTGAGCAGCAGAGTCCGGTGCAGCTGCTTGATCGAGCCGCCGCTGGCAGTGAAGCCGGAGGCGAGCCAGTCGAGCAGTTCCGGATGGGTGGGAATGCCTCCCATGTTGCCGAGATCGTCCGGCGTGCTGATAAACCCCCGGCCGAAGTGCTGCTGCCAGACCCGGTTGACGAGGACCCGTGCGGTCATTGGGTTGGATGGTTGGGTGATGGCCTGGGCGAGTTCGAGCCGGCCCGAGCCCTTCTTCCACACCGGACGCTTCGCTGGATCGGGGCTGAGGATCTCGAGGAACCGACGCGGCACCGTCTCTCCCACGTTCTGGGCCTCGCCGCGGAGGAGCACCGGGTAGTCCTTGACGTTGGGTGCGTCGGTGAGTGCGTGGGCGCGCGCGGGGGCGCCGGGATGGGTCATTTCGAGCGTGGCGATCTCCCGCTGCAGCTGTCCCTCGGCGCGGACCAACTCGCGGCGCTTTTGTGGATCGCGGGTCCGGGAGCGGCGCATCTCCTGGGCCTGAGCCTGGAGTTCACCGGCGCGCTTGGTGAGGGCCTCGGCCTTGGCGACGTAGTCGTCGAGCTGGGGCGTCTTGAGCACCTTGGTCTGGAGGGTCGGCTCGCGGAAGACTGAGGTGGGTTCGATCGTGTTGGCGAGCACGCCGTAGAGGGAGTAGTAGTCCTTGGTCGGGATCGGATCGAACTTGTGGTCGTGGCAGCGGGCGCAGGAGACGGTCAGGCCGAGGAAGCCCTTGCTGATGACGTCAATCTGGTCGTCGATGATGTCGTTGCGACGACCATCGTGGCGGTTGCCGAGGGTGAGGAACCCGAGTGCGGCGAGCCGGCTTTGGTCCACCGGCGGTTCCTTTTTCTGCAGGCGGGCGGATTCGATGTCCTGTTTCACGAGCAAGTCGGCCGCGATTTGTTCGGTGATGAACTGGGCGTAGGGCTTGTCGGAGTTGAAGGAGTCGATCAGGTAGTCGCGGTAGGTCCAGGCGTGCGGAAAACGCGGATCATCCCGCCGGGGGGCGTCGCCCTTGGTGTCGGAAAAGCGGGCGACATCCATCCAGATGCGGGCCCAGCGCTCGCCGTAGTGCGGCGATGCGAGCAGGCGGTCGACCACGCGGGCGAAGGCCTGTGGACTGGTGTCGGCGAGAAAATCCTGGATTTCCTTCTCGGTGGGGGGCAGCCCGATCAGATCGAAGGTCGCCCGACGAATGAGCGTGCGCTTGTCGGCGAGGGGACTGGGCGTCAGGCCGGCCTCCTGCAGCCGGGCGAGGACAAAGGCATCGACGGGAGACTGGATCCATGGACTGGAGACGGCCGGCACGGCGGGTTTTTTCACCGGCTGGAAGGCCCAGTGCTGTTTGCCCACGCCGCCGTAGTTCTTCCCACCGGCGCTGGCGGACGGCACCCGCGGGTCCGGTGCGCCGCGGCGCACCCACTCCGTCAGGTCGGCGATTTCGCGTTCGCTGAGTTTTCCGCCGTGTTCCTCCGGTGGCATCTGCAGGTCGGGGTCCATGTAGCGCACCGCCTGGATGAGCGTGCTCTTGTCGGGATTGCCCGGCACGACGGCGGGTCCGGAATTGCCACCCTGGAGCAGGCCGGCCCGGCTGTCGACCATCAGGCCGCCCTTGATCTTGTCAGCGGAGTGGCTGTGGCACTTGTAGCAGTGTTCGCCCAGCAGCGGGCGCACGCGGGTTTCGAAGAACTGGAGATCGGCGGCGGAAATCGCCGGATCCGCGGCACGGGCGGTGGAGAGAAGGAGGGCGCCGACCGCGCAGAGGACGAGTGATGGCGGGAGGAGGTGCCACCCGATTCGCGCAGGACGTAGTGCGGAAAAACCTACCGAATGGATCGTCACGACGTTGGGCGCGGATCCGTTTCCGGTCGGATTGCAGCCGGCGGAGTCGGGGGCGAGGGCGGGCCGCGGCGGATTCATGCGAGGATGGGCTGGATGACGTTGCCGGCGACATCGGTCAGGCGGAAGTCGCGGCCGTTGTAGCGGTAGGTCAGTTTCTTGTGATCGAAACCGAGGCACTGGAGGATGGTGGCGTGCAGGTCGTGCACGTGGACCTTGTCCTTCACGGCGGCGGCGCCGAACTCGTCGGTGGCGCCGTGCACCGTTCCGCCCTTCACTCCACCGCCGGCCATCCAGACGCTGAAGGCCTTGGCGTTGTGATCGCGGCCGGGGTTTTCGCCCCCGTTGCGATCGCGGGTGGGTTTGCGTCCGAATTCGCCGCCCCAGACCACCAGGGTGGAGTCGAGCAGGCCGCGCAGCTTCAGGTCGGCCATCAGGGCCGCGAGCGGCTGGTCAATTTCGCCGGCCTTCTCGCTGATGCGGTCTTCGAGGTCCTGGTGGTGATCCCAGCCGTCGTGCCAGACTTGGACAAACCGTACGCCACGCTCCACCAGCCGGCGGGCGATGAGCAACTGTTTGCCCTGCTGCGTCGAGCCGTAGGCGGCGCGGACGTCGGCGGGCTCCTTGTTGATGTCAAAGACGTCGGTGGCCTCCGTCTGCATGCGGAAGGCAATTTCGTAGGTCTCGAGCCGTGATTCCAGGGCGGCGTCGCGGGCGAGGTTTTGGGCGTGCAGTTCGTTGAGCTGGTGGACGAAGTCGAGCTGGCGCCGCTGTTCGGCCTTGGTGACGTAGGCGTTGCGGATGTTCTGGATCATCTGCTGCACATTCGTCGCGGTCGTATTGACGCTGGTGCCCTGGTAGACACCGGGCAGGAAGGCGGAGCCGTAGGTGGTGGCGCCTCCGGTTGGAATACGATTGCCGCGCAGCGAGATGAAGCCGGGGAGATTCTGGTTTTCGGTGCCGAGCCCATAGACGACCCAGGATCCGAGGCTTGGCTTCGTGATGCGCACGGACCCGGTGTTCATGAACACCGTCGCGACATCGTGGGCGGGGATGTCGGTGTACATGGACCGGATGACGGCCATGTCATCGACATGTGCGGCGGTCTTCGTGAAAAGGTCGCTCACCTCGATGCCCGACTTGCCGTAGCGTTTGAAAGCGAAGGGTGAGGCCATGGCGACGCCGCCGTCGGAGCCGATCGACTTGCCGTCCATGCGGGTCAGGGCGGGTTTCGGATCCCAGGTGTCGACATGGGAGGGAGCGCCCTGGGCGAAAATGTGGATGACCGATTTTGCTTTGCCGGCGAAGTGAGGGGACTTCGGCAGCAGCGGGCCCACGGGAGGCAAATCGGCGGCATTGCCGGCTGATGCGCCCAGCAGGTGTCCCGGATCGAGCAGCGAGGCGAGGCTGAGGGCGCCGAAGCCCATGCCGACGCGACTGAGAAACTGCCTGCGGCTCAGGAGGTAGTCCTCGATGTTGGTCGAGACACCGCAGCAGGGTGACGAGGGGTGGGAGTGGCCGGAGTGCGGGTCGGAGGGGGACACGGGAGAGAGTGGGTGTTGCCCTAGAGACGACACGCAGGCGTAAAAGTTTCGTGGAGACGTCGGGAGGTGGGTTGGGAGGGACCGCGTCCTTTGGAGGTGGGGTCGTCGACCCAGCGAAAGTGCGCGTCGCGTAAAGAAATCGTACACCGGAGGCGGGGCCTGGCGGCCCCGTCGCGGCCTCACCGAGGCCACCTCCAACAAAACGCACGCCTCGCGTGTTTGACGCTGAGCCCTTCGCTCAGCGTCAGCTCTCGGGAAAATCCCTTATTTCACGACTGGGCGCAGCACCATGTTCCGGTAGCTGACCGGACCGTGGTCGCCCTGCAGGTAGATCGGGCCGGGGCGGAATTGATCGGACCAGAGGGCGCCCCCGGTGCAGCCGTCCACCGGCTGGTTGTCGATGATGGTCTTGCCATTGAGCACAACGGTGACGTGACGGTCGACCAGCGTCATGAGGAGCGACTGCCATTCGCCCGCGGGCTTCTCGGCGGAAACGGTGGGGGTGATGCGGCTGTAAACGGCGCCCATGTTGTGCGGATCGAGCGGTTTGCCGGCCGAGTCGAAGACCTGGACTTCGTAAATGCCGCGCAAGTACACGCCGCTGTTGCTGCCCTTGGGAACATTGACTTCGAGTGCCAGGGAGAAGTCCTCAAATTCCTGGTCGGTGCGCAAATTGCCGAAGCGGCGTTTGGGTTGTCCCGGTGCGGCCTCGATCGGACGATTGCTCAGCACGCCATTGGCAAGGGACCAGCCGTTTTCCGCCGCAGGTTCGATCAGCCGCCAGCCGGTGAGCGCGTTGGCCTGGAGCAGGGTGATGGGGGCGCCAAATTTCACCTTGGAGAGGTCGGGGCGGGCCGGAAGTGGGGGAATGCGTTTGCCGGTGACCTCGGCTCGATCGAAGCCGGAGCCGTCCGGGCGCGGTGCGACGCGAGACAGGCGGAGCATGTCGCCTTCTGCTTTGGCGGTGAGCGTTTCGGTCAGGACCTGCTTCCGAGTCACCTTGCCGTCGGCGTCCTTGCGTTCGATTTCACGAACCCGAGTGATGACGGCGGTATCGCCCTCGAGGGTGACGCTCGCCAGAGGCAGCACGCTGCCGCCGCCCCAGAGGATCGAACCGTCGAGCCAGCCCTTTTCCTGTTTGATCTCCAGCCATCCGGCGGCGCCGTTGGGCAGGTTCAACGCCCACCGATCAAGGAGGGGGTTCTTGGCGGGGGCGGCGAACAGCGCGGTGCTGATCGAGCCGACAAGGACAAACGTTCGCAGGAGTCGGGACAGGATGGGACGGGTGGACATAAGAATAAGTGGAACTGCAGGGGGACGGGGAGGGGGAGGGGTGGTGGCAGGGGAGAGAACGAGAGACGTCAGCCAGGCCGGCAGGGGTGAAACCACGGATGGACACCGATCGACGCGGATCCGGATGAAAGCCGTTGACCGCAGTGATCTTGAGTTGATCGCGCACGAGCCAAGTCCTGGACCACGATCCGACCTTGGGTTGATCCGTGTCGATCGGTGTCCATCCGGGGTTCCATAAATGCCTAAGGTCGAGTTTTCGGCGGTTTCTGAGGTGGCGCAACCCGAGAAATTGCCCTCGTTGGCCGCGGGCAGCTCACCGAGGTGGCCATTTGCACATTGAGTGAGGGTGTGTAAGGTGCTGCATGTCAGACTTCGTTCCCACGCGCGAGGCGGGCTTGAGCCGCCTGCATGCGTTTGTGCCGCGAGCGTTGCGCTACGCGGAGGAGCGGGATTTTGACCGTCCCGGGCAGCCGTCGGTCTCGAGACTCTCCCCCTGGTTGCAGCGCCGGCTCGTCACCGAGGCGGAGGCGTGCGAGGCCGTGCGAACCGCGCATCCCTGGGCGCGGGCGGAGAAGTACATTCAGGAAGTCTGCTGGCGGACCTATTGGAAGGGCTGGCTGGAGCACCGTCCCGAAGTATGGCGGAGGTACGGAGATGCGGTGCGACGTCTGCGAGAGTCGCCGCCGGCGGGATATGTGGAGGCGATTGAAGGCAGGACCGGTTTGCCCGGATTTGATGACTGGGCCCACGAGTTGGTGCGCACCGGGTGGCTGCACAACCATGCGAGGATGTGGTTTGCGAGCATCTGGATTTTCACCCTGCGCCTGCCCTGGGAACTGGGGGCCGAGTTCTTCTGGCGTCACCTCCTCGATGGCGATGCGGCGGCGAACACCTTGTCGTGGCGCTGGGTGGCGGGGTTGCACACGCCGGGCAAAACCTACCTGGCGCGGGCCGACACCATTGCGCGATTCACAGACGGACGGTTCAATCCCGTGGGAAAGCTGGCCACGGAGGCGGTTCCCCTGGTCGAGCCTTCACTGGGTGCGCCGGTCGAGCCCTGGTATCCACCCGTCACCCGGAATCCTCCCGTGGGCCCGGTCGGCCTCTGGCTGCACCCGGAAGACCTGTGTGTGGAATCGGCCAATCTTGGGGAGGTGGCGCCGGTGGGGGTGCTGGCGCTCTGGTCGGAAAGCCTGGCTGTGGCGCAGGCGTGGGCGGATCCGGTGGTGACCTTTACGCAGGCGGCTCTGGCGGACGGAGCTTCGCGGGCCGCGGTGGCCTGGAGCGCGGACCTCCGGGTGGTGCGGGCCGACGATCCCGGGCCGGCGGTGGTGGAGTGGGCCCGGTCGCTGGGCCTGAGGACGGTGCTTGCGCTCCGGCCGGCGGTGGGTCCGTGGCTGGACGCCGGCCTGGCGGTCGAGGCTGCGCTTGATCGCGCCGGCATTGCGCTGCGCTGGTATCGGCGCGACTGGGACACCCTGCTCTACCCCGCGGCCAAGCGCGGTTTTTTCCCGTTCTGGGATGTGGCCGCCCGGCTGCATCTTCCGGTCGACCACGGCGCCACGGCCGCGCCGGCCCGCCCGGCTGCCGGGCCCCCGCGGGGCCAGGAGGCTGGCGTAGCGGGAAAGAAGTGACGCCTGTCCGGACTCAGTGCCGGTACAGCAGGCGCTCGATCCAGCTCGACGCGATCTGCGTGGCGATGATGGAGACGGTGAAGAGGTAGAGCCCGGGGCCGATCTGGATTTTGGCCATGCCGGCGGATTTCATGGCGACGATCAGGATGGCGACGACGAACACGTCGAGCATCGACCATTTGGCGAGCTGGGCCACGCGCTGGTGCAGCCGGCGCATCTTCTGAAGATCGTGGTCCCGTTCCATCCAGACCAGCGCGAGCAACCCGAGCTTGGCCACCGGGAAAATGAGCGTGAAGAGCGCGAGGATGGCGAAGAGAAAGTACTCACCCTCCCGGAACAGGGTGATGATGCCGGCGACGACCGAGACGGCGTCGTCGAACACCCAGAACTTCTGAACGTGAAAAAACGGGAAGAACACACCGACCCCGAACAGCAGGAACGCTCCTCCCAGCAAGAGCGGAACACCAGAGCGTTGGGCCTTGGACATGGGTTCTGGCATGCAGGGATGGCGTCAGGCGATGAGGAAAAAGGCACGCCCAAATCGAGGAAGGGGAGGGGCCACAGAACCCGCGGCCGTTCCCGGACTACGTCAGATGAGGCCCATCCCGTTTGCGTCGGCGATCCCGCCTCCAACGGAGGCGCCTACTCGACGCCGGTCACGGCGAGATCGCCTGGGTGTTCGACGCTGAGCTTCACTGGAATTTCCCGTTTCTCGCCGGGTTTGAGGTCAATCCTCCAGGCCAGACGGCCTTCGGGTTCGCGGGTGATCTCCTTTTGTCCCTCGGCAGCCCCGATGTCACGCTCCGCCGGCGTCAGGAGTTTGACCACGATCTTCTCGTCCCGGGACACCGGCACCCCTTCCCGAAGCAGAATGCGCTCCGGGCTTTTCTTGTTGTTGGTGAGCGTGATGAGAAACTCATAGGTGATGCGCCGCCCTCGGTTGGTCAGGCCGGTGTCTTCGGTGAAGCGGTTCACGACGCGCCGCTTTACGGCGATGGCTTCGTCGGCCCCGAGGGCGAGGTCGAAGCGTTCGCCGGGCATGACTGCCTTGAGGTGGCTGGAGGCGACGAAGGTGTCGTCGAGGAACGCGTTCACCGTGCCGGCGAGCAGGGGGTACTCACTGCCGTTGAGGGCGGAGGCGTTGAGGAAGGCGGCCTCCATCGCCTTGGGGGTGGTTTCGTACCGGAGCGTGGCGGGCAGCCGTGTGGCGAGGATGGCGACCTTCTGGGTGCTGCCGTCGCTCGGCAGCGTGACCGGCGTCTCGACGCGAAACGTGGCACTGGTGGCGCCGGCCTCGACGCTGGCCTGGGCCAGTTCGAGTGGAGGTGGTGCGGCGGCGGCTTCGGGGGCGCCGGCGAGCGCGCTCTTGGTCGCGGCGCGGCTACGGGGTTTCGCCTCGACGCGAAACTCGCTCAACTGCACGGCGTCCATGGGCGCTGGCAATGGGCGGGCGATGTCGACGATCCAGGGGGCGAGTTCAGGCGCCCCGCCGCCCAGGGCCGGACGGGCGGTCGAGAGCGTGAGTGCGAGGTTGCTCCAGTCCTCGCCGGTGGCGTTGCGGATGACGCCGTAGTAGGTCAGATCAATCGACCGTGCCTCGCTGCGCAGCCGCGCGTCATATGCCGGGGCCCAGGAGGCGCCGGGCACGGCGTAGGTGGCGGTGAGGTCGAGCGTGCCGGCGCGCTCCGCGGCGACCCGGATCGTCACGGTTTTCTGGCTACGCCGGGCCGTGCCGCGGCCGCGCACCTCGTTGAGCTGGGCCTCGGCGGCGGCGATCCGGGCGGCGAGCTCCGAGCGCTGCCGCTGCAGCCCCTGCTGCTCCGCGGCCAGGCGGCCGAGGTTGTCGGCCTGGAAGGCGAGCAGCTTCTGCCACTCCTCGAAGGAGGGACGTGATACGGTGGATACGGCATCGCGCGGCGGCGGTGCGGTCATCGCCGTCTCGATCTTTTGCAGGAGCGCCCGCTGCTGGTCCACCTGGGCGAGGCGCGCGGCCAGGGCGGTGTCCTCGCGGCGCAGCGTCGCCAGATCGTCCTCCAGCGTGCGCAGACGCGGGTCGGGCGTGGTCTCGACAAACGTCACGCGGGCGTTCACGTCGAGCAGCGTGACGCCGGCCAGTCCGCGTCCTGAAACTTGCAGCGACTCGTCCATCAGGGCTGCAGGCAGCGCGGCGAGGACCAGCTCCGAGGTCCCGGCCGGAATGTCCGCCCGGGCGGAGCGGGTGAGCACGGCGCGGTCGCCGTAGACGGTGACGGCCTTCAGCTGCGACGGAACGACGAGAGGCGCGCCGTGCGCGGTTCCGCGACCGAGGAGCATGGTGGTGGTGACGACCGCGAGCAACGAAGTGGCGCGGAGCGAAGCGGGGAGCGAGGTCATGGCGGGGCGGTTGAACCTAGGCTCAGCAGTTGAACCACAGAGAGCGCAGGGTGAAATCCCGGAGAAGTCAGAACCCCGGTGTTTTACCTGCAGTCAGTGCGAGTCGCTTGGCTGGAGGTCGGGGGTCAAGGGGCTTTCTTTGTGGGCTGGCGGGTGGGAGCACCGACCGTCAGGCGGCCTTGGTTTTCTCGGTGTAGAGAGCCACCAGGGCGGCGCCGATCGCCTGGGAGAGTTCTCCGAGGGTGGCGGGGACGATTTTGATATTCTTGCGCTGGGCGGGAAACAGGTAGGGCTGCGCGGAGTCGCGAATCAGACCGAGGTAGCGCGTGCGGAACGCCTCGGTGGTGGCTTCGGGGTCGATCAGGCCGCCACCGATGACGAAGTACTCGGGGTCCAGCGCCATGGCGAGCGAGGCGACGTGAAGGCCGAGCGCTTTGGCCTGCAGGTCGAAAATCTCCAGGGCGAGGGCGTCGCCCTTCTGGGCCCGGGTGCGCAGCGACAGCACCTTTTCCTTGGTGGAGGCGCTGGAGGTGGCGAGTTCGTGATCGGGGTGTTTCTTGATCACGTCTTCCAGCAACTGGGGCAGCCCGGAGATGGTGGTGTAGGCTTCGATACAGCCCCAGTCGCGTCCGCAGCCGCATTTGTAGGGTCGCAATCCCAGCAGGTGCAGGGGCACCGGCATGTGACCCGCCTCCATCCCGGCAAAATTGTCCCCGTCGAGCGGCAGCCCGTTGGGATCGACATAGGCGCAACCGAGACCCGAGCCGGGGGCGAGCATGACGACGCCCGCCTTGCGGTTTCCACGCACCCGGGCGGCTTCGGCGACCCCGCCGTAGTTGCCGTCGTTGCCGGCGATCAGGGGAATGGTGCGGCCGGCCTTGGCGGCGAGAGCCTGGCTGTATTCGGCATGAAAGTCCCAACCGGCGAAGGCCGGGGGCAGGTTGGCGGAACGGTCGAGCACGCCGTAGCGTTGGTAGGGTCCCGGGATGGCCAGACCCACCCCGCGGACCTGCGACCACGACAGCTGGTTGTCAGCGAGAAACCCCTCGACCCCCTCGACCCAGCCCTTGATCACCGCGGCGGTGCCGGCCTGCGAGTTCGTGGAACTCTGGCGCAGCTTCATGGAGAGGATGGATCCGTCGGCGCGAACGCCGCCCGTCTTGGACGTGGTGGCGCCGCTGTCGGTGCCGATGTAGATGTCGGAGGAGGTACTCATTAGGGATAGGGCAGGGGAAAGGGGACCGAACGAGGGGGCGGAGCCTGACGAAGCGCTGTTCCGAGGTCAACGCACCGTGCGAATCACGGGGTGCGACCGGGTGGGGCGTCCAGCCAGAGTGAAAGGACCGGTTCGATGCTGGTGGTCAGGGCGGACTGGAGTTCGGGATCGAGAAACGCGTAGTCGTCCGGGATGTCGAGAATCTCGATCGGCGGGAGCGACGGGTCGGGAAACTGGCGGGTGATCGCCCTTTGGTGTTCCCGTTCCATGACCACCACGAGGTCCGCCCAGGCGAGGTCGGTGCGGCTGATCCGGCGACGTGCACCCCGCTGCGTGCCTGCCGAGCGCACCTGGAGGCGGGCATCGTTTTGGTAGAGCCGTTCGGCGGTGGGACTCCGCCACTGGTTCATCGAACAGACAAAAAGGACCCGCAGGGGGCGATTCAGGGGCATGAGGGTGGGCGTGCGTCGCCGGGAACAAGCCGGAGTCGGGAACGACGGCGAGCGGGAAAGGAGCGGTCAGGGCCGCTTTCGCATGCGCACAACGGGGAGGTGGGCGCCATTGGCCAGGGTGATGGAGAAGGATTCGACGACGACGAAGTGGAAGGTGGCGTAGAGCGGCTCTCCGGCGAGGGTGGCGACAATCTCGGTGGCGGTGAAACCCGCTTCGCGAGCTTCGGTTTCACACCACGCCATGATGCTCCGTCCGATGCCGCGACGTGCGAAGTCGGGGTGAACAAAAAACGCCCGGATCATGGCCGGCTCGGTGGCCGGATCTCGCAGCGGGTCGTCCCCGGATTTTGCGCGATCGCTGCCGTAGGCGGTCTTGCGTTTGCTCCAGCCGCCGCAACCGACCAGCTGCCCCTCCTGGGTCTCGGCCACGAGGTAGGTGCGGTCGCGGATCAATTGGCTGTCGACGCCGAAAACCGTTCCCAAGGCGCCTTCCATCTGCTCCTGCGTGTAGAATGCCGCCTGAAGTCCCCGCACCGACAACGGGATCAGCGCCTGCAGGGCGGGTATATCCGCCTCCCGAGCGAGCCGGTAAAGAAAAGGGCCGTGGTTCATGGTACGGTGCCCGGGGCGGGCGGAGTTGGACCCACCTTACAAAGGGGCATGGGAGGAGAACACAAAGCCGTTGAAACCAGATCCAGCCCTATCCTACGCCAAAACCGTGCAGACGAGAAACCACGGATGGACACAGATAAACGCGGATTCGGAGCGTGGAGAGTGCCTCACCCACCGGGTGAATGCCAGCTTTGGCGTAACTCGTTTGTATCCGTGTCGATCCGAGTCCATCCGTGGTTCAATCGCGGATTTTAGGTTCATTCGTGTCAATTCATGGTTCACCTGCATGGTTTTGGCTGAGTCCGGTGGATCAACCACAGAAACACCGAGTGCACCGCGTGAAATCCCAGAAAACCGGAGCAACCACACTTCACCCGAAGCCTGAGTCGCTGGTCGGTTTCGGCGAACGGACCTCGGCGGAGCGGTCTTCGTGCGCCTGGGGTTGGCTGAGTGCAGGGCAGCCTGCACGGTTGAGCCCTTGAAATCCTGCAGAATGCGACAGCTTTGCACAGGCGCCGGGGACGCCCATTTGAGGCAGGTGGTTGACAGCAAACAGCATGAAACGGCTACGAGCGCGTTGGCACGCTCTCCGCTGGGCGGCGTAGCACATGGAACCTCGGAACCTCTGTGAGCTTTTTCTCCGCGGGCTGGGTGAGCTGGAAGGTGCTTCGCAGGCCATTGAACGGGCGGAGCGTGCGATTGAGGCCTTGTTCGCCGGACACCTGACGCTGTCGCATTTTGCCACCAACCTGATCGCGGTCAATCGGTCTCGGAATCCCCGGCTCAAGCGTACGCTGGCGGCGGTGGGGCACCCCATTGCCGCCTCGAATGATCGCCTCTGCAGTGCGGCCCTGGAGGCGCTCTGCGCGATCCCGCCCGAGCCGGCCCGGTCCGCCGTGGCGGCGACGTGTGCGGTGGAGGCGATCCGAGCCTTGGCGGCGTGTTATGAGCAGCGGATCGGCAACCTGGCGGAGACGGCCATCCTCGTGGGCAGCGAGGGCGTGCATGCCGCGCTGGCCGAGTGGGGCTTTTCGTGGCGGATCCTCTCCGCGAACCTGCGGACCGAGAGCCTCCGATTCCGAGCCATGGCCTACGTGGCGGATGTTGCCGTACCCGAGGTGCCTTCGCTCGCGGTTTTTCACCACGAACCCCAGCTCACGCTGTCGTGAGCCAGGACCCGCGCGGAAGGGAGACCACAAGTCCCGCTGTCGCGCATGCGCGTCAACCTAGCGATTGGACTCTGGAATTACCTGCGTTCGAGTTGGAGGCGGCCTCAGCGAGGCCGCGACGGGACCGACCGGTCCCGCCTCCGGTGACCGATTATCTCGCACGACGCCAATTCCCGCGGGGTCGGCGACCCCACCTCCAACGGAGGCCTGTACCTGGATCATGGGTTTCGCCTGACTACCCGCGGGATTTGTGGCGCGACTTCTTACCAGTGCGCCTGGAGGCCCAACCGCAGGCGGCGCGGGGCGTCGAGGGTGACGAGGCCTTCGGTGCTGCGTCCCGTCTCCACGCGGGCACTACCCAGGTTTTCGCCGGCGACGAAGCCGTCGAGCCAGGCGGTGAGGCGTCGTGACACCCGCAGGTCAACCACCGTGGCGGCGGCGAGGCGCAGGGTGTTTTCGTCGTCCTCGAATTGTTCGCCGACCCAGCGGGCGCGGGCCTCGATCGTGAAGTCGGACGGCGCTTTCCAACTCAGCCCGGCCGTGACCGTCTGGCGCGGAACCTGGGCGAGTCGCGTGCCGGTGAGCGACGGTTGCTCGCGGGCTTCCCGGACCCGCGCGTCGTTCCAGAGCAGGTCGACGAACGCCGTCACTCCGGCCAACGGCGTCCAGCGGGCGGAGACCTCCAGGCCGCGGACCCGCACGGCGTCGAGATTCCGTCGCTGGCGGGACACGAGGGTCGGGGTCCGGGAGAGGGTGACGTTGGCGATGGCGTCGTCCAGGTCGTGGGTGAAGAGGGTTCCCGACAGGTGCAGCCCGCCCCGATCGAAATCGAGACCAGTTTCAAAGGAGGTGACCGTTTCGTCGCGCAGCGCCGGATTGGCTTCGGTATTGATATTTCCGACACGGAACGGCCGGTGGAACTCGTTCAGCGTCGGCACGCGAAAGGCGCGGTAGGTGGCGGCGCGGCAGCGCAGGCCCGGCGAGAGCGGAAGCGAGAGGCCCAGGCGCGGGCTGAAGGTGGAACCATCGCGGTCCTCAAACCGGTCGTCGCGCGTCGGCAACTGCGTGCCCAGGTCGATTTCCCGACGATGACCGTCGCGAAGCGTCCACCCGTCGAACCGCAGCGCGACCGAGCCCCGGAGGGCGCCGGCGAGCGCCCGATCATGGCTGGCGAACAGCCCGGCAAAGGCCTGCTCGCCGCCGGCGAACCGGCGGCGGGTGAACCGGCCGGCGGTGAGGAGAAAATCCTCGCGGGTTTCGCCCTCGACCCAGCGCACGTCGGCGCCGACTCCGGTGCGCGGCGCGCCGGGCGAGGCGTGAATCCACGTGTGGGTAAAGCTGGCGCCGGCGGCGCGACTCCGCACGGAGAACTGGTCGTTGGCGGGAGTTTCCGTGGTGCGACGGGTGTCGACCGAGGAGAAGAAACTCTCGAATTCCTGATACTGGACATAGGCCGTTGCCGACCAATGACGGGTGGCGTCCGGATGGCCGTCGAGTGCGAGTGAGAAGAACCCCTCCTCGCTGGCATTGCGCTGGAGCGGGGTGCCGTTGCCGCGCGTTTCGGAAAAGGCGCGACCGGTCAGGGTGGCGTTCACGGTGGGCGACACCGGCAAACTCCACGCCAGTTGCCCGAGGCGCTGCCGGGTGTCCAGCGGCTGGTCGACGGGGCCCCGTTGTCCGGGTGCAATCACATAGAATCCGTCGGATTCAACCACGGCGGCGTCGAATCGGAGCGCGCCCCGACTGAGCGGGACCGACGTGGAGAGTTCAACCTGCCAGGTGCTGAAGGACCCGTAGGAGGTGGATACGATTCCACCGCCGCTCGTGGAGGGAGCCTGACTGAACAAGGCGACCGTGCCGCCGAGCGCGGCGTTGCCCCAGGTGCCCGAGCCCCCGCCGTGGACCACTTCGGCGCCGGCGAGGGAAAGGCGCGCCAGTTTGCCCCAGGCGATCCAGCCCCCGAACGGGTCATTGAGCGGAACCCCGTCGAGAAGGACCAGGGACCGACTGGCCCCGCTCGGCCCCAGGCCCCGCAGGGACACCCCTTGGGCCGTGGGATTGGCGGTCAGGCTCCCACTGCGGCGAAACAGGCTGAAGGCGGCGGATTCGCGCAGCGTGGCGTCCAGGGTGGAGCCCGGTGCTCCCTGAATCCGGTCCGAGGAGAACATGTCCACCCGCACCGGAAGCGCATCCAGCGCGGTGGGAGAACGGTCGACGGCGACCACCATCGGAGCGAGGGATGTGGCCGCAGCCGCCGCGGGAGCAGTCTGCGCGGAAGCAATGGGGAGCGACCCACCCGCCAGCATCGTCATTACCAGCAGCAGCGCACCGCGGAGAACGCTGAAGCGGCCGGTGACGGGTGGAGCGGGTGGTAACATGGGTTCGAAGTCAGGTGCAGGAGGGTGTCCGTCGTCAACGTTCGGCGTCTGGTTTCAGTTCTTGTAGATTCGTCCCGCAGTGACGCGCAGGCGCCAACTTGGACGCGATCCAAGGGCGGACTCCGTTGGAGGTGGGATCGCCGACCCATAGGTGTTAATTTAGGAAGAGTCCTGCCGAAGCGGCTCTTGGCAAATGAGACCCGAGGGTCAGGTCGAGAAACCGAGGGAGCGTGCCGGCAGGGTGTTCACGCGAAGGCGCGAAGCCGCGAAGGGTACACAGATCGGGACTGCGGCCCCCTGCAACCGTCGAGGCCGTTGGGGAGGAGCGTTGCCATGACGGGCGACCGGCTGCGACGTGCGGAGCGATTTCTGGGTCCCTAGGACGTCGAGTCTTGACGCTTGAGTGCAGTGACCGTCGGGCGGAAGCTAAATAGTAATAATAATTTAACTACAAGCTTTTCAAGAGTCAAGACCTGACGTCTTTGGGTTGTTCTCAAGCGCCCGGAGGCGGAGTCAGCGAAGGGGGACGGCAGAGCGAAACTTGATGGCGTGGTTCGCACTGCACTACGGCAACGACCGCGTTGCCGCCTGACGGAAACACCCGGTGCCGAGCGGCACGCCGGGTGGTGTGGGACCTGTGGCCGATTGAGCTAACCCCTCAGTCGGTCACGGGGACCCGATTAGCCTGTTTTCATGAGGCGTCGTCGATATCAGTGATACGAATCTCCCGCTCACCGTGATCCAGCCAGTAAGCGAAAACGTAATCTTCAATCATAAGCTACTCTATCGCTCTTCCGGATTCGTCGGGAATGGAGTAGTCGCTGCGAACGAACGGATGTTCCGCAAGTTGCTTTGCCAAGGCCACGACCTGTCGCTGGCGACGCTTGGGAAGTCTGAAAAGGAACTCGGCCGCTTCCTCGGCAAATACCGGTTCGTATCCGGGCTTAGCCACGAGCTGCGATTCGACGCTCCAAATCCGCCAACGAAAGCTTCTTGCCCCCGTCCATGTCTCGCATCCGCTTCGATACCATTTTCTTCCATTCCGGGCGCTCGTGCCGCAAGCGGATCATGTACGCGTTTAAGTCGCGTCGTTCACGTAGCGTCAGCCGCGAAATTTCCTGCTTTAACTGGAGCAACGTCATGCGGAGAGGAAATGTCACCAATCTCCCGCCGTCAAGTGAGGCGTACCTCTTTGGCTAGACGTGCCAGCGGTGGCCGTGGGCATCGTTTTCTGCGGGGCGTTGACCCCGTAGATCGAGTCACTAAACACTCTCCATCCCTGCCTCGTTCAGGTGGCTGGTTTTGAAGTGACCCGTGACAGATTGGCCATGCCGCCATCCGTGCTTCAGGGCAGCTGGTGTCAAGGGTTCCTGGCACAGGACTTACCCGAACGGCGTAGAGGCTGCACTCATAGAATTCGCTCCGTTTTGCGCTGTGAGCATCCGCCCATTGCTGGCTGTAGTCACGGAGCGCCAAGAGTCGATGGGGGTCTGCACGAGCAGGGGGTGCCCGACCTGAGGGCTCAGTGGATCGCGATGCACTACGGCAACGACCGCGTTGCCGCCTGACGGAACCGCCCGGTGCCGAGCGGCACGCCGGTTGGTGTGGGACCTGTGGCCGATTGAGCTCACCCCTCAGTCGGTCACGGGGATCCGATTAGGCCTCCTTCGTTTTCGGCATCTCATCGCCAGATTCCGGCACACTCGCTGGAACCTTAGACAAGACACGCCGAAACTTGGCCTCGTCACCTTTCGAGGCGCGCGAAGATAGATAACGCTCCGTATCGATCGCCGACAACTTTTCCGCAACGGCGAGGCTGATAAGCTGATTGACGGAAACGCCCTCTTCCTCCGCCAAGCGCTTTGCATGTCGGTGGATCGAGTTCGGAAGCCTAAGGCTGAGAGTGCTCATATTCTGGTCTCCTTTACAAAATCTTGTGGTCGAATAATCCTGACTCCGAGTCGATCACTGCCAACGAAGTCCTTCAGATTGTAGGTCACGATCGCGTCCGCTCTGCCAGCTACAGCTACCTCAAGCACAAGATCGTCATCGGGATCTGGCAAGAAAGGCCGCCAGAGAAAATCGATCCGCTGAAACTCGCTGACCGCAGCGAAGTAGTCCAAAAAGTCGTCTACATCCCGACGAGTCAAACGCGCGAACTGGCGCGGACGACAAAGAACCTCCTCGTACCCAAAGAATAGCGGCGTCGAAACGATGGGCGTGAACATCTTTGCGGGCAGGGAGTCCACGATCCTGAACGATGCACCTGCGGAGGAACGCAACGCAGCGAACAGGATACAGGTATCGAGGACCACTCGCATCGTGGTATCATGGATGATACCAATCGAGTGTCAAGTCCGGGGGCTAGACGTCACCGATGAGACGCGCGCGGGCGAGCGTGGAGTGATCCCTTTTGAACTACGGGAAATGCTGAGCGGAGAAGGCACACACGATTTAGGTCACATCCCGCGCGTTGTTCTCTGGCGGTTTGGTGTGCGCCCAGCATGGGCGCGTTGTAGGAAAAGGCTCCGCTGCGGTTCAAGCAGCGCATCTGGGAAATCACCTCCCGAAAGCGCGGTGTGGCCGTGGATACAGTGGTCCAGGAACTCGAGCGGTACGTGATGGGCTGGCTCGGCTACTTCGGGATCAGCAAGACCTACAAGGAAGTGCTGGCCTTGGATGACTGGGTGCGACGGCGCGTGCGGCTGTACTATTGGTTCCGAGCGGAGCGACAAGACCGGTCCCGCAGGG
>JAEUGZ010000173.1 GCA_016794725.1 Opitutaceae bacterium | reverse complement strand
GTTTTCTTCAACCCCTTGTTGCCGGGGGGAAACTCCACGCCCCATTTCACCGCGCCAGTTTCCAGGTCGACGCAGTGGACTCCGAGGTAGCCGACATACAGTTCGTTTCCATCCACGACCGGCTCGTGATAACCGGAAAGGTCCATCGTGGGGATGAATCGGCCGCTGTTGTCCGCCAGGTGCAGGGGAATGCCGCCGGGTTTGGTGAACTTTGAGGACCACTTCTCCGCGCCCGTGGTCAGATCGTAGGCGACAAAGTAGACCCCATTGTCCTTTTGGTCCATGGTGTTGATGACGAGGATGGCGAGGTTCTTCTCCGGCACCGCCAGCGTGCCGAGAAACTGCGCCAGCCGCTGCGGCGCGGACCAAAGCGTTTTCCCCGACTGGTAGTCGAGGACCATGAACGTCACCTTGCTGTTCATCATGCCGTCAAAGGTGGGACACACCAGCAGGGGGGTGCCGGGGATTTCCCGCGCCATGTTTCGGTTTGATTTCTTGATGTCGTCGCGCTTCCAGACCACATGTCCATCCTCCGGCGCCAGGCAGATCAACGCGCCATCCGTCCCCACCAGCAGCGACCCCAGCGCGGTCAGCTGATGCCACTTGGCATCACTTCCCAGCGGCGTGGTCCACAGCTGTTTGGCCGGGAGTCCCCCGGCTTGCGCAGTGGAGACTCCGATCATCAACAACACCCAGGCGATGCATCTGAATTTCATGAAGTGGAGAAAGGGACCATTCCCACCCCAGTTTGCCAGAGGCTCGCCAACTTGGGAATACGCGCAGGTGCGTAGATCGATCAAAAACTATCGGCCCAGCGCAAAGACGCGAAGGTCGGCCCGAAAATGGACAAGTCTCTGCTTCACCCTCTATCCACGACGCGCCAACCGGAGTGCCCTCCCTGCGCTCACATCAAGCGAAACGCGGCGATGATCGTGCGCTTGAGCGCGCGCCTGCGTTCGACTCCCACGGATCCGAGCGACTGCGTGATCGCGTCCTTTTCAACAGTGTAGGGATAACTACAATCGACCGCGGTCAAAAAATCGCGCCCCTCGGCTGAATTGATCAGCGCCTGGTGCGGCCGGGGTGGGTTTCCGGGAGCGATTTTCGTGCCGTAAAGCAAGTTCAGTCGAGACAGACGGCTATCCGCACAGTGCTCGTCATTGGACACGACGACGGCGGGATGCTCATCCCGGTCCGTGGGTCGGAAGCGCACCTTCACCACGTCCCATTGCCTCAGCGCAACTCCGTGTTTGTTCTTCACCGGGTCTGCAGGGGGCCGGAGTCCGTCGGTGCAGCGTTGATCAATGCAACCTCTTCATCCGTGTGACGCAGCGTACCCACAGGATACACCGGCGCCGGATCTGACACCGCGCAAGGAAGGAGCTGCATGTAGTCGTTTCCATTTTGAAGAATGATCGTTTCACCCCGTTTGGCGCGCGCAAAGATCTTCATGAAATTGCGCTTTGCCTCCGAGATCTTGATGGTCTTCATGAGACTCATCCGAGACTCAATCGAGACTCGAATCAAGTCCGCGCGAAACCGATTGAACTTTGGGAGATGGCCGTGGGCAACGGCACCGCGGGGATCAGGGGCTTGACGCAAGGTCCCGTTTCGGGGCTGCCTCGCACCGGCGCAGCAACGGTATGATCTGCACAGATCGGTAACAGCTATCTATCTGTGCGACCACGCCCAGCCTTTCTGGAGTCGAGACCTGAGTGCGACTTTGGCTTGGCTACTCGTGAAGAAGCTCGACGCATCCCCTTGGACCGAGCGAGGTCGCGGTCTCTCTTTCTCAGCTTAGCCTTATACTTCAAAAGGGCCGCGCGTACCACGCGTCGGGTGCTGGCTTGAAGCAACCTCTCCAACTTTTTGGTGATAGCGTAGCCGTATCCGTAGTTTACGGTCGCTGGCAATCCTAGATCACCCTTTTCTCCACCAATCCACCGCCTCCTCCCTTCCCAATTTTTCAGTCGCGCCTTAAGGGCAATGAAAACGAATAGAACTGCACTCAAAGCATCTGCATTCCCGGTATAAATGACCTCTCTCTTGCCTAATCCATCAATTTGAATCCTGCAGGCCCAGGTCCTATAGTCGACTTTCTTTGGCGCCCATACTTTAATGACCCCACGTCGTCTCCCACGATTATCGTAGAGATATCTCGTCGCCATGGGCTGTCCCCATTTGAGAACAGAGGCTTTGGATCGAATTGGATCTAGCATTTCACATCGAGTTTGAGAGGGACTTGGCCGCTTCCAAGACTCATATCCAACTTTTCACTTACTGCACTGTTTTCACTGACGTTAAGCGATCAAGGCCCGTGGACAAAAACAAATACGAGGCTGCAACGGCAAAACTTTGATGAAGATTCCACGCCTGCCTGATCGTTACTCTCCACCCAGGCCGGCGGGGCGGAATTGGCGGCGGTAGGCGCTGGGGGACAGGCCGAGTCGTTGGCGGAAGACGACCGAGAAGCGTTGGGAGTTGGGGAAGGCGCAGCGTTCGGCAATCATCGCGAGCGGGAGATCGGTGGTGGTGAGGAGTTCCTGGGCCCGGGCGAGTTGGGTGCGCTGGATTTCGTGCAGGAGGGTGCGTCCGACCACCGAACGGAATCGCGATTGCAGGGCGGTGCGGGCGATGCCCGCCGCGCGGGCCACTTCACCGACATAGGGGTTACGCAGGGCCTGCTCGCGGATGAATCGCAGCGCGCGCGCCACCGCCGGGTCGCCGGCATAGATAACGTCGGTGGACTTGCGCGCCGCGATGCCCTCCACCGGCAGGCGCCGGCACGGCGGGGGCGAAACCGGGCCTCGCTCGAGGAGTTCGGTCAGCAGCGAGGCCGCCTCGTATCCGATGCTCCGCGCCGGGAGCCTGACACTGGACAGGGGCACGCTTTCGAACTCGACCCAGAAATCGTCATCCCCCGCCCCCAGGATCGCCACCTCTTCGGGGACGCGCCAGCCGAGCTGGCTCGCCGTTCGCATCAGGCCAAGCGCCCCGACGTCCAGCACCGCAAAGATCCCGGCGGGACGAACCAGGCGCGACAACCAGGCCCGCATGCGCCCATCCGGCCCGGATCCGACCTGCAGGGCCTGGGCCTGCCCATGCAGCCCCAGCTCAGCCCGAAATCCCTGGAGGCGTTCCTCGGAGTAGGCCCGGCCGGGATCGCCCCAAAATCCAAACGAGCGACACCCGCAGGCGCGCAGGTGCTGCGCCGCCAGTCGACCCACCGCCACATCATCCTGGGTGACGAGGGGCAGCGCCGAACCGATCTGGGTATGAGAAATATTGACCACGGGGATGCGCAGCGCCGCGTACCGCCGCTCCTCCTTCTCCGTGTGGATAGGAGCGACAATGCCTTGCACGCGGTCCCGCCGCACCAGGGCCGCCAGATTGCCCCGCATCTCATGCTCGAGCCAGCGATCAACGAACTCCAGTCGTCCCGTCTCGAAGCCAAAATGCCGCGCTCCAATCACCGCCTCGCGGAAATACTCCAATTGCGCATCCGTCACAATCTGGACGCGGAAGGGCGCCGGGGCGGGCTTCGTCATGTCCAAAACAACAAAAGTAATGTCATTTTAGGCAATGCCGGAGTGTCCACCTCCTGCTAGACTCTCGATCCCCTCGTCCCCCACTCCCCTCCATGGTTTCCCTCTCTCTCGCCGGCTCGGCCTGGCGGTTCCGCGACACCTCCACCAAAGCCTGGCTTCCCGCCGTGGTTCCCGGCTGCGTGCACACCGACCTCATGCGCGCGGGTCGCATTCCGGATCCGTTCTACGGCACCCATGAACTCGACCTGCAGTGGATCGAGGAGCGCGATTGGGAGTACGAATCGGCCTTCACCGTGCCCTCGTCGCTGCGCGCCGAGGAGGTGGTGGAGCTGGTGGCGGACGGTTTGGATACGGTCGCGACGGTGACGCTGAACGGCCAGGAGGTGGCGCGGACCGAGAACATGTTCACCGGCTACCGGTGGGACGTAAAGGCGCTGCTGCGCCCGGGTCGCAACCGACTGCATGTCCGCTTCGGAAGCGCCATGAAGTACATCCGCGAGCATGACGGCTTCACGCCACCTCAGGAGTTCAACGATCCGGTCGGCAACTGTGTGCGCATTCGCAAACAACAGTGCCAGTTTGGCTGGGACTGGGGTCCTCGGTTTGTCACGGCCGGTGTCTGGCGCGACCTGCGTCTCGAAGGCTGGAGCGGAAACCGTCTTTCCGGCGTTCGAATTGGGCAGGAGCACGGCCGTTCGGGCGTGACGGTTTCCGTCCTGCCAGAATGGAAGCGACCCGCGGCCACCACCGGTTTCGTTTACACGGTCAACCTTTCCCTCGAGGGCAAGGTCGTGGCGAGCCTCACCGAAACCGATGTCGAGAAACTCCGTTTGACGGTTTCCCAACCCCAACTGTGGTGGCCGGCCGGCCAGGGACCCCAGCCCCTCTACACGCTCGAATTCGCCGCGCACCGGACCGACGGAAGCGAGTGCGGCCGCACGCAGCGTCGGATCGGTCTGCGCACCCTCGTGCTCGACCAATCTCCGGATGCCTGGGGCAAGGCGTTCCGCATCATCGTCAATGGCCGCCCCGTCTTTCTCAAAGGTGCCAATTGGATACCCGCCCACAGCTTCGTCACCACCCTGCAGCGCGCCGAGTATGCCCGCGACTTGGAGGCGGCGGTGGCGGCGAACATGAACTGCGTGCGGCTCTGGGGTGGCGGCATCTACGAAAACGAGGATTTCTACGACCTTTGCGACGAGTTGGGTCTGCTCGTCTGGCACGACTTCATGTTCGCGTGCACGCTCTATCCCAGCGACGACGCGTTTCTCGCTCTGGTCGAGGCCGAGGTGGCAACCCAGGTCCCGCGCATCCGGCACCGCGCCAGCCTCGCCCTCTGGTGCGGAAACAATGAACTGCCGCAGATCAACGGCGAACACCTGCGGCGGAACGCCGCCCTGCGCGAGGGTTACGAAAAGCTCTTCCATCAGGTGCTGGAGCGCGCCGTCGCCCGCCACGACGGGATCACGCCCTACATTCCGTCCAGCCAGTGGCGCGGAACGTACGAGGACGGACACGTCCATGGCGAACGGGAAGGCGACACCCACTTCTGGGATGTCTGGCATGCCCGGCATCCAGTCAAGGACTACGAAAAGTGGGCGTTCCGCTTTGTCTCGGAATTCGGCATGCAGAGCTATTCCTCGCCGGAAACCAACGCGACGTTCTGCCCGCCGGCGGACCGCAATGTGTTCGGTCCGACGATGGAGAATCACCAGAAGAACCGGGCCGGCAACCAGATCATTCTCGACTATGTTTCCCGCCGATTCCGCCTGCCCAAGGACCAGGACTCGCTCATCTACCTGTCCCAACTGAACCAGGCCTACTGCATGCAGATCGGGGTTGAGCACTACCGCCGGCTCATGCCGCGGTGCATGGGCGCGATCTACTGGCAACTGAACGACTGCTGGCCCGTCGCGTCCTGGAGCTCGATCGAATTCACCGGGCGCTGGAAGGCGCTCCACCACGTGGCCCGTCGCTTCAACGCCCCGGCGCTGGTGTCGGCCCATGCGCCGGGCGACGAGATGGTCACCATCGGCAACTACCGCCGCACCACCGTCCGCGAGGTGCACCTCTACACCGTTTACGACGCCCCCGTGGCCGCGAAAGGCACGGTGCGCTGGGATCTCTTTCATCTCGACGGACGCATCCTGCAGCGCGGGCGCAAGGCCGTCCCCCTCCGTCCGGGCGAGAGTGTCCGGCAGATCACCCTCGACCTCAGCCGTCCCATGGCCTCGTTCGGCCGGGAGAATCTCTACCTTCGCATCGCGCTCGACCAGGGTGGCTCGACGGTCAGCGAGGACACCGTATTCCTCACCCCGCCTCGCTTTCTCGCTCTTCCGCGCGGGCGGATCAAGGTCTCGGCCAAGGTGGTCTCGCCCGGCGAAATCGATCTTACCCTCTCGTCCGCGGTCTTCCAGCACCGGGTGTGGATTGAAGTTCCAGGACTGCAGCCTCACTTCAGCGACAATGCCTTCGAGCTCTACCCGAACGAGCCCAGAACGCTCCGGGTGTCGCTGAAGCGGCCGATCTCCCCCAAGGCCCTGGTCGCTCGCGTCCGGACAGTGTCATTGGTCGACACCTACACCTGATCCGCAGCAGATCGGCCGTCGTCAGGCGCTGACTGTACCCGGTGAGTTTGCCACGCGTAACCGGCGTCGTCGGAGCGACGCCCTCCATCGGTACGGCCTCCGGCCATTCCTTGTGGCTCCAGCGGATCGCCGCTGGTGGGTATCGGAACCAAGCGGCGACCCGTGGGTCGCTGCCTCCCTGCCCTCGCCCGCTGCGGGCACACTCCTGGTGGGCGTCGCTCCGCCGACGCCGCGGGGACGGGCGTTGCGATCCACCGCCGGCTCGTTGGCCTGTGCCGGCAAGGTGTCTTCGGATACGGCGGCGGTGCGGACCTGGTGCCCGGTGGGTTTGCCACGCGCAACCGGCGTCGTCGGAGCGACGCCCTCCATCGGTGCGGCCTCCGGCCATTCCTTGTGGCTCCAGCGGATCGCCGCTGGTGGGTATCCCAACCAAGCGGCGACCCGTTGGTCGCTGCCACCCTGCACTCAACCCCTCACGGCAGACTCCTGGAGCGCG
>JAEUGZ010000143.1 GCA_016794725.1 Opitutaceae bacterium | reverse complement strand
CATTAGTCATTAGTCATTCGTCATTTCCCCACCCCCCCTCCCTTCCTTCCCATGGCCAAATCCAAAAACAAATCCTACTTCTCCGGTCTCGACCGCGTCGCCTACGAAGGCCCGTCGTCCGAAAACCCGCTCGCCTTCCGTCACTACAACCCGGCCGAGGTGATCGACGGCAAGACGATGAAGGAGCACATGCGCTTCTCCATCGCCTACTGGCACTCGTTCCGGGGCACCGGCAGCGATCCCTTTGGTCCGGGCACGATCGTTCGCCCCTGGGAAAAGGGAAAGGATCCGGTCAGCGTCGCCAAGGTCCGGCTGGAGGCCGGCTTCGAGTTTTTCCAGAAGATCGAATCACCGTTCTGGTGCTTCCATGACCGCGACATCGCGCCCGAGGGCAAGACGCTCGCCGAATCGAACAAGATTCTCGACCAGGTGGTTGCCCACGCCAAGCAGCTCCAAAAGAGCACCGGCGTGAAACTGCTCTGGGGCACCGCCAATCTCTTTTCCAATCCTCGTTTCATGGCCGGCGCGTCGACCAATCCCGACGCCCACGTCTTCGCCTACGCCGCCGCCCAGGTGAAAAAGGCCCTTGAGGTCACCCAGGAGCTCGGAGGCGAAAACTACGTCTTCTGGGGCGGTCGCGAAGGCTACGAGACCCTGCTCAACACCAACCTAAAGCGCGAACAGGACCACCTCGCCACATTCATGCACATGGCGGCCGACTACGCCAAGAGCATCGGCTTCAAGGGACAATTCCTGATCGAGCCGAAACCGAAGGAGCCGACCAAGCACCAGTACGACTTCGACGTCGCCAGCGGTATTGCCTTCCTGCGCACCTACGGCCTCGAAAAGATCTTCAAGTTCAACATCGAGACCAATCACGCCACGCTCGCCGGCCACACGTTCCAACATGAAATCGAAGTGGCCGCCGCCCAGGGCATGCTCGGGTCGATCGACGCCAACTCGGGCGACCTCCTGCTCGGCTGGGACACCGACCAGTTCAACACCGACGTCAAGGAGCTCACGCTCGCCATGGTCTCGATCCTCAGGGCCGGCGGTCTGGGCAGTGGTGGATTCAACTTCGACGCCAAGCTTCGCCGCCAGAGCATCGACCCGTCCGACCTGTTCCACGCCCATATCGGCGGAATGGATGCGTACGCCGCCGCCTTCAAGGTCGCCCGCCAGATTCTCGCTGAAGGCCAGTTCGAACGCTTTGTCGCCGACCGTTACTCAAGCTTCGACTCCGGCTTCGGCAAGGACATCGAGACCCGCAAGATCGGATTCAAGGAGCTCGAAAAACTCGTCCTCACCAAGCTCGGCGAACCCACGCCCCGCAGCGGCCGTCAGGAGTATCTCGAAAACCTCCTCAACCGGTACCTGGTGAAGTAAAACGATCGATCCGGTTGAAGCGCGAAGACGCGAAGGAGCAAAGATCGATCCGGAAGACCAGAGATCAGAGGTCAGCGGCCAGCGATCAGAAATCAGACACTTCAGCGTTAAGAATTAGACGTTCAACGTTCAGCGTTCCCTCCCCTCCTCCGCGCCCTCGCGCCTCCGCGTTGAACGTTTTTCCTTCGCTCCGACCTTCGCGTCTTCGCGTCTTCGCGCTTAACCCCTCTTCCGGAAAATGATCAAATGCTGCCTCGGCAGCGTCTTGACCGTTTCGACGTAGTCGAGCGGCTGTGCCGCCATTTCCCGCTTCACCTGCTCCTCCGTCATCTTGTGGAGCGGTTTGATCGGCACCGCGGGATCCTCGCCGCGGTACTCGATGAAGACGATGCGTCCGTTGGGTTTGAGTGACCGGCAGAGTGCCTCGATCATCTCCGCCGGGTGGCTGCATTCGTGATAGACATCGATGAAAATCGCCAGGTCCACCGGCTCCGGCAGTTTCGGATCTTCCGGCGTGCCCACCACGCCCACCACGTTCGTCACACCCCGCGCCGCCATTGCCTTGGCCAGCAGCTCGAGCATTTCGGGCTGAATCTCGACGCCAAAGACCTTCCCCTTCGGCCCCACCGCCTCGGCAAATCGCCAGCTGAAGTACCCCGTTCCGCAGCCAATGTCCGCCACCACCTGTCCGGGCTGCAAGTTCAACGCCTTCATCACCAGATCGGGCCGCTCCTCCTGGTCGCGCTCGGGGCGTTCCAGCCAAGGCGCACCGACGTGGGACATGTAGTGCGCGATCTCCCGCCCAAAGTAGTACTTCCCCAACCCGTCGCGCGTCTTCGTCCCCAACGCATACCCACTGGCCAGGGGTTTCCCTTTCAAGGGATCCGCCGCCTGCCCACCGCCTGCCCGAGCGGTGAATAGACCCACTACGACCACCACCGTCGTCATCACCACCCAGATTGCGCGGTATCCGCTCCGGAAGTTCATGTCACACCGTCGCCGACCGCTCCCGACAAGACAAGGACGAAGGGCCCTTGCCCCGAGCCGGCCAATGACCAAGCCTGCAGGGCCATCACCATGCGGGTTTACTCAACAGCCGGAGCACCGTGCGCCCGATTCCACCGCAGGGCGAGCTGCCTGCTGGGAAGGACCGTGCTCGTAATCGTGAGCGGACTCGCGGCATTTCTCGAGGGATCGGCGTTCGGCGAACCGCAATCCGTGTCACCCGTATCGACCCTCGCCGCGGCCTCGCACGCTGGACCCAACACCACTTCTCCCACCGTCCCGCGCTTCTCGTTGATTTGCGCCGTGCGGTCCTGGGACGGGGACTATGTCTCACGGAACATCCCGGGAGGGGTCGAAACCACTCCGGTGCGGAGCGAATTTTGGCGCATCTCCTTCGACGGCACGGTTCCCACACCCATCCGGATCCCCGGTCCGCGGGTCGAACACCCGGTGACAAGCCCGGACGGACAGTGGCTCATCTGGCAAAGCCAAACCCATGGCCAGTGGCAGGTCGTTCGCGGTCGTCCCGACGGCACCGAGGCGCAGCGGATCGGCCCACCCCCGGAGTTGGAGCGTTCCTGGCCAAGCGCCTTTGGAGCGGCCTTCTCCCTCGACGGCTCCCGGCTCGCCTACACCGTGCACAATGGACGGGAAGGTCGCACGGTCCTCGCCCGCGCAGACGGGTCGCGGGCGCAGCTCGTCGCACCGGAGTTTGGCTACGCCTACATGGCGTTTCCGGACTCCGGCTCGGATCGCATCGTGTGCTCAGGTCCGGCGCAAGGTTACCGCCTCGCCCTCCTGACCGCCGGCACCGGCGCAGCCCACGTCCTCACCCCGGATTTGCCCGACTGTTACGCTCCCCAGTTCTCATCGGATGGAAAAACCATCGTTTTCATTCGCCGCGATGGCGGACTCTGGCGCATCGGGGCCGACGGCACGGAGCTGCGCCTGCTCGCCACCGGTCTCGAAGTGGAGTTTCGTCTCTCCGCAGGTGATCTCCATGGCTCGACGGACTTCCCCTCGATCGCCCCGGAGGGAAGCCAGGTGGCCTACATCGCCCGTGACTCCCAGGGCGTGCCCAACGTGTTCACCGTCAGCCTCGAAGGCGGCCACCCGCTTCAACGCACCCGACACCTCCGCGCCTGCGGTCGCGTCCGGTGGAGTCCGGACGGACGCTGGCTGGCGTACGTGGCCTTCGACGAAGGCCGGCTGCCGCAGCTGCACCTCCTCGCCGTCGAAGGCGAACACGCCCCTCAGCCGCTCACCACCGCACCCGGCGCGGTCTACAGCCTGACCTGGCTCAACCGCAGTTCCGGCTGACCCGGGCGACCCGTATCCAACCCCCGTGCGGAAGTCCGGCTCCGGATTTCGCCAAGCTCGGAACGTCATGGATCCACCCACCTGCAGGTCTCGTCACCCTCGGTTGACTTTTCCTGTGCGAAACCGCCGGCGGCGGGTGCTAGGAGTAAACTGGTCATGACCGACGACGCTCACCTCCTCCGAGACCACCTCGAACATCCAGCCGGTGGAGCGTTCACCGAGCTGGTCAATCGGCACCTGAATTTTGTCTACTCTGCCGCCCTCCGGCAGGTGAACGGGGACGTCCACCTGGCGCGGGATGTGACCCAACTCGTCTTCACCGATCTGGCCAGAAAGGCGGCCACCCTCACGGACCGAAGCTCCCTCACGGGCTGGCTCTTCGTCAGCACGCGTTTCATCGCGGCCAACCGCGTGCGCGGCGAGCGACGTCGTCAGCTTCGCGAACAGGAGGCCCACCTCATGAGTGAAAACGAATCCGCCACGCTCAACGAAGCCGATTGGGGACGCGTCCGGAGCGTACTCGACTCCGCGCTCGGCGACCTGCGCGAATCGGACCGCGAGGCGATCCTTCTCCGTTTCTTTGAAGGTCGCTCCATCACCGATCTCGCGGCGCGTTTCGATCTCAATGAAAATACGGCCCGCATGCGCGTCGAGCGCGCGCTCGAGAAGCTCCGCCGCCAGCTCGCGCGCCGCGGGGTCACCTCCACCACCAGCGCCCTCGGTCTCGCCCTCGCAAATCAGGCGGTGATCGCCGCGCCTCCCGGCCTGGCCGCGACCGTGGCACAAACCGCCCTCACCGGCGCCGCCCTCGCCGCAACCGGCACCGGCATCGGTGCGGCCACCGCATTTATGGGCCTCACTCACCTGCAGATTGGAATCACCGGCACCCTCATTCTCGCCGGCTCCGGAGGACTCATCCTCCAATCCTCCGCCCACGATCAGCGGATGGCCGAGCTGGCCGCGCTGCGCCGGGACGTCGCCACGCTCTCCGAACTTCGCATCAAGAACGCAGGGCTCGCCCAGTCACTGGCCGAGGCGGATCGCCTGCGGGCGGACGACGCTGAACTCTCCCGCCTGCGCGCGGAGGCAGCCGCCCTGCAGCGCCGGTTTGAAGAACAGGCCCGGCGCGAGGAAGCCCAGGCCCGCGAGCGCGAGGCCGCGCGACAGCTCGCCCTCCAGCAGCGCGACGCGGCCGCCCGGGCTCGGACTGCGGCTGCGACCGTCGACAATACCGATCGACTCCCCCAGGCCACCTTTCGGGTCCCACCCGTCTACCCCACCACGCTGGAAGCCCAGCGCATTCCGGGACACGTTGTGGTCCAGCTCATCGTCGATACCCACGGCGACGTGCGTGATGTCACCGCCGCCCAATCCACTCGCGCCGAGTTCGAACAAGCGGCGGTGGATGCAGTCAAGTCGTGGGTCTTCGAGTCGGGCGCCAAGGGTGGTCGCCTGGTGAATACAAGGATGGAGGTGCCCATTTCCTTCCTTGCGCCGTCCGGTGGTGCGCCGGCCACCGTTGACGTGGGCGATCCCCGGCCGTCGACCGCCACCGGCTGGTTCTGAGCCATGAACGTACGCCTCCCAACTTCCGCCAGGCTGGCCGTCGGCGCCCTGCTCGCCGCCCTCGCCTTCGCCCTGGGTTTGGGAGCGTGGCGCGGCGCACAGCTCGATCGCGAACTCAGTCGCCTGCGCGACGAGCTCCACGCGCATTCACACCTTCAAACCGAACATCGCCGGCTGAGGCAAGCGCTGCCCTCCGACGCCGAATGGGAGGGTTTGCGCTCCGATCACACCCGGATGGAGGAAGTCCGGAAGCAGCTGGCCGAACTTCGGACCCGCCCGGCCGGCCCCACTGCCCTTCCTTCCGCTGCGCCATCCACTGCACCATCCTCACCGTCGCCTCCACAGGTGCCCGTTTCGGTCTGGCGCCAGGCCGGGCGCGCCACTCCTGAGGCCGCCTTGTACACAACGCTGTGGGCCGCCAGCCAGGGCAACATCGACATCATGGCGCAATCGATCCTCCTCGACGAACGAGCCCGGGCGAAGGCACAGCGCCTGATCGAGCAACTCCGGCCAACTGCCTCGCTTGAGGCCTCGTCTCCAGAACACCTCATCGCCCTGCTGACAGTGAAGGAGGTTCCCTTGGGTTCCCTGCAGCTCCTCTCCCTCACCCAACCCAACCCCACGCTGGCCATGATTCGAGTTCGTCTCACCGCGCCGGAGGGTGCCGCCAAAGTCACGAACCTCACGCTGCGACAAACCTCCGGTCAGTGGCGGCTCGTAGTCCCGGAAGCAGCCGTGGACGCCTACACCCTTCAGTTGACCGGCCGGTCCGCACCCAAGACCTGAGCCAGGTCGCCGGGACGCTCCTTCGGGCTGCGCCGATAGCACAGAAAGGTCCCGTCCCAGGCTCCCAGGCAGGCACGCGCCATCCTGTTTTCAGGAACACTCAAGGCCGTCACCGACTTCCTGCCTCAATCAAACGAACCCATATTCACATGCTCCCTACGGCACTTCGTACACCTCAATCAACGCTGTGCCCGCGGAGGATCCCGCACCGGTGAGCACCGCGGTGTACCCGCCGGCCGGAAGAGTCACCACCATGCCAGCATCCTTGCTGCCCGGATCGAAGGGGAACGCGCCCGCCTTTCCGGAGGCAAGCCCGGTGGTAGTTCGCTCCTCGAGTACGGCCGACCAATCGTCATTCGACCACAGCGCCTGCCCGTTGCTGTCATACAACGTGAGACGTGGATCTGTCAGAATGTCATTCACACCAAACAGTGCGAGTGCCGGTCCCGCGCCGCGGATAAGCACGGTCCGCGGGACCTCCCCCTGCAAGGAAAAGCCTGCGATCAACGGCCGGTCTGCAGTCACCTTTCCGCGCGTCGAGGCGTTGACGAGGCGGCGCGTCGATGGCATCGCCTCGGGGTATTCGTAGAGCTCCGCCAGCGCCGTTCCAGCCCCTGTCCCAGGACTTGCCTGCACCAGCGCGGAGTAACCGCCCGAACCCAGCACACTCAGCAAAGCGGCATCCACACTGAGTGGTGGAAAAGCAAATGCACCCGCAGCCGCAAAACTCGCCGTCAACCCAGCCGACCAGTCGTTGTTGGACTCCACCCGGAGGGAGTTGAGAAACAACTCCAGATTCGGATTTGGCAGCACGTCAGTTACGCCAAACGGTACCAGTGCCGGCCCGCTCGCTCGGACCAGAGCCAGCATGCTTCCCGTCCCCGACGTCACAAACCCCACGATCAAGGGCGGCGCCTGGGGATCAACGTAAGCCCGAACCGACAGATTCGTCAGGCGTCCGGACGTTCCCGTCTTCGGTACGACCCGGATCAGGTTGGGACCGTCCCGACTGAACTCCGTCCTGAGATAACCATAAATGCTCCCGTCCACACCCTGTGCCAACAGGCGATACCCCGCTAGGTTCGGAAGGGTGGCATAACGGGTTGGGTCGGGCAATCCACCCGGATCGAAAAACTGCGTCTCCGCCATGGGCACACCGCTGAAGAGTCGATTGAGGGTCAGCCGTCCTTGGAGAGAGAATACGAAGGAAACGCTCCCGGACGACAGATAGTAGCGAGGAACTGGCACATACGCCAGGTCGCGACCGCCGTCCGGTCGATAACGAACGAGTTCCTCCGTCTGGCTCAGCGCCGTGAGTGAGAGCCGTTCCAGCGCATACACGCCGGAATCCGCGACAACCGTTCCCATCATCCTGCGCTGACCCGGATAGTTGGAGAGCGGCGTCCTCTGATAGCTGGGATCAACAGCACCGTCGGGCAGGAGGCGCACCATCTGCGCACCCGATGCAGACAGGTCGATCGCGAGGACGCGGCCTTGTCCATCCACACCTAGCAGTTCGTGTTTCTCCTTCACCGTAAATCCCGCATCCCGAGAACCATCAACCTGCAGGCGCCCCAGGGCAGCCCGGTCGCCGCTCCCTCGCTGGACGAGGAGGCGCCCCGTCGGATCGAGGGCAAAATTCACGGGAAATCCCCAAGACCCGTCCGGTACAAAGAGGGGATCGACTGTTCCGTCCGAAAGAAGTCGGGCCAGCCCGATCCGCGGAGTCCCACCGATCTGGCCGAAACTGCCCCGAATATACAGGCGTCCGTTCGTCAGCGGGAGAATCCCATCAATCGACGTGGTCGCGTCAATGCCTGCTCCAGCGCGAAATCCTCGGTCCAGGTTTCCGTCCGGGAGCAGCCGCGCCAACCCATAGGTCGAACCTCCGTCCGGGCTGACGGAGAATGATCCCGCAACGAGGAGCCTTCCGTCGGTCTGCGGCACCAGGACCGTTGGCAAAACGGGAAGCGCCGAACGAAAGCCGGGATCGATCACCTCAGGTCGTCCTCCGGGAATCGATCGAGCGGTGAACGTCCCTCCATAGACGGTAGACACGCCAGAGGCTGTCGTCATCCGGATTGCGTTTGGGATCTGCGACGTCGGTGTCCCAAACTTGACGACAAACGTCGGCGCGGTTGCGCCCGGGATGTCCACCCCGTCACGCAGCCATTGATAGGCAAGAATCGGGTCGGTCGAGAAGACGGAGACCTCCACGTC
Organism: Opitutaceae bacterium; assembly: GCA_016794725.1. Lineage (GTDB taxonomy): Bacteria > Verrucomicrobiota > Verrucomicrobiia > Opitutales > Opitutaceae > UBA6669. The sequence continues at coordinate 15,401 of JAEUGZ010000143.1, read as the reverse complement.
CTTTCCATAAGGGACGTAGCCTCCAGGATTGAATATCACGTAGGGCAGGGTGGTCATGCGCGTCCGCTCCACCATTCCTCCGAAACCCACCGCGACCATTTCGTTCAGCCCTTGGGTGACCGCTGTCGCAAACAATCGCGGCGGCGAAAACATCCCTCCCCAGGTGGTGCCCAACCACACGTCGCCCCCGTAGTCGCCCACCGCGCTGGCCTCATCGCTATTCCGCACCGCCACTCCCCGGAAGACCTTGGTCGAAACCGAATTCGTAGCGATCGTCCAGGACCCCAGCTGAGTCGCGACCGCACGAAAACTGCCCGATCCCACCAACCAGACGTGCTCGGTCGAAATCGCAATGCCCTCGATGTCGGAGTTCGTCGCAATCGGAACCGGGGTAAACGTGACCGCGTCAACCGTCGCGTACAACCTGCCCGAGGCGCCGCCCAGCAGGAATTGGCCACGCCCATAAGCCAACCCTCGCAGAAACCCGGTTCCGAGCGACGGTCGGCTTTCCCAAACCGTACCGTCAGTCGAGGTAAGGACGGTCCCCGACTCCCCCACCACCAACCAGCGACCGCCACCATAGGCCGCCGCATTGAGACGCTGGGTCGTGCCGGAGACTCGCGGCTGCCAGGTCTCTCCCCCGTCATCGGAAGTAAGAATTCGCCCTTCGGCGCCAACCACCACAATTCTCCCAGCGCCCACACCGACGCCGACCAGCCAGGCGTCGGTTCCGCCGTCGTGACTTTCCCAAGTGAGGTTCCCGTAGGAATAAGTCAGAATGCTCCCCTGCTCCCCCACCGCCACAAGGGTTGTCCGCTCTGGAACATAGGCGACACTCCATAGATTGGAGCGGCTGATATCCTGCGGAAACGACTGCCACTGGTCGTACGCCTGCAGGCGGATAGAAATTGCGCCCCCCAGCACCACCCAGCGCCATAGCAAACGAAAATTCATCTCGATTGCGATGATAGCGACCGCCCGCAAAGAACCAAGGTTCTTTCAGGTTCTCCGGACAGGAAAGCTCGCCCTCACGAGGGTGAATTGAGGCGGAGCACCCGGGAATCAGCAACCTCTTAAGATTGCAGCCTGCAAGAGTACTAGGGACAGGCCAAATTGGGCAACACCTGAAGGTTGCACTCTGTCAAGATGTCCTCGCACGCACAACCCTTCGTCCGATCCCGAAAGGACTGATTCACACCGTCGTCGCGTCGGGAACTTTCCGCTCCGCTGTCCAAATCAACGGTCCTTGTTCGAATCCCTTGTGAACCCATCTCCATTCCCACCATGAGCACCCCGGCCCTCCCCCATCCCCCGATCGCTTCCCGTTCCGCCTGGCTTCAGGCGCGGCTCGACCTGCTGAAGAAGGAAAAGGAACTGACCCAGCACTATGACCGGATCAGCGCCGAGCGGCGGCGGTTGCCGATGGTGCCGCTGGAAAAGGACTACGTCTTCGACGGTCCGAGCGGCAAGTGTCACCTCCGGGACCTGTTTGACGGCCGGCCTCAGCTCATCGTCTACCATTTCATGTTCGATCCGTCTTCGGAAAAGGGGTGCCCCGGCTGCACGGGCTTCGTCGACGCACTCGGCGATCTCTCGCTCCTTCGCGAACGGCGCACCTCGTTTGCGCTCATTTCCCGCGCCCCCCTCGCTAAGCTGCAGGCTTTGAAGGCCAGCAAGGGCTGGAAATTACCGTGGGTTTCCTCGTTTGGCAGCGACTTCAACTACGACTTTCACGTCACCCTCGACTCCAAGGTCGCACCCATGGAGTACAACTTCCGACCCCTCGAGCCGGACAAGTCAGGCAACGGCTCCTACTCCGACTCCAGCGAGGCCCATGGTCTCAGCGTGTTCTTCCTCGAGAAGAACCAGGTGTACCACACCTACTCCAGCTACGCCCGCGGCGTGGAACGGCTGACCGACGCCTACAGCCTGCTCGATGTCACCCCCTACGGCCGTCAGGAAGACTGGGAATCCTCACCTGCCGGCTGGCCGCAGCAGCCGACCTACGGTTGATGGGGCTACGACATCCAGCGGCACCCGGTTCGACGCTAGGTGGCCTGCCACGGCAGGAGGCCCGACATGGCAGGCACAGACTTGTCTGCCCGGCTCAATTGGCCAAGCATGGCCCGGGATACCCGATTCCCCTGCTGATGAAGATCTCCGGTTCGCCTCCATCGTTGGCCATCCTTCTCGCCGTCGGGGCATCGTTGCTTTCATCCTGCCAAGCGCTGTTCAAAGGCAAAAGCTCGTTTGAAACGGTGACGCCTCCTCCCTCGGCACGCTCGCAATCCGCTGAGCAGGCGGTCGACGATTCGGACATTCGCGTTGTCTCCATTCCGGCGCGGCCCCTGGGCCACCTACCTACGCCCGTCTACCCCAAGGCAGCCCTGGACGCTCGGGTCGGCAAATACGTGATCTTCGTACAAGTTGTCGTCGGTGAATCGGGACGGGTCAGCGATGTCACCCCCAGTCTGGGGCGGGTCGCACTGCCTAGTCCTCACGCCGAGGCGTTTCTGGAATCCGTGCGCGAGACGGTACTGCAGTGGCGACTTTCACCAGCCCGCATGGTCTACTGGCAAAGGGTCCCCGGTCAGGACGACCGCTACCTGCGCACCGAAGCGGTCGCAGAGAGCATGGAATTAAAGTTCACCTTCGAGGCTGACGGCAAGGTGCGCTGAAACCGGGCTGTTTCACGCGCCCCTCAATCGCGTTGCACCGCTCGCGCAATCCGTGGGCTCCGCGAATCAGCCGCCAGGGTCACCGCACCTCCGCATCATCTCCGCCCCAATCGTGCAGACCATGTCACGATTCTCCACTTACGGAAGTGACGCACCCGGCTTAAGCGGGCACACTCCTTCCATGCCACCCCGTCCCCGCCTGTTGCTCTGCTGCGCCGCGCTTGTTTTCAGCCTCTGCGCCGTTCCTGCCGTGCCAGCGGCTGCTCCCGGGCCTTACGTCACCGCGGCCAACGTCCGGGTGGTGCTCGACTTCACCGCCGCAAAGGCGGTGGCCGACCCGTTCAACACACTCACCGTGGACGCACTGGTCACCGCTCCCGACGGCAGCACCCTGCGCGTTCCCGCCTTCTGGGCTGGAGGCAACCGCTGGAAAGTGCGCTACGCATCCCCTCTCCTCGGCACCCATCGCTATCGCACGGTCTGCTCGGACCCGGCCGACTCTGGGTTGAACGGGATCACGGGCACGATCGAAGTCACGCCCTACACCGGCACGGTCCCCGCCTACCTCCACGGCCCGTTGCGCGTCTCCGCGAATCGTCGTTTTCTCGAGCACCGCGACGGCACGCCATTTTTCTGGCTGGGGGACACCTGGTGGATGGGACTCTGCCATCGGCTGAAGTGGCCGGAGGACGTGAAAACCCTCGCCGCCAATCGAAAGGAAAAGGGCTTCAATGTCATCCAGATCGTCGCCGGGCTCTACCCGGACATGCCGCCCTTCGATCCCCGCGGCGCCAACGAGGCCGGTTTTCCCTGGGAAGAGGGCTTCGCGCGAATCCGCCCGGAGTACTTCGACGCCGCCGACCAGCGGTTTTTCCACCTGGTGGAGTAGGGCTTCACGCCCTGCATCGTCGGTGCCTGGGGCTACTTCCTGCCGCTCATGGGCGTCGAAAAAGCCAAACAGCACTGGCGCTACCTCGTGGCGCGCTACGGCGCGCTGCCCGTGGTCTGGTGCGTCGCCGGAGAAGCCAACCTGCCCTACTATCTGGCCAAGGGATTTCCCTTTGACGACCGCGAGCAGGTCAAGGGCTGGACCGAGGTCGCCCGCTTCCTCCGCGAACTCGATCCCTACCATCGCCTGATCACGATCCACCCCACCGGCCTGGGGCGGCTGAGCGCGCGCAATGCCATCAACGATGTTTCCCTGCTGGACTTCGACCTCCTCCAGACGCCTCACGGCCAGCGCAAGGCCGTGGCCCCCACCGTCCGCACCGTGCGTGAGTCCTATGCGGATACACCCGTCATGCCGGTGATCAACGGCGAACCCGCCTACGAAATGCTCAATGACACCCTGCCCACCGAATGGACGCGGCAGATGGCCTGGCTCTGCCTGCTCAACGGCGCCATGGGCCACACCTACGGCGGCAACGGCGTCTGGCAGGTCAACCGTCGCGGACAGCCGCATGGACCCTCACCCAATCACAAACCCGGCAGCACGGGGTACGGGATCATCGCCTGGGACGACGCCATGAATCTCCCGGGTTCCACCCAGGTCGCATCGGCCGCGAAACTCCTCCAGCGCCACGCCTGGCAGACGTTCACGCCTCACCCGGAATGGGCCGAGTTCGCCGCGCCGTCGCCTCTCGCGCAGACCCCGCCCCCCGGCAGCCCCGAGTTCTATGGTCCGCAGGCCGCCGGAATCGAGGGTCGCGTGCGCATCATCTACGTGCCCCTGCCCGCACCCATCACCGTGCGAGGTCTGGGAACCTCCACCTATACCGCCAGCCACTTCGATCCGGTCACCGGCATCTCCCATCCACTCGGTCTGCTCCGGGGTGACGCCCGCGGCGAAGCCACGGTTCCCGCACCCACACCTCCCCCGGGCGAGTCCGGCCACGACTGGGTGCTCGTCCTCGAGGTCAAGCGCTGAGGCTCCGCGTCACCATCGGGGCGATACCGCGACAACGGCCGGTCCGACCGTCGCTCCGCCCCCCTCACCGTCTAGCTGGCGATGATCATCAGCTCCGGCGCAATGAGCCGGTGCTGTTTCTTGGGGCCCAGACGCTTCTCCGCCCGGGCGATCAGCAGGTCGGCCAGTTCGTGGCCAAGGTGAAGGTTGTTCTTGTTGACCGTGGCCAGGGGAATGGTCGGCTCCCACGTTCGGTAAACCGACTCCCGCCAGTTGTTGTCGTAGCCCACGAGGTCGATGTCCTCGCCTGGCTTGAGCCCGAGCTGCCGGCAGGCCGCCGCGAGCGGAAAATAGACCGAGTCGCTCGCCGCCAGCAACGCATCCACCCGGTTCGGCCCGGTCACATGGTCAAGGAGAAACCCCGCCAGCAGGCGCCGCCGCAGCACAAAGGTCTCCTCCGACAATTCCTCGCGCAAATTGATCGGCACATGCAGCGCCGGCAGCACCGGCAGACCGGACTCGCGCATCGCCTCCTCAAACCCGCGATCGCGCTCCGCCAGCCATCCCGGCAGCGGCAGGGAAAGATTCTCCACCGTCCACGCCCGCAGGAGTCGCTTTCTCCCACGCTTGAGCAGGAAACGCGTCAGCCCCGCACACCCGGCGGCATGATCCGAAGCCAGGGTGTCATAGTTCGGATAGTTCGCTCCAAAACCGTACACCACGATCGGCACGCCGCTCTGGCCGAGACCTTCGATCGCCTTCCAGGCCGGTGACGCCTTCAAACCGTCGTGCAGGACAATCAACCCATAGGGACGATCCGCGCTGAATTGCGCGATGCGGTCCTGAGGTTCGCCCGCCAGTTGCACGGTGAGCGAATCCTTCCCCGCCTGCTGCAGCGCCTCCACCGCCCCCACCTGGATGAAACGCTCCCAGACCGGACTGACCCGACGCTTCTGGATCTGCTCGGGAATGCTCACCGCCAGCGAGAGCAGCCCGACTGTGTTCGCCAGGATGTTCGGCTTGGACCCCGGAGGCTCACAAACACTCCGACGCCGGTTCTCCCCCGAGCGGATCAACCCCTCCGCCTCCAGCTGGCTCAGCGCCGCTCGCACCGTTGTGCGCGAGACTTTGAGCAGCTCCATCAGGCTGTGCTCCGTGGGCAGAGGTTCCCCCGCAGCCAGTTTACCCTCGGCGATCCATTTGCGGAGGGTGCGGAGCGAGCGCGCTTGAGGGCCCTGGTTCTGGAGGACTGACATGAAGGGAGAAACGAAGGCAATCGGCAGGGGTTGATAAAAGGGACCGTTGGGAACTCCTGCCAAGTGCGAACTCCACGGTATTTTAGTCGGATCAAAAAATACAATACAAAAACCTTGACGATACAAAAAACATACAATCTAAAGACCGAAACGATCCCTTGCGTTCGTTCCCTCGCGTCCCCCACCCGCCCGGTCGCGTCCTCACCAACCCTACCCCGTCATGTCCGATTCCCACCTGCCCCCGGCATCTCCTGGCATTCGCCTCGTCCGCATCGCCCTCGCAGTCGCCCTCGCCTCTCCTTTGGCCGCCTCAGCCCAGTCGGCCGCCGCTCCCGTGCTCCCACCCTCGCCGGGCGGGGATCAGGAGGTGGTGGTGCTCAGTCCCTTTGATGTGACAGCGGACGAGTCCGGCTACCGCGCGACCAACTCGGTGGTCGCCACCGGCTTCAATCGTGACGTCGAGCACACGCCACTCACGATCAATGTGCTGACCGAGGACTTCATCCGCGACGCCGGCCTCAGCAGCTACGCGGAAATCTCGCAGTTCATGCCCAACACCTACGTGGTGCCAGACCCGACCGGCTTGGGCTCCACCGGCAACGCCCGCGGTCAGGCCACCAGTTACTACTCTCAGGATGGGGTGCGCTACTACACGGAGCCGATCGTCCGGACCGGGGCGCGCGTCGAGGTCATCAAGGGACCCGCCACACTTTTCTTCGGACGCGCCCAACCGGGCGGCATCTTCAACTTTGGAACCCGCCCGCCATCGGCCATACGCCAGCAGTCGCTGACGTTCACCGTCGGTTCCTATGGTAAAAAGGCCGTCGACCTCGGCTCCCAGGGCAAAATCGACAAGAACGGTCGCTTCACCTACCGCCTGGACAGCACCTACCAGGACAACGGCTCCTTCATCGACGAGGGCTACGACAAGCTGAAGTTCGTCCGCGGGGCCCTGAGCTACAAGGTCTCGGACACGCTTCGCCTCAACGCCAAGTACGAGTACTCCAACCGCTCGCAGACGGGCAACTCCATCGCCCACAGCGTCATCGCTCCGCAGTACTACCTCGACTACGCCAATCCGCGTCCCGAACAGGTCAGCTGGGCCAAGGCCTTCTATAATCTGGGTTCGTTGACCGACGCCGCCGTCGCCGACCTGCTGCGCGGCCAGTGGAAGGAAAACCTGAACAACTGGATCATCATGACCCAGCAGGCCTATCGGAACGACCCGAACAACAAGGACGGCGTCTACCCCACCTGGGCCACCGGGCTCTCGGGCGACCTGACTCCGCGCGGCTGGCACTACAATCCCAGCGCCCTCGGCACCTACGCCCGCAAGATCGTCAAGAACTGGGGCGGTGACGCCCTCTGGACGCCCAACCGGCACGTGGCCGTCAAGGCCAGCTACACCAAGTACAACCTCAACCGTCCGCGGCTCAACATCCAGCTGACCGAGATCCTCGCCGACGGCAACATGCGCGCCGCCAATTTCCAGGTGCGCGAGGACGTGAACGACTCGACCACCATGTCGATCTCCGCGCTCTTCGACTACGACATTGGACCGACGCACCATACCACCAACATCGGCGGTCAGTATTTTAAGGACTACTACCGCAACATCAACGGTGTGCTCTACGCCCTCAACCAGGCTCCGGGCGTAGCCAAGGATCCCCGCGCCTCCACCGCCACCCTCCCCTCGGCCGGCTTCAACCCGCGAACGGACCCTTACCTCGACATCACGCGCTTTGTCCAACGCTACCCCGGTGAGGTCGTTCCTCCCGCCTGGGCGCAAAACTACGAGAATGCCTACTACGCGAGCCACATCGCCGAGTTCTTCAATCGCAAGGCCGGCATTCTGATCGGCGGTCGGGTCCAGGAGTACGAGGTGCGGAACATCCCGTTCAAGAACGAGGCCGATCTCACGGACATCAACACGCTGGGTGTGACCTGGAACGTGACGCCCAACCTGGTTTTCTTCGCCAGCCGCAGCAAATCCTTCGACCCGAACATCAACATCTTCCTGGTCAACGGCGCCGGCGCCACCCAGGCAGAGAAGGACGCCAACATCCACCCGCCAGTCACCGGCGTAGGCTACGATGTCGGTTTCAAGTTCGGTCTGCTCGAGCGTACCTTGGTGGGACAATTTACCGCCTTCGAAACCTCCCGTCTCAACGACGCCGCCTTCCGGACCACCGATGTGGCTCGCACCGAAGCCGATCCTCGTAATAAAGATTCCGATACCAATAACAACGTCACCTGGTCCATCCCGGGCGGCGAGCGCCTCAGCCGCGGCTTCGAGCTGGAACTCTCCTGGCAGCCGACCAAACACTACTCTGCCATCTTCACCGCCGGTTGGCTGCCGGTCGCCAAGGTGGTCGAAAACGACGCGATTCCCTTCATCACCACGGTCGACGGACGCCGGATCCGCGACCCGAACCAGGGCAACTACGTGGGTCAGCGCAGCCCGAACTCTCCGAAGAACACGCTGAGTCTCTGGAATCACTACACCTTTCCGGGCACCCGCTGGGGCGCGGGTCTGGGCGCCAACTATGTCTCGGACGTGGAGATCCCCAATCTCTCCTCCTACAAGGTCACTGCGCCCTCCTACGTGAACGTGCGCGCGGGACTCGACTACACGATGCCGATTCAAGAGGGCGAACTGCGGCTGAGCGTGCTGGTGAACAATGTCTTCAACGAGCGCTACTTCATCAGCTTCTACCGCGGCGAGCCGTTATCCGTCACCTTCCGCGCCGCCTACCGGTTCTAGGACGGAACGGTTCAAACCCCGCTGGATCGACCAGTCGCGTCAGTTAAAAAAGGGGAAGCAGCGCATTCCATCCCCGTTGGAGCCGGCCTCGTCGAGGCCGGGGGACTCCTCTTCCTCCGCGTCGCGCACGCCACGCCCATCCCCGAGGGGTCACCGACCCAATGGCGTTAACTCCAGAAACAGGTGGAGCCCTCCGTTCGGCGGATGCTACGCAAGATGGGCTCGGGTGGAGGGCGTCGCTCCGTCGACGCCGGGGGACGAACCCTGCACGACACCGTCCGAACGTTTTCGGTAAACGCGACACGCAACCAGCATCGACCTGCCACCCCAGTTCTGCTGGAATCCGCTCGCCCTCAAATCCGCTGCGACCGCCACCGCGGTTCCGGCGCACGGCCGATCCGCTCACTGAATCCGCTTTCTCCTTCCCCTTCATGACCGCCGCTCTCCGCCCTGTCATCGCATCCGCCTTCTGCGCCCTTTCCGCCCTCGTCCCGCTCCGCGGGCAGGAGCCCGCCGTAGAATCGTTCCTCAAAGACCGCACCTACAGTCAGATTGACGGCGAAGACCTGAAGCTCGATCTGGCGCTGCCTGCCAACTTCGCCACCGGCAGCCCGCTGCCCGCGGTCGTCTACTTTCACGGGGGCGGATGGCAGGCGGGAAGGCGTCAGGACGCCTACGAGCAGATCAAGTTTCTCGCCTCCAAGGGCTTCGTCGGCATCACCGTGAGCTACCGCTTCGCGCCGCAATACAAGTGGCCGGCCCAGGTGCACGACGCCAAAACCGCGGTCCGTTTTGTCCGCACCCATGCCGCCGAGTTCAACATCGATCCCGACCGGATCGCCGCCGCCGGCGACTCGGCCGGGGGCTACCTCGCCCTGATGCTGGGCTTGACCGCGCCCGACGATGAACTCGAAGGACCAGGCGAATGGTCCGAGGCCTCGAGTCGCGTTCAAGCCGTGGTCAGCTACTACTCGGTCGCCGATTTCACCAAACTGAAATCCAACCGCCCGCCCAAGGAACTCACCCCCGAGGAAGCCAAACGTCAGGCCGCCGCCGAAGCCATCACTCAGGCTTACTACAAGAAAAGTGGCGCCCAGGTCATCGAGGACTGGACCGGCACGCTCGACCCGGCGGACCCGATCTGGAAGCAGCTCTCCCCCGTCAACTATGTCAGCCGAGGCGACTCCCCGGTGCTCATCATCCAGGGCGACGCCGACCCGGTGGTATCCGTGGATCAGGCACGTCAGCTCAACCGAACCCTGACCGCCGCGGGCGTTCCCCACGACATGCTGATCATCGAGGGTGGCGGCCACGGTTTCACGCGCCCTCAAGCGGCCCGCGCGAACGCAAAAATGCTGGAATTCCTGCGCCTGACCCTCGCTCCGCCGAAATGACATTCCGTCCTCCCGGTCGGGTGCACGCGCCTGCGAACTCGGCTACCCTGGCAAGCGCCGCATCGACGATCTGTTTCCACCCTGCGTCCCCGCCCGCGCCTCCGTTGGAGGTGGCCTCGCCGAGGCCGCGACGGGACCCACCGGTCCCGCGTCCGTTCTCCAATCGTTTCACGCAACGCCCCTCCCGCCGGAGTCGCCGACCCATAAGCGTCAACTTTGAGAAATGAAACGGTGGCTACCTCCTCGGTGTACGTTGGATTGATGGAGGGCGTCGCTCCGACGACGCCGGTTGCGCGTTGCGTTCACCAAGAACGTACCGACGTAGGGGTGCAGGGTTCGTCCCGCGGCGTCGATCCCACTACTGCGGGAACGCCCTCCACCCGACACCCGCACTTGGATCGCGCCAACGTTGACGCACCTGCGCAGGTGCGGAACCCTAATTCAAATGGTTCTGGTCGCATGAAAACACCCGACAATCCGCCCACGCCTCAACATCGCGCACCGCTCCGAGTCGCCTTGATCGGGCTGGGCGGCTACGGGCAGGCGCACCTCGGCATCCTCAACGACCTTGCCCGCTCCGGCCAATGCCGGCTCGAATCGGCCGTCGCCATCCCATCGACCTCTGCCGCCGACCTTGCCGGATTGTCACCGCAGGTCCGACGTTACCCTCACTTCGATGACTGGCTGCTGGCTGAACGAGGTCGCTTCGACCTGTGCTGCCTGCCCACTCCGATCCACCTCCACGCCAGCATGGCCCGCGCCGCCCTGGCCGCAGGTGGCAGCGTGCTGGTCGAGAAACCGCTGGCGGCCTCCTGGGATGAAGTCACCGGTCTGCTCGAGGCGCGCCCGGCCCCCGGACATTTTCTCGCGGTGGGATACCACGATTTTTGCACGGACGATGCCTACGGCGTGAAGCGCCGTTTGCTCGCGGGCGAGATCGGCACGGTCCGCCGCATTCACCTCCTGGGCCTCTGGCCTCGTCCCGACGCCTACTACCAACGCAACGCCTGGGCCGGCCGTCTCCGCCTGCCCGATGGAGCCGTGCTGGACTCACCGCTCAACAACGCCCTCGCTCACTACTTCCTCCTGGCGCTCTTCTTTGCCGGCGAAACGCTGGATGCTGCAGGGGTGCTGATCGAGGGAGCGGGGGAACTTTACCGATCTCGGGACATTGAGAGTTTCGACACAGCAGCGCTGCGTCTCAAAACCCAGGGCGGAGTCGAGATCCTCGCCGCAGTCACCCACCGCGGCACGGTTGAATCCGTCCCGCTGGTACGGATGGAGGGCGATCGGGGCGCAATTGAGTGGCACGCCGGCCGGGAGATCCACATCGAAACCGCCGGCCATGCCCGGCAGACCTTGCCACTACGCGACGCCGCGCACGCCCGGATGGCCCTGTTTTCGAATCTGTTGACGCGCCTGCAGGGGAATGCTGCCCTGCTCTGCTCGGCCCGCCTCGCCGCCGTGCACTCCGCCTGCATCCTCGATCTGCACGCCGGCTGCCCCATCCACGACGCTCCTGAACTCGCGCCCGACGAGCCAGGCCACTCCGCTCCTCCCAACCGGCCTGCCAACCCTCTGGAAGCGGACCTGCGCCGGGTCGTGCGCGAAGGCCGCCTGCCCAGTGAACTGGGGCTGCCTTGGTCCCGGCCCGCGACGCACTTCCCGACCACCCACTCCCAGCTCCTCGCCCATCGGAGGGCATGAAGATTCCCGCCCTCCATTAGTGCAGAGAACCCTGCGGGTGCCCGGTTGTTGGCGGCCTCGTTGAGGCCGCGGCCTACGGTGGTTCCGTCCATATCGATGTCTGAATGTTAGCGGGCTCGAATGGAGGGCGTTGCTCCGTCAACGCCGGGGAACGGTCCACGAGCCACCGCGCCCGACCGTTCTGGTTTCCGCGACGCGTATCCGGCGCCGTCGGAGCGGCGCCCTCCATCAGAGAACCCTGCGGGTGCCCGGTTGTTGGCGGCCTCGTTGAGGCCACGGACTATGGAGGATCCGTCCATACCGATGGTTGAATCTTAACGGGCTCGAATGGAGGGCGTCGCTCCGTCGACGCCGGGGAACGGTCCACGAGCCACCGCGCCCGACCGTTCTGGTTTCCGCGACGCGTAATCACCAGCGCGAACGCCGTCGCCTCAGTGTCGCTGGAGCAGCCGCAACAGCGTTCGATCCAGCCGGTGTCCCCGCCAGTCCTCATAGGCCACATCCGCGCGTCCGGAGTCGAGCACACCAAACGACCCGCAGAAATTCCACAGCGCCCAGCCGATCCTGCGCTCCGCCAGTAGGCCGAGGAGGTCATCCAGCCAGGCCAGAAACACGGGATGGGGCGTGCACGAGTGACACCCGCACTCGCCGCAGTGCACCGCCACCCCGCGCTGCTGCAGCGCAACCCACGGATCGTAGAGCCGCGCCAGCCCTTCTCGATCCAGCAGCACCCGCCCATCCCGCGTCTGCGGCCAGGCCGGGGGAGTCGTGTGGTTACCGGCCCACCACGCGAGGTGATGCGTGAGTTCACCTGGCTGATAGCCACGGCAGCTCTGCACCACGTCCAGGTCCACCAGCTCCGGCGAGGGATCGCTGCCCCAGCGGAAACCATCAATGATCACCAGGCGGTCCGGGTTGACCGCCCGCACCGCCTTCACCACGGCCCGGTGGACCCGGCCAAACTCCTCCCGCGTGCAGCGGGCCGGCTCGTTGATCAGGTCAAACGAAAGGGCCTCGCGGGACACACCGCGGTAGCGGCGCGCGATGAAAGTCCAATGCCGGATCAGGCAGTCCAGAGCAGCCGGATCTCTCCACAGCACAAACGGCTCGGGTTCCATGAACTCATCACACAGGCCCTCGTTGATGCAGTAGCCCGGGGCGTGATGCAGATTGATCGACAGGTGCAGGCGATGGCGCTGGGCCCAAGCCACGGCCTCATCGATGGGAGCGAAGGCCGCTTCATCGATTTCCATGGGCGCGGCCGGGGAGCTCCACCACCGGTAACTCAACGGCAGACGAACAAAGTCGAAGCCCCAATCGGCAATCCAGCGAAAGTGATCTTCCACGAAACGACCGCGGGGGCTCGGCGTCATCTCCGGCCAACGCGGATCGTCCCGCGTCACAAACATCTCGCAGAGATTGAACCCCCGCCAGCGCGGCAGGTTCGTCGGGCGCGAAGGAGAGGTTGTGTTCATTCTCGATTATTCAGCCAAGGCGGATCCAGGCGTTCACAAGGCCCCCTCTCCGTTGGAGGTGGCCTCGCCGAGGCCGCGACGGGACCCATCGGTCCCGCCTCTGTCCTCCGTCATGTGATCGCGATGCCAATCCCCGCGGGGTCCCCGACTTCGCGCTGAAGGCGAGGGTTACACCGGGGATCAATCCGACGCCCAGTCGCAACCACGGAGCGACGCTCGTCGTAACGGTGCTCACCGGACCGGCGCCGCCGGTTTCGCCGCCACCGCCAAAACTTTGAAGAGAAACGGCTCGCCGTGCGCCGGCTCTCCCTCTGCCGGCATGACCTTCAACGCCGGAATCTTCGCCACCACTGGCACTCCCACACTGCGACACCGTTCCACCACCAGCAGCGAGTGACGCGGGTGATGGAGGTACTGGTTCACATTGGTCAGATCGGCGTTGGGCAGCCCGCACCCGACATACACCGGCGGATCGTCCGGGGAAATCATGGCGTAAAAGTCACACTCGGCCCGGAGTCTTTGTCCAATCGGACCCATCAATTCAGCCTCCGTCTTCAGTCCATAGAGGCCCGGTGAGTTATAGATGCCGCCAAACCGCCGGCGGTTCTCCTCGCCTAATTGCCCGCCCCACTGCGGCAGGTCGTAGGTGTATTGCCCATCCCATGACACTGCTCCCACCAGCCGGGTCGACTCCCGCAGGACGGGATCGACATTCGCCGGGTCCGCCAGGTCCTCGTGAAAGGCCAGCCAGAGGGAGGTCCCCGCCCCGGCCGAATTCCCGCAGGCGGCAAACCGGGTCTTGTCGAGGTGGTACTCCTCCGCCCGCGAGCGCAGGAACTGCACCGCCCGCGCCGCATCACCCAGGACATCCCGCAGCGACACTTCAGAGGAAAGGAACCGGGAGTTCACCGACGCCACCGACACCCCGGCGGCGAGGCACTGCGGCACAAGGCGCATGGATCGCACCGCCGCCTTGTCACCCGAAACAAAACCCCCGCCATAAAAGTAGATCACCAGGCCGGTCGGTCGGTCACCCGGCGCCCTCCACAGGTCAAACACCTGGCGCGGCTTCGGTCCATAGGGCACATTTTCCAAGGTGGGCGGTGGAGCCTTGCTCGCCGCCGCCTGCATCCGGGCATAGTAGGCATGCGCCTCCTCCTCCGACAAAACACCATCCTTGTTGGTGTCCGCATCGGGATACTGCTTGAGCCACGCCTTGAGCTGCTCCGGTGAGATCGCGGAAGCCGCCTGACCAAACCCCGCGACAACACCGGCCAGCAGGAGCGGGACAAGTCGAAGAAAACCAGGGGTACGCATGGGAGAATTCGATAAACCTCGGCCTGCACCGGCGCAGGCCCGTCCGGCTACGGCACCGGAGATCGAGAACGGCTGCAACTTAAAATCAGACAGATAAAATACAAATAAAATACATAGTTTGCGATTGGAGCAAACCACTGGCGTCGTCCGCCAAGGGCATTGCGGCACCGATTGTGCTGGTCCGGTGTCGACGGCCGCAGCGTCACCGTGTAACGCCGCTCGCAGCCTCCCCCACGATGCTCTCCACCCGTCGTCCGTCCCGCCGTCTCGTCTGGCCTGGCCTGCTCCTGGTTTGCGCTTTCGGCGCGTCCGTGTCGCCGGCCGCCACACCGCCAAAGGTCCTCCACTTCGGGAATGCGGTGGATCCGCAGGACCTCGATCCCCAGTCGGTGACCGGGGTGTACGAGGCCCGGATCCTGCGCGCCCTGCTGGAGGGGTTGGTCTGCTCCGGGACCGATATGGACGTGACCCCGGGAGTGGCGAAGTCCTGGGAGATCTCGCCGGACGGCCTCGTCTACACGTTTCACCTGCGCGCCGACGCCCGCTGGACGACCGGCGCCGCCGTCACCGCCACCGACTTCGTGCGTTCTTACCGCCGTCTCCTCACCCCTTCGTTTGGCGCCCCTTACGCCGACCACTTCTACTACGTCGCCGGCGCCGAAGCCTATCATCGCGGCGCCCTCCGCGACTTTTCCCAAACCGGATTCAAGGCGCTCGATCCCCACACGCTGCAACTGACCTTGCACCAACCCGCACCCTTCCTGCTCAACCTGATGACGCGGGTGGAATGGTTGCCGGTTCCGATGGACGTGATTGAGCGGGTGGGCCCCGCCGATCGTCCCGGCAACCGCTGGACCCGCCCGGAGCACTTTGTCGGCAATGGAGCGTTCCTGCTTTCGAGTTG
>JAEUGZ010000111.1 GCA_016794725.1 Opitutaceae bacterium | reverse complement strand
ACCCAGGGCGCGGCCACCAGCGCGACCCAGCGGCAGCGCCAGACCATCCCCACCGCCAGGGTCATCCCCCACACATTCGCCAGGAGGAGGGCGAGGGTGAACGCGAGGGAAAGCAGGGAGAGCATGGCGGACGCGGGACGTCACCGGCCGGTGACCGATCACCGGATCGCCGGGACCCCGCCGCGGGATGGGACTTTCCAATAGCCGAGTTTGCGGCCGTTTTCGAACTCGTGAGTGAAGAGCTCAACCCACGTATAGCCCGGGGCGAGTTTCTCGTTCAACTTGCGCCACAGCTCCGTGGAGTCCGCCTCCTGGTACCAAAGCACATAGTCAATGCCCTGCCCCTGCAGCCAGGGGAGTGGATCCTGCATGTCTCCGTTGTAGAAATCGAACAATCGTTGCTGACGCTGGGGAAGGTCCTCGCGGTATCCGCGCCAGAGCTGCTCGTGTCCCAGCCATCCCAGCCACATGCCATGCCCGGCGAACAGGGGCAGGCAGGCCGAATTGGTGAAGGCGTCCTTCGTCGGCCGTTCAATCACAATGCCGGCCGGTTCCTGCTTCAGGCGGTTGATCAGGACGCGGGGAAACATCTCCTTGGTCAGAAAATAGTGGCCCTCGATCTTGCCCATCGCCTCCTTGTTTCCGCCCCACCAGTTCAGGGCCAGATCATAGACAAAGCTGCAGGGATAGAGGCACAGCACGAGCCCAAGACTGCGCACCCAGCGTCGTCCGCAGCGATCCAGCACAATCGGCCCGAGGGTGAGCAGTGCTCCCGCCGCGATCAGCGGCCACCACTTCAACGAGGTGTTGAAGCGGTTGTACATGCCGCTGTAGATGTCATCCACATACACGAACTCCGAGAAGGCCACCATCAGGAGCCAGAACTTTCCCAGCCACCGCCCCTCCGCCTCCCCCGACATCCACCCGAGCACCGCCAGCCCAAGTGTCGGCAGGAGGAAAAGCAGCAGCAGGAGCGGCGGAGTGTGCTCGTCCCAGGGTACAAGGCGCAGAGCCGTGCCGTAGCCGCTGGCCGCCGAGGTAAACGCGGAAAGGTAGACCCACGCCGCGAGCCACACGGACGCCGCCCCCACCGCCAGCCAGGGCACCAGCGCCCGGTAGTCGCGGTGGTTTCGCAATGCCCACGCCGCGACACCGATCGCCTGCAGCGGGAGGCTCCAGGTGTTGGCAAGAAGCGTCCAGGTCAGCGTGGCGCCCACGATGGCCGCATAACGCCGGCGCTGGTCGCGCTGCCAGAGGAGCATCGCAATGACCGAGAGGCCGACCAGCAGGTAGCTCGACAAGGGGGCATGATAGTCGCCCAGGTAGATGGAATAGGAGAAGGGCTCACCGGGAAGCTCCATGCGCGGGTACTTCTCCTGGTAGGCCTTGAGCAGGGATCCGAGGGGTTCACGGTCAAGCGGCGCGCTGCCGATGAAGCGCATGCTGCTCCAGGGGCTGGGATTGCGGTCAACCAGGTGAACCAGTCCGGACAGGCCGGATCCGCCCACCACGAAACCCGCCAGGATCGCCCAGCGTATCCAGCGTCGGGTGCACGCCAGCCAGACGCCTCCCGCGAAGGTCGCACCCCCGAGCCCGATCAGGACACAGAAGCCAAGGTTGTAAGCCGATCCCGGGGGAAGCCCGAGCGCCCGGCCGAGCAGCGCGGCGGCATAGTGCTGAAAACTGTAGTACTGCGTCGATAGATACGGATGCAGCCAGGCATCCGGCACGGGAATCGTCGCGCCGGAATAGTAGCTGCAGATGTACGAAAAGTCGGCCAGCTTCTCCGATGAACCATCGATGTTCGGGTAGACAAAGCGCCAGAGGAGCGCGTACCCCGTCACCAGGACGAAAACCAGTCCGGGCTCAAGCAGCAGGCGGGGCGAAAACTCCGCCCGCCAGGAGGCCAGCCGGCCGGTCCAGCGCTCCGGCAGCCAGGCCGGGACACGATGCATGGCACTCAAAATCACCAGTCCGAGGGAGGTAATAGTCCCTAGAAGCCCGATACCACGCAGATCACCCAGCCCGTGATAGCTCTCCACCGCGTAAAAGGCCGTCGTGGCCAGCCAGGGTCCCGCGGCCAGCGCCAGCCACCGGTTCTTCCACACCAGCCCGGTTACGAGTGTCACGCCCCAGAAATTGATCAGGATGAGGGCCAGCGTGAAAAGCAGTCCGAGGTGTTGCATGGGTGGTACAGATCGGCACGCCGCCTGCCGCGGTGCAGCGCGATCCTGCCTTCAGGCGCTCACAATTCCCGGTCGGACACAAGCCGTTTAAGTAGCGAATCACCCTAGGGTTGTACCTCCCACTCTTACAATGTTTTGACCGGGTTTGCCATTGTCAGCCTTTCAGCCGGGGCGCACAAAAACCGTAGAGAACACAGGTTCCCTGCGCGCTTGAAAACCATCTCCAAGTCCCACTTTGCGAAGACGACCGGCACTACGACCGGCCGTTCGCGCTCCCGCCGCACCCCTGAACTGGCGGCTGCGGAGGGCGACGTCTCCATGCGGATCGGCCGCCCCTGGAAGGGACATCGCTGGCAGCGACGCGACGCGGGTTTCACCATGATCGAGGCCATCGTGGCCACCGTGCTGCTCCTCTTTCTGGTCATCGGCATCTTCAGCGGACTGATGTATGCGTATCGTCTCTCCGCGCACACGCGGTACCGGGACCATGCCCGCTACATCATCAAGTCGATCGGCGACGAGTTTCTCATCCAGAAGGCCGAGGCCTCCGACGGCTCACTGAATCCCATGTTCCAGCCGACGACCGCGGCGACGGGCACCGGCCTCACCTGGCAGGGCGCGACAGGCGGAAGCACCGGCCTCAATGTGACGCTGGGCACTTCGACCGGTTCGCTCATCACCGACGCGGTGGTGACACGCAGTGTCACCTACCTTTCGTCGTCCGGCACCGCGGCATCAACCCCGCCCGCCTCCACCGCCGGCCTCCTCCTTCGGGGTGATTTCCGCATCACCTACACGTACAACGGCAAACCGTTGGAACAGAATCTCAGCCTCGTCCGACGCGTCCCATGAGCCACCTTCTACACCGCTGGCGTCAGGTGCGGAGCCGCACTCGCAAGGCCTGGCAGGCCTTCACCCTGATCGAGGTCCTCATGACCCTGGGCGTGGGCGCACTGCTCCTTGTCGCCGTGACCATGTTTTTGGTCAGCGGAAACGTCGCCACCAAGAAGGTCACGAATCTCAACGCGGTCAATGTCAAGGGACGCTTCTCCTTCGACCACATCAGCAAGGAGATGTCGCTCTCCGGAGATCTCACCTCCACCAACTTCCAGGTCCCCAACGCAGACACCACCGCGTACTCCCGCATCACCTACCGGGTCAACCTCGGGCTGCCGGGCACCACTGCCTACACCCTCAACACCTCGGATGAAATTGAAGTCGATCTGCCCATCGACACCAAACCCCAGGTCGGTGACTACCTCGTGCTGGGCACCCCGCGCCTCAACGACGGCGCGGGCGGCCGCATTGTCGGCGTCAGCGACACCCGCGGCGCTGTGAGCCACGGCACTGTCACGCTCACGCTCGAAGGCACCATCAACGCCCTTTCCGGCAAGACCGACGACGTCCAGGCCAACCAAATCGCCACCATCCTGCGCGAACGCGCCTACGCAACCGAGGTGGTCGACGGCGCACCGGCATTCGTATGGTATGAGACATTCCCCGACGGTGCCGCCAAGGTCCTGGCTGCTCCCGTGGTGGCAAGCCAGTTCCCTTTCAAGAAAGTGGCGACGGGCGCTGCCTTCTCGGACAAGTACTTTGTCGACTTCACCCTGCTTCTCGCCACCGCAGACACCAACAAGGTCCAGATTCAAACCGGCCAGAAGGACTTCTACACCAAGAATGCCGTGGCCGGGTTGCTCGTGAACAAGTCGGGCGTGTCGTACAGTCTTAACTACAGCCCTTCCCCGACTCCCACTCCGTCCCCGACCCCGCTGCCCACGCCGACTCCGACACCCACGCCGGAGCCCACGCCTTCGCCGACTCCGACGCCGTCGCCGACGCCCACCCCGTCGCCGACTCCCACGCCCACGCCGTCTCCGACTCCTACGCCCACCCCGACGTCGCCGCCGCCGCCGACGCCTACTCCGACCCCGACGCCGACCCCGACTCCGACGCCCACCCCGTCGCCCACGCCGAGCCCGACGCCCACGCCTACGCCGCGTCCGACTCCGACGCCCACCCCTTCTCCGACGCCGACCCCGACGCCTTCGCCGACTCCGACGCCTTCGCCGACCCCCACGCCGCGTCCGACTCCCACGCCGACGCCCACTCCGACTCCGACCTCGCGTCCCACGCCAACGCCGACTCCGACCCCCACGCCGCGTCCGACTCCCACGCCGACTCCCACTCCGACGCCCACGACGCGCCCGACGCCCACTCCGACGCCAACGCCCACTCCGCGTCCGACGCCCACTCCGACTCCCACGCCGCGCCCGACGCCGACTCCGACGCCCACTCCCACCCCCACGGGCCGTCCGACGCCGACGCCGACTCCGACGCCCACGCCACGTCCGACGCCGACGCCCACTCCGACGCCGCGCCCCACGCCCACACCTACGCCGTCTCCGACGCCCACTCCTCGCCCGACACCCACGCCGACGCCCACACCCACGCCGTCCCCGACGCCGACGCCCACACCGCGTCCGACGCCCACTCCGACGCCGTCGCCGACTCCGACACCGTCGCCGACCCCCACGCCGCGTCCGACTCCCACGCCGACGCCCACACCCACGCCGTCCCCGACGCCCACGCCGACGCCGCGCCCGACGCCCACTCCAACTCCCACGCCAACGCCGACGCCGACTCCCACACCGACGCCCACTCCGACGCCGACGCCGACGCCAACACCTTCGCCGACTCCGACACCTACGCCGACGCCCACTCCGACGCCTACGCCGACGCCGACTCCCACGCCGACGCCCACTCCTTCGCCGACGCCGACTCCGACGCCGACGCCCACTCCGACACCTACGCCGACCCCGCGTCCGACGCCGACGCCCACACCGCGCCCGACGCCGCGTCCTGATAGTTGAGATCTGCCTACCATGAACCCAACCCGTCTCCGGCAACACGATCACCGCGGTAGTGTATTGATCGCGGTGATCCTGGTGGTGGTGGTGCTCTCCGTCCTTTTGGAGAGCATCATGCGCTACAGTTCGAACACTCATCGCAACTCGGTGCGCCAGACGCGCGTGGAGAAGGCCAAGCTGGTCGCCGAAAGTGAGATGGAGTACCTCTTCTATCGATGGATCGCGGAGGTCAACAACGGCACGCCGTCCACGTCCGTGGCCTCCGAGATGGTCACCGACGGCTACTGCGTCAGCAACCTTACAACCGACCAAACCCCCTTCTCGTCGACGATCAGTGACGACGGCTGGACAGTTTCACGCAACGTCGAGTTCTATTCCATTCCCGGCACCTCGGACGGCAGCGCCACGGGTCAAAAACCGGGCACCACCAAAACGGGACGCAACTACTACTTCACAGCCAGGGTCAAGGCGAAGAAGGTCGATCCCATCTTCGGCGTCATCGAATACCGGGCCGGTCGCCGCTTCGTTCGTTCGGAGACGTCCATTCTCCAGTACAGCGTGTTCTATCAGGACGACCTCGAACTGGCATCGGGCAGCGACATGGTCATCAACGGACCTGTCTCGACCAATGGCAGCGCCTACATCGGAGCCCAGGCCGGCGTCGATATCATCATCACCGACCAGTTGAGCGTCTTCAACCAGTTCAATGGCGCCAGCGACACCACCAGCGGTACCACCATGCGCAAGCCTGGCGCACCCGGCACCTCGACCTTGCACACACCCATTTTTGATCCGAATCCCCACGACACAGACGTGCCGGATCAAGCCGAAGCTCGGGCAAACCAGGTGGAGAAATTGTCGTCGCCGGAAAACTTCGTCGGTGGCGTCAATATCGTCAAAGCCATGACGGATTATCCCGACGCCTACCAAAACGCCGCAGGGGACCCGGATGCCAACGAAGTCTACCGGTCGATCATCGCTCCCCCGCCGAAGGAAGCCGACGGCACCGCAATTCCGGAAGACCCGACCGTGGCCTCGCGCCGCATGTACAATCGCGCCGGCATCATCGTGACAATCGGCGAGGCGCCGGACGGCTCGGTCACCGTCAATGTCGGCAATCCGTCCAATCCCACGGCCTACAACGCCACGGTCGCGAGCAACATCGACGACATCATCCCGGTCGCCGAACGCCGCAAAGACCTCTACGACAAACGCGAAGGACGCTCGATCAAGACGACGACGCTGGATGTCGGCGCCCTCAAGACCGCCTTGGAGACACTCTCTACCCTCACCTCCGCCTACAACGGCGTGGTCTACATCCACGACGAGACGGCCGGC
This sequence comes from Opitutaceae bacterium, assembly GCA_016794725.1. GTDB lineage: Bacteria > Verrucomicrobiota > Verrucomicrobiia > Opitutales > Opitutaceae > UBA6669. Next base: position 14,452 of record JAEUGZ010000111.1, on the reverse strand, counting down.
ACCCGCGGACCCGGGGACGGTTCCGGAATCCGACTGAAGAACGCCGAAACCACCCCGAACCTCTCCGACGTCTCGGGGCAACCCAAGGGCTTCGCGGTCGTTTCCAACAACGCGCTGTATGTCCAAGGCGACTACAATACGACCGAGATCTCCGACGACACCGGCACGCGGACGAATCCGGCCGCGTTGATGGGTGACGCCGTCACGCTCCTATCCGAGGGCTGGAACGATGACAACGCAACCGGCACCATCGACGTCCGCCGCGCGACTCCCGCCGGCACGAGCACCTCGATGACCATCAATTCTGCGATCCTGACCGGCAACACCCCCTCCTCCGCCTCTCCGCCCGTCAACAGCGGCGGCGTGCAGAATCTGGTGCGCCTGATGGAGGATTGGAGCGGCTACCGCATCTCGATCAAGGGATCGATGGGACAGCTGTTCACCTCCAAGTACATGAATTCGGTGTTCAAGAGCCCCAGCCAGCCCATTGGCGTCGATCCGGACGGAACCGTCACCAATGACGACCGCGTGTACTACGTGCCGGACGAGCGGGTGCTCGATTTCGACCAGGACCTTGCCCGCCGCCCCCCGGCCTGGACGCCGACCACGACCGAGTTCCACCGCGGCGACTTTTTCACGTGGTGACCGGCTGAGGCGCGTGAAGGGTCCGCGCATTCAGCGTGGACCTTCCCGCCCGGTCTGACTGACTTGCGCGATGCGTGTCATCGTGCAGCGAGTCTCCTCCGCCAGCGTCACGGTCGACCAGACGGTGGTCGGCCAGATCGAACGCGGTTTGCTCATCCTGGTCGCGGTCGCCCCGACCGACACGCCGATGGAGATCGACTGGCTGGTGAAGAAGCTGGCGTCGCTGCGCATTTTTCCGGACGACGCGGGCGCGATGAATCGCTCCGTGCTCGACGTCCGAGGAGCATTTCTGGTGGTCAGTCAGTTCACCTTGTTCGCCAGCACGCGCAAAGGTACCCGCCCTTCCTTCAATGCCGCGGCCGACCCCGGTCTCGCCCGCGACCTCTACGATCAGTTTGTGCGCCACCTCGCTGCGACCACCGCGCTGCCCGTCGCGGAAGGCCGGTTTGGGGCGCATATGCAGGTTGCCTCCGTCAATGACGGGCCGGTCACGTTGATTCTCGATACGTCGCTTCGGGAGTAGCGCCCGGTGAAAACAACCCGGGCTCCGTTCTACTGCCGTTCACCCACCACGCCGCGGACGTCGCCGCGTGCCCGCGCCAGCTCCACCCGGCTCAGGTTGTAGAGGTAGATCGCTTCGTTGAGGTTGTCGCTGGCCTGGGCCAGTCGGTTTTGCGCATCAATGATCTCCCGGTTGTCAGCCACACCCTGTTCAAACCGCCGCTGGGCCAGTTGCAGTTCCTCCTCGGACAACTGCAGGCTCTTTTCCGCAACCCCCACCTGGGCAAACCTTGAACGCGCGTCCTGGTGAGCCAGGCGCATTTCACTTGAGATCAGCAACTCGACCTGACGCAGCCGATACTCCTGGGATCGGATTTGCGACATCAACTGGCGCTGATTGGTCTTGATCCGCCCGCCATCGAACACCGGGACCGAGTAACCCAGGCCTGCCGACCAACCCACCTGATCGTCACCGTCGAAGAGTTCCGTATTGAGAAACCCATAGTCGCCGGACAGGGAAAGCGACCCGTATTGCTCGGATTTCGCTGCCTTGTACTGCTCGTGAACCTGCTCCAGCGCCTTTTGGGTGCGCAGGTAGTCGGCGCGCCGTTCAAACAGGGACTTCTCATCCGTCACTGCAAACTCAGACTCCTCCACCCGTCGCACCACGAAATCCTCCAGAGTCAGAGTCCCGCGAGCTTCAAGATCAAGCAGACGCTTGAGCAGCAATTCACTTTGATAGACCACGGTGGCCTGCTGCAGCCGCGCCTGCTCCGCCAGGGAAAGCTGCGACTCGGCCCGCGTGATGTCGATCTGGGTCGCCACCCCTGCATCCACTTGGTTCCGGGCCAGCCGCACCAGTTCCCGGGCTCGCCCGATATTGGCATCGAGCACATCGATGCGTTTCACATTGCGCAGGTGCGTAAAGAACGTCTGGGCCACGCTCGCCAGCACGCTCTGGACCGTCTGCTGCACATCCAGCTCGGCCACCGCCACTCCAACTCTGGCCGCCCGGTACTGCAGTATCTGCTGGGGACTGAGCAGCTGGTACGACCCGGATAGCCGGGCGGCCGAGCTGTTGGCAGGTGAACCGGCGGTCTTGGACGTGGCGGAGACACCCGGCGAGACGCTTCTCCGCTGCTGAACGGACGCCGAAACGGAAGGGATCAGGTCAGCCTTCTGCTGCAGGGCCGATTCCATCGCCTGGGCCAGGGCTTCCCGGCTGAGCAAAACATTGACGTTGACCCGATCCACGGTGGCCAGAGCCGCCTCCAACGAAAGCCGCGCAGGGGACTGCGCCCGGGCGGCGACCACAGCGAGAAAGACCAGCGCAAGGGAAACTCGGGTCAGCATACCCTCCCACGCTCCGCAGGAGTTTGCCGCGGCGCAAGCCTCGGGAGTTGTCCTTTTCGTCAAACGTCTCATGGTAGTTCGTTCCACCACCTCCGCACGCCCACGAACCCACGCCGTCATGCGAATCGGCCTCGCCCAACTCAACACCACCGTCGGAGATCTCGCCGGCAATCGGCAGCGAATTCTCCAGGCCTATGCAAAACTGGTGGCCGAAGGGGCCGAACTGGTGGTTTTCCCCGAACTGATCGTCTGTGGCTATCCACCCAGAGATCTCCTGTTCAAGCGACGCTTCGTGAGTGATGTCGCCGACTCGCTCCAGCTCATCGCCGCCAGTATCGGCCGCGTCCCGGCCTTGGTCGGCACCGTCGAAAACAACCCCGAACCGGATGGACGGCGCTTCTTCAACTCCGCCGCCCTCTGCCAAAACGGAAAGGTGATCTCCTACGCGCGAAAGTGCCTGCTGCCCACCTACGACGTCTTCGACGAGGACCGCTATTTCGAGCCCGCCTCGACCCCGGTCATTCTCACCTTCGGTTCGGTCCGAGTCGGGGTGACCATCTGCGAAGACATCTGGACTCACCCTCGGGTCGCACCACGCCGCCTCTACCATTTCGATCCGGTGGAATGGCTCCGCGACCAAAAGGTCGACCTCATGGTCAATCTTTCGGCAAGTCCGTGGCATTACGAAAAGAGCGACGTCCGTCAGGCTTTGGTCACCGACGCGGCGAAAATCCTCGGCTGTCCCGTGGTCTATGTGAACGCGATCGGAGGAAACGACGAACTGGTGTTTGACGGCCGCAGTCTTGTGGCCACAGCCAACGGAACCGTCATGGCCGGCCTCGCCGCGTTCAGGGAGGAAAACCGGGTGGTCTCAATTCCGCTGCAGGGAAGTCCGGACTCCCCGCTTCTCGCCCCCAACTTGGCCCCGAGTTTTCGTCAGGCGGAAATGGCTGACATCTACGACGCCTTGGTTTTGGGACTGCGCGACTACGCGCAAAAATGCGGCTTCAAGCGCGCCCTGATCGCCCTCTCCGGGGGGATCGATTCCGCGGTCGTCGCCGTGCTCGCCGCCGCCGCCTTCGGACCGGAGCAGGTCATTGGAGTCTCCCTCCCCTCGTCGATCTCTTCACAGCACTCCCGCGATGATGCCCGCCTGCTGGCCGTCAACCTGGGTATCCGTTTTGAGACCATCGCCATCGCGGATTGTGTCGCCGCATGCGAAACCGCACTCAGCGGCGTTTTCGCCGGACGGCCACGCGACGTCACCGAGGAGAACATCCAGGCACGAGTGCGGGGTGTCATCATGATGGCACTGTCCAACAAGTTCGGTTCCCTCTTGCTCACCACCGGAAACAAGAGCGAGGTCGCGGTCGGCTACTGCACCCTCTACGGAGACATGTGTGGCGGTCTCGCCGTGATCAGCGACGTCTTCAAGACCCAGGTTTACGCCCTCTCCCGCTGGATCAATCGCGACCGCGAGATCATCCCGGACAACAGTATCTCCAAACCTCCCAGTGCCGAGCTGCGCCCGGGCCAGGTTGATCAGGACAGTCTTCCGCCCTACGACGTGCTCGATGCGATCCTGCGCGGCTATGTCGAGGAAGGGCTGTCTCGCCGGGACCTCGTTGCCCAAGGTTTCAGCAGCGCGGTGGTGGACGATGTGGTTCGCAAAGTGGACCTGAATGAATACAAACGAAAGCAGGCCGCGCCCGGATTGAAGATCACTCCGCTCGCCTTCGGAGTCGGCCGGCGCATTCCCATCGTGCAGAAGTACGTTTCCTAGGTCGCAGCCCAGTCCTTGAACCACAGATGGACACGGATAGACACGGATCAGTCGAGGTCAGTGCCCCGGAGGGAAGGCGGACCCGAAGCTGCACCTCCGCGTGTATCCGGTGCGTCGTGGCTTCCTCGTTGGCATCCGCGTCCATTCGTGTCCATCCGTGGTTTCTTCTTCCGCATGGCCGGCCAACCCTTTCTTCGACATGACTTCAGAACAACTCTTCGCCCGTGCCCGGGAACTCATCCCGGGCGGTGTAAACTCTCCGGTCCGCGCCTTCCGTTCCGTCGGAGGGGCACCCTTCTTCGTCAAATCCGCCCAGGGCGCGACGATCACGACGGCTGACGACCGGCACCTCATCGACTTCGTCTGCACCTGGGGTCCCGCAATCCACGGACACAACCATCCGCGCATCAAGGCCGCCATTGCCTCTGCCCTGGAAAACGGCACCTCGTTCGGCACCCCCAATCCTTACGAAGTGGAGATGGCCGAGTTGATCGTGCGGTTCGTGCCCTCCATCCAGAAGGTGCGCATGTGCAACAGCGGGACCGAGGCCACGATGTCCGCCATCCGGCTCGCGCGGGGATTCACCCGGCGCGACAAGATCATCAAGTTCTCCGGCTGCTATCACGGTCATTCCGATTCGCTTCTGATCAAGGCGGGTTCCGGAGCCTTGACCCATGGGAACCCGGACAGTGCAGGGGTGCCCGCGTCGTTTGCCCGTGAGACGCTGGTGCTTCCCTACAATGATGCAGCCGCGGTGGAGGCTGCGTTCTTGGCGCACCCGGGACAGATCGCCTGCATCATCGTTGAGCCCTACCCAGCCAATGTCGGTCTCATCCTTCCCGAGCCAGGCTACCTCGCGAGCCTGCGACGCCTCTGCACCGAGCATGGAGCATTGCTCATCTTCGACGAGGTCATGACCGGTTTCCGTCTCGCCAAAGGCGGCGTACAGGAGTTGGTAGGCGTGAAACCGGACCTCACGACCCTCGGCAAGATCATCGGCGGAGGACTCCCGGTCGGCGCGTTCGGCGGACGCACGGACGTGATGGACATGCTCGCGCCCGTCGGACCGGTCTATCAGGCCGGAACCCTAAGCGGAAATCCCCTGGCGATGGCGGCGGGGATTGCGGCCCTCAGACTGCTGGAGGAGGAGAACCCTTACGAACGCCTCGCGACCATGGGTCGCCAGATTCGCGACACGCTGATCGCCGCCACCCGAGCCAAAGGACTGCCCGCCCAGGTTCCCCAAACGGGATCCATGTTCTGTCTCTACTTTGCTGCGAATCCGATTCGCGACTACGCCACGGCTCTGAAGACGGATGCAGTACTGTTCGGTCGGTTTTTCCATGCCTGCCTCGCCAAGGGCGTCTACCTTCCGCCCAGCGCCTACGAGGCTTGCTTCCTCTCGACGGCCCATGCCGGCGCGTCCATCGACCAGGCCTGCACGCACATGAGTGACGCGATTCGTTCACTCTAGCCCATGGACCCACTGCCGTTCTTCACCCCGTCCGCGCCAGCAGCTCGGTGTCCAAACCGGCTCGCCCGCGCCAAGGCCTGTGCGCTGGCGACGTTGCTCGCCGTTGTTCCGCACGCCTGGAGCGCCAGCCAGCCAATGGACGCGTCACCCCTCGCGCTCGCGGAGCTCGCGCCGGGTATGAAGGGTGAGGTGTGGACGGTGTTTCAGGGTGTCACGCCCGAGCCCTTTGAGGTGGAGGTCACTGGCGTTATCCGCAATGCCCTCGGGCCCGGCAAGGCGCTGATCCTCTGCCGACTGACGGACCCACGGGTCCAGGGGATGGGTGCCGTCGCCGGGATGAGCGGCAGCCCACTTTACATCGGAGGTCGTATTGCCGGTGCGCTGAGCTACCAAGTCCAGCGGTTTGAGACCGTGCGCTACGCCGGCTTCACTCCGGTGGCGGATCTGGAGGAGGTCACAGGGAAACTCTCCGGGGTGCCCATCGCCCCGGTGCCGTTGGATCAGGCGGAGCTGTCCCCGCGCCCACGCACCGCGAACGAAACCGATTTTCAGGCCCTGACTCCCGTGTTTGCCCTGTCGGGACTCAGTCCGGGAGTCGCTGACCTCTTCGCCCCGCGACTGCGGGAACTGGGCCTGACGACGGTTGCGCTGGGCGGTTCTGGCGCTCCGGGTGCACTCCACGCCGCGGTTTCCGACCCCGGAGCAGCTCCGGTGCCGGCGCCTCTTCAGCCGGGCGGCGCAATCGCCGTCGCACTTGCCATCGGTGACATCACCATCGCCGGCACGGGCACCGTTTCCCGGGTCGATGGCCACCGGGTCACTGCCTTCGGTCATCCCATGCTCGGAATCGGGGATGTCGCTCTGCCACTCTGCGCCGCGGAAATCGTCGCCATCCTGCCGTCAAATCTCAACTCAATGAAGGTCTCCAACACGGGACCCGTGATCGGAACGCTTCTGCAAGACCGGCTCTCCGCCGTCGCCGGTGAACTTGGGGCCGGACCGGCCATGATCCCGGTGGAAGTCGCAACGCCGCGCCGCACCCTCCGCTTTTCCATCGTGAAGCATGCCCAGCTCGCCCCCATGGTCACGGCCATGGGCGTCACGCAGGCCATCCAGGGATCGAACGATGCCGGGTTCACCGAGGGGTTCCGGGTCGCCACCCGCGTCGTGTATCCGAACGAGCGCCCCTTCGAAACTGAAATGCTGTACGCCGGTCCCCAGGGATTTGCCGCCGGTCTTGAGGAGTTCCTCCAGCGCCTCAACGCCTGCCTGCAAAATCCCTTTGAGAAGACTTTCCCCGAATCGATCGAGGTGCGTATTTCGCCCCTCGCCCGCCGGCCCGTGGCCTACCTCGATCAGGTCCAGCCGTCGGCGACACGGGCCCGTGCCGGCGACCGGCTCACGGTCGATCTGAGCGGACGCGACCATCAGGGAGGTCCCTTGCGTCAGCAGGTCGAACTCGTTGTACCCGCCGCGTGGATCGGCAAGAATCTGGAACTCGTGGTGCTGAATGGGCGGGATCTCGACCGGTCCACCGGCCAGGCCGCCACACTGTCGACGACCGACCTCCGCAGTTTCAGCACCTACCTCGACGCGCTGCGGGCCTTCCGGCGACCCGACGGGCTGTACATCGCCATCGTCGAACGCGCCAATGCCCTGATCGACCAGAACGAGCGCCTCATCGAGGCGCCGGGTTCGATCGAGCGCGTCACCCAGGCAAGCATCAATACCCGCTATGGTCGCCAGGAGATCGCCGTTCCCCTCTGGGAGACCCGCGTCTTTCCCGACCGTCTCATCAATGTCCAGGTCAAACGCCCGTTCTCGGTGACCGAGTGAGGGTGTCCTTCCTACTTCGCCGCATGCCCATCCTCCCCTCCCACCGTACCTCTCTTTTCCGGCGAAGCCTTCGCACCGGCGCACAAACCGCCGCACTCGCGCTGCTGACCTTCGCTGCGTCCGCCCGGGCCGACGCCTTGTCAAAGTCGGTCGAGATCGACTTTTACCGGGATAGCTCCAGCCGTCACCTCAAGGGAATCGCCACCCGCTCCGACGGGCGGATCATCGCAGGTCCGGTGTTTACGGACCTCAAGGGACCCACCCTGGCCGACCTGCTCTGGACCCTTGTTCCCCAGGGTGAAAATCGTTGGTTGATCGGCGCCGGCCCCGACGGCCGGATCCTTGAAGTCACCATCGACCCACGCGCGACCACCTACCGGAGCGAGACCTTCGCCAAGGTGGACGACGGGCAGGTGTTTGCGCTCGCACCGCTGCCGGGAGGCAGGGTGCTGGCGGGAGTCTCCCCGAACGGGGGCATCTACCTTCTCGAAAGAGACAAGACCCTCGCGCGGGTGGTTTTGCCCGCCGACACGGTGCTGGACATCTGCCTGCAGGATGAGCGCACAGCTCTCGTTGCCACCGGCAACCCTGGACGGATTTACCGCATCGACCTTGAGCGTTTCGCCGCCGGCGGCGTGAATCTCGAAAAAATTACCGACGCGCAAAAACTGGAGGAAAAGGGAATCCGCCTGTTTGGGGAGGTGCGAGACCGGAACATCCGCCGGCTGGCGCTCCATCCCGACGGTCGCGTGATCGCCGGTTCGTCGCCGAAGGGAAACCTCTATGCTTTTGCCCGCTCCGGCGGCGCTCCGCTCATCCTTCACGAGAACCGGGATGCCGAAGTCACCGACATCGTGGTCACCCCTGCCGGGGACCTCTTTGCCAGCTTCGTCTTCTCGACCACCGCGGGCACCTCACGCATCAACCGTCCCGCGACGCCGACCACGGTCGGCATGACCGAAAAGGAACCACCGACCCCGCCGCCGGCAGAAACCGGCGTGCCCGAGCGCTTCGCCGGACGTAGCAGCCTCGTCTGGTTCCCGGCAGGCGGTGGTTTTCCCGAGACCCTGATCTCCCGGTCCGGCGTGGCATTCTACCGACTGGTCAAACGCGGCGATCAGCTTCTCATCGCGAGTGGTGAACAAGGCGACTTCCTTGGATACGACATCAAGGAGCGCCGCTCCCTGACCTTCCCCGGCAGCGCATCGACCCAGCTCAATGGCCTGGCGACCCTCGACGACCACCGCCTGATCGCCCTGCGCAACAACGCGTCCGGCCTCGCACTGGTCGATTTCTCGGCCGAATCATCCCGAGAGTTGGAGAGTCGCCGGCTCGATATTGGAACCCTCGCCCAGCTTGGTGCCTTTCGTTTCGGCAGGCTTCGGGACGTCAGCGACGCCGACCTGACCCTGTCGATCAAGACGAACCTTGGAAGCGATGAACTTGAAGGATGGACCGATTGGGCACCCCTCGCCGCCCAGGACGGAGGATGGCAGGCGCAACCCGGCCTGCGCGGTCGCTACCTGAAGTTCAGGCTGAGCATCCGGCCCGGTGTTCCCGCCCCGTTTGAAATCGACAAGGCCCAGTTGCATTACCTTTCCCAGAATCGCCGGCCCGTACTGACGGACTTCCGCTTGTTCTCGCCCAACTTTGCCATCATACCCGCGTCCGTGCCGGCGCCGCCCGCCAGCACCACGCTTGGTCAGATCCTCGGACAGGCAAAGGAGGCTTCCGAGGAGAAGCGGCGCAGCGTCCTGCTGGGCTCGGCGGTGATTCCTGCACCCGGGAACCAAATCGCGTATTGGACACTCAACGACCCGGACGGCGACAGCCTGGCCGCCACGTTCTCACTCCGCCGACAGGGAGAGGAGGCCTGGACGGATCTAGCGGTTGCCTCCGAGACACCCTTTGTTCAGTTCGACACCAGCAGTTTCAGCGACGGAGTCTACTTTACCCGTCTCGTCGTCACGGAGCAAGCTCCTCGGCCCGCCGCGGACCGCCTGACGGTACGTTTTGAGACCGACGATCTCATCATTGACCGCACGCCACCGAAACTCACCCAGGCGCAGGCCCAGGTCAGAGGGGACAAACTCGTCATCACGGTCACCGGAACGGATTCGGCGTCACTATTGGAAGGCGCCGAGTTTCGCTTCAACCATGGACTGACCGAAACGGTTGAGCAGCCACTCGATGGCATTCGGGACAGCCGTACAGAAACCTTCGTGCTTGAACTGCCGCTCGCACGCGTCGCCGGCGCAACCAGTGCCGAGGTGCTGCTCTATGACGACCACGCCAACAGCGTGAGTGTCCGGCTCAGCTGGTAACCAGTCACGTCCTACGCCCTGGGGTGCGCGCGTCGGTAGATTTCGCGCAGCCGGGCCGCACTGACGTGCGTGTAGATCTGGGTGGTCGCCAGCTGCGAGTGTCCCAGCAGCTCCTGCACGAGGCGCAAGTCGGCGCCTCCGTTCAGCAGGTGCGTCGCATAGCTGTGACGCAAAGTGTGTGGTGTCGCATCAGCCGGTAAATCGGCAAGCGCCAGGTATCGCTTGAGCAGGAGCTGAACTGCGCGCACGCCGAGCCTCCGGCCTGTCGCGGACACCAGCACGGGTGCACCGGGAGACCGATCAAACTCGAACGTGCGCTTCCCCTGCTCCAACACTGCCTGGGCCACGCGTCCGAGCGGACAAAGCCGTTCTTTTCGACCCTTGCCCGTCACTCTGGCGACGGCAGAGTCCGGATCGATTTGTCCGTGATTGAGCGCTACCGCTTCGCTCACCCGCAATCCTCCGCCGTAGATGAGCTCCATGGCGAGTCGGTCGCGCCACGCCGTGAACGCATCGACCTGTCCCTCGGTCGCGAGGCGACGGGGTCCCTCCAAGAGACGGACCATCTGCTGTTCCGTCAGAAACCGCGGCAGCCGGCGTTCCAGGCGGGGCAGCGGCACCCCAACCAAGGGATTGCGAACCAGGCGCCCTTCCCGCTGCCAGTATCGATAAAACGCACGCAGGCCGGAAACGTGACCGTGCACGGTCCTCCGATCCCAGCGTCGCTGCGATTCGATGACAAAGTCGCGCAGATTACGCGTCGAAAGGGATGCGAACTCACCCTCCGGCAAGCTGCTGCCCCGCATCCAAGTCCACAGCACGTTGAACGCCCGTCGGTAGTTGCGCACGGTGTGAGCCGAGTAGCGCCGTTCGTGCGCGAGAAAGTCGCCAAAGGGCGACCACCACGTGGCGACCACCTCCGGCGGCGGAACGTCAGGAACTGGGGTGGCCGTTGACACGCGATTCAACCACTCCCATGACCCGACGGGCCTCCAGGCGCAGGGCGCCTTCCGCATCCAGCCCACGGATTCGGGCCGCAGCCGCAAGTTCGAAGAGTCGTCGTCCCAGGGTGGCGTCGTCAAGGTCCTCAGCCAAGGTCTGAACGCGTTCGCGGGACACGGCTTCTTCGGCCGGCAGCGCCTGCTTTTCGATCTGCTTCCAGACCGCTTCGGCATACATCAGGGAAGGAAGCGCCGGCGGGAGCGACTTGAAGGGTGATTTCTGATCGGGTGACTTTCCCGCCCGCTTCTCGGTCGCCTTGATCTTGTCCCACGTGACGATCACGTCGGCGGCAGTTCCCAGCCGCGCCGCATCCCCAAAAACATGAGGGTGACGGCGCACGAGTTTCTCGTTCACCTCCCGCGCCACGTCCTCCAGGGTAAAGTGTCCCGCTTCGGCCGCGAGCTGGGCATGGAAAACCACCTGTATGAGCACATCCCCGAGTTCCTCGCGCATGTGGTCGAAATCGAGGTGATCGATGGTCTCGATCAGCTCGCTCACCTCGTCAATCAGGCAACGCACCAGCGAGGCATGCGTTTGTTCCTGATCCCACGGGCAGCCGCCCGGTCCACGCAGTCGGGCGATCGTCTGACGGAGGTCCTCCATAGCGCTCATGGCCCTTGGCTAGCGCATACCCCTCGGTCTACGCACGAACATTCGTCTCGCCCAACTCCGAACTCGTTTTCCCCGGGCCAGTGTGTTTCATCCCCGACGTCTCATGTCCGACAAACTCACCGAGATCATGGCTTGGAAGCGCCAGGAGATCGCGCCGATCGTCCGGCCGGTTTCGCTGGAGGAGCTCCGCTCGCGCAACGCGGAACTTCCGAATCCACCGTCGTTTGCAGATGCACTGGTCCGACCGGATGGCAAACTTGCGGTCATCGCGGAAATCAAGCGTCGCTCGCCGTCCGCGGGCGCCATCGCGGCTGGAGTCTCCGCGACTGGGCAGGCGATCCGCTATCGCACGGCCGGGGCCAGTGCGCTGTCCATCTTGACCGACGCTCGTTACTTTGGGGGTTCCCTGACCGACCTGGCCGACGTCACCGGGTTTTTCCAGTCTCAAGGCCCCACCCTTCCCTGTCTGCGCAAGGACTTCATGGTCCACCCGGTGCAGGTCCTTCAGGCCCGCGAGGCGGGGGCGAGCGCCATTTTGATTATCGTACGAGCTCTCGAGGACGCAGAGATTGAGGGATTGTTTGCGGCGTCCGTGGCCGCCGGCCTCGATGCGCTGTTCGAAGTCCACTCTGAAGCCGAAGTGGCCCGCGCGCAACGGCACGGCGCCAGGATCATTGGGGTCAACAACCGGGACCTGGCGATTTTCAAGACAGACCTGGGGCTGAGTGAGCGGCTGCTTCCCTTGATCCGACCGGGCGCCATCGCCGTCAGCGAAAGCGGTATCTTCAACGGGGCAGATGCCCATCGCGTGCACGCGGCAGGGGCGCAGGCGGTCCTGTGCGGCGAAGCACTCATGAAGGCTGAGGATCCAACAGCCTTGATCGCGTCTTTCCGAAGTTCCTGATGCCGCTCTCGCCGTCTGAAACACGCTCGCTGCTGGCGCGACTCAACCACTTCCCGAAACGGGCGTTGGGACAAAACTTTTTGGTCGACGGCAATATCGTGCGAAAGTCACTCGACCTCGCGCAGGTGGTGGCGGGCGACGCGGTGGTCGAAATCGGTCCCGGGCTCGGTACCCTCACCTTCGCTCTGCTGGAATCCGGTGCGCATGTCTGGGCGGTGGAGCGGGACAAGGCCTTGTTCGACTACCTGCGCTCCACCCTGATGGAGCGTTTTCCCCAAACTCTGCATCTGCTCCAGGGTGACGCTCTCGATCACCCTCTGGCCGGCTGCAACGAGGCGGATACCTCGAACCGAATCAAGGTGGTGGCCAATCTCCCCTATGCCATCTCCACGCCGTGGATGGACGCGGTCCTTTCCGGTCCGCTCCCCAGCCGATTGGTCCTGATGCTCCAGCGGGAAGCAGCCGACCGCTATGCGGCCCGCCACGGGAACAAGACCTTTGGCGCCATCTCCATTTTTCTCCAGTCCGCTTACGACCTGGCTCCGGGTCATGCCGTTTCGGCGGCCTGTTTTCATCCTCGTCCGGACGTCGACTCCTTCCTCCTGCACCTCGTTCGCAAACCAACCCCGTTCCTCTTCCCCGCTCCCGTCAAGGAATTGATCCGGACGATCTTCCAGCAGCGGCGCAAACAAATCGGTTCGCTGTTGCGCGGAAAGCTCCCGGAAGACGGTCGATCCTGGCTCCACACGCTGTCCGCGTGCGGACTCGGACCGCAGGCCCGCCCGGAAGAGATTCCGGTGGGTGCCTGGCAGCAACTTGTACAACCGACTGCTTGAATTGCGGCCAGTCCAGTTCACACTTTCCCACTCAATCATGTCTTCGTTTCGCCTTCTTTTCCTCGCCTCGCTCACCCTCGTCCCTGGCTGGGTCGCCACGACCCACGCGCAAACCAGACTGGCGGGACGAGTCGAGGGGACGCACTACGTTTCGCCCTCCGGAGCCTACAAGATTTCCATTCCCGTCTTGCCGGAACTGGGAGGAAAGGTCGTGGATACACCCGATGTCGTGACCTTTGAAGACGACTTCAATGTCCACGCCAGCCTCGCCTGTTTCAAGATGGACGCCACGCAGCGGTGGGAGCACGAGACGCGCGGGCGTCGCGATTACCTGGTCTGGTTCTTCACCAATTTTGTCCAAGCCGACTTTCAAGGCCGCTTTGCCGGTGCGAAAGTGGAAAGCGCCAAGTACATCCCCGCGATCGAGGAAGGTGCGTTGCTCTGCTACAATCTGCTTCCCGGCGGAACGATGTTTGCCGACCGGCCCAGTTTCAGTGCCACCGAGGAGATCTTTGTGGCAAAACGGGGGAACCTGCTGTTCATGCGCGAAGGCTTTGTTTACGTGCTGAGCATCGAACTGGCCGAACGCGCATTGGAGCGCCGCAGCTATGACAAGACCGTGGCCGAGGAGGATGAAATCCTGCGCAAGCGTCTTCTGGAGCTCCTTGGTCGGATCACCTTTCTACCGCAAACGGCCGCCGCCAAATAGCGGGGCCGGCGATCCGTTCCTGGCGTGATTTCGATCTCGGAAGTTCTCACCATCCTGATTGTCGGTCTCGTGGCTGGCTGGCTGGGCGGTGTCATCACCAAAGGCCGTGGATTCGGCTGGATGGGAAACCTGGTGGTCGGCGTGATCGGCGCACTCTTGGGTAGCGCGCTGTTTCGGATTGTCGGACTCGGCGCCTATAGCCTGGTCGGACGCATCCTCTGCGCACTGGTGGGTTCACTCGTGTTTCTCTCGCTCCTTCGTTTTGTGCGGCGGTAGTGCTTTCGTCCGTCGGGCCTTTCGGCTGCATCGGCATCCGTGCTCGCGGCGAGTTGGAACGAGCCCTGTCTCGGATCCGGTAGTCGTCGCGCCGCAGAAAAACGCGAAGCTCCGCCTCTCTTGACCACCGCGCAACCAGCCAGGGACCCGTAGGATTTCAATCTGGCCAGGGAGCGGAGCTGAACGGGGATAGGTGA
>JAEUGZ010000109.1 GCA_016794725.1 Opitutaceae bacterium | reverse complement strand
TGGAGGTGGCCTCGGTGAGGCCGCGACGGGACCCACCGGTCCCGCCTCCGTGGTCCGATTTCTTCACGCGACGCCCATCCCCGCGGGGTCGACGACCCCACCTCCAACGGAATCACGTTCTCGTTTGTTGGAAGTGGCCTCGGCGAGGCCGCGACGGGATCCACCGTTCCCGCCTCCGTTGCCCGATTCCTTCACGCGACGCCCATCCCCGCGGGGTCGGCGACCCCACCTTCATCGGAATCACGTTCTCGTTTGTTGGAGGTGGCCTCGGTGAGGCCGCGACGGGACCCACCGGTCCCGCCTCCGTGGTCCGATTTCTTCACGCGACGCCCATCTCCGCGGGGTCGTCGACCCCACCTCCAACGGACGCCGAGCTTGGGCCGAGTCTTATGTTGACGCCTATGCGCGGCCACGGGATTCGCAGTTCTATGGGTTCGTTGCGCCTCCGAGGCGGTTACCCCGGTGCGGTCAACAAGGCGCGGGAGTGGTCTCGACGAGCGGCCCGGGACGTTCATTGTCGGAGTCCCTCACTCCATGCCCCGCCTCGTCTTTGCCCCCCTGTTTGTCGTTGTCTCCCTGCTCGCCAGCCTCGCGCTTCGCGCCGCCAACCCCGGTCCCTCAGCGCCCTTCCCCCTGCGCAACGGGGATCGTGTCGTCTTCCTCGGTGACACCCTGATTGAGCGCGACCAGTACCAAGGCTGGCTCGAGGTCATGCTCACGAGCCGGTATCCTCAGGCTTCCGTCACGTTTCGAAACCTCGGCTGGAGCGCCGACACCCCGGCGGGTACGGCGAGGTTCGGACTGAGCCTCAAACAGGCGGGGCGCGAGCCCGCCGACGAAGGCTGGCAAAACCTCGTGGCTCAACTCAGGGACTCGCGCGCCACCGTCGTCATCGTGGGCTACGGGATGGCCAGCTCGTTCGACGGGGCGGGCGGCGTCGACGCATTCCGTCAGCAGTATCAACGGTTGCTGGATACCCTCGATCGCGAACTCCCCGGAGTCCGGGTGCTCCTCCTCTCCCCGATCCCTCATGAGCGTCTCGGACCGCCCTGGCCGGATCCGGCCGACCGCAACCGCAACTTGACCCGGTACGCCGAGTCGGTTGCCAGCCTAGCCCGGGAACGGAAACTGGCCTACGTACCGCTCTTTGATCTCCTCAGTGCCCGCAGCGGCTCGGCCCAGACGGAGTCGTTGACGGAGAATGGCATCCACCTTTCACCCCGCGGCTACCGGGTGTTCGCGGAGGTGATGGAAGACCACCTGTTCGGCAACCCCGGCGCCTGGCGGCAGCGTCCCGAGGCGGAGGCGCTGCGGCAGTCCATCCTGCGCAAGAACGAGTGGTTCTTCCATCGCTCCCGCCCGGCCAACATGGCCTACATTTTCGGATTCCGAAAGAGCGAGCAGGGACGAAACGCCACCGAGGTCCTGCAATTTGACAGCTACATCCAGGCCGAGGAGTCACGCATCGCCACCTTGCGTTCCCTTCAGGTCGCCGCCCCCCCGGCCGCCCCGCTGCGCGTGGGCAATCTCACGGCCGTGCTCAAGGCCCAGCCACATCCCGACTTTGAGATCGCCGAAGGGCTCGAACTCACCCTCTGGGCCGAGAATCCGCTGCTCGACAAGCCCATCCAGATGAACTTTGACCCCCAGGGTCGCCTCTGGGTCGCCGCCTCCGAGGTCTACCCCCAGATCGAGCCGGGACAGGCGTTGACCGACAAGATCATCGTGTTGGAGGACACCACCGGCTCCGGTCGCGCCGACAAAGCCACGGTCTTCGCCGAAGGCCTGCTCATCCCGACCGGCGTCGAACCGGGCGACGGCGGTTGCTACGTGGCCCAAAGCACCGAACTGCTCCACTTCCGCGACACGAATGGCGACGGCAAGGCCGACGTTCGGCGCACGGTCCTGAGCGGCTTCGGCACCGAGGACACCCACCACAATCTCCACACCCTGCGCTGGGGGATCGACGGCCGGCTCTACATGAACCAGGCGGTCTACACCCGCACCGACACCGAAACGCCCTCCGGGGTGGTGCGCCTCAAGGCGGGCGGCATGTTCCGCTTCGACCCGCGCGACCAACGCATGTCCGTGCTCTACCGCGGCTGGATCAATCCCTGGGGGCACCAGTTCGACGCCTACGGGCAGTCGTTTGTGACCGACGGCGCCGGCTTCCAGGGCGTGAGCTGGGCCGTGCCCGGCGCGACTTACCTGACGCTGGCCCCGGCCCGGCGCACCCTGCAGAGCGTCAGCCCGGGTCGGTATCCGAAATTTTGTGGCATCGAACTCGTGCGCAGCCCGCTCTTTCCCGCCGACTGGCAGGGCGACGTCGTGACCTGCGACTTCCGCGCCCACCGGCTGGTCCGCTTCCGCCTGAGCGATCAGGGGGCCGGCTACGTCACCCAGGAAATGCCCGATCTCCTGCGTACGATCGACGCCACGTTCCGCCCGATCGATATCAAGCTGGGACCGGACGGCGCGCTCTACGTCGCCGACTGGAGCAACCCCATCATCCAGCACGGCGAGGTCGATTTCCGCGATCCGCGCCGCGACAAGGAGCACGGCCGCATCTGGCGCATCGCCCCCAAGGGCAGCAAACCCCTCGCGCGGGAAAACCTCAGCCGCCTGCCCACCCCCGCCCTGCTCGACCGCCTGAATTCACCGCTTGGTTACACCGAGGCGTCCGCCCGCCGCGTGCTGGTCGAACGCGGCGCCACCGCCGTCGCTCCAGAGCTGACCGCCTGGACCACCCGCCAGACCCAGGACTCGGCACGACTCCGCGCGTTGTGGATGCACCAGGCCTTCAACCTCGCCCCCGGGACCCTGCACAGCACGCTGCTCGCGTCGCCGCAGGCCGAAGTCCGCGCCGGAGCCGTGCGTGCGCTCGGTCCGGACGCGTCGCTCGCCACGCTGCGACCGCTCATCGCCGATCCGCATCCCCGGGTCCGCCTGGAAGCAGTGCGCGCGCTGGGCCGTGTCGGCACGGCCGAGGCCGCCGCCCTCGCCCTCACCGTGCTCGAACGCACCATGGATCCGTTTCTTGACTACGCCGTGTGGCTGACGGTCAACGATACCGCCGGCCCCTGGCTGGCCGCGCTCGAGTCCGGCGCCTGGTCGCCCGAAGGCAAGGAGTCCCAATTGCAGGCGGCCCTGTCCGCACTCGAACCGGATCAGGCCGGTCCCGCGCTCTCGCGACTCCTCGCCACCCGTGGACTCCCCGCCGACGGTTCCGGTCCCTGGATCGAGCTGATCGGGGCTTCCGGCAGCGAACGCGATTTGTCGCTCCTGCTCAATTTCGCAACCGCTCCCGCCAGCCCCGCTCCCGCGGTGGTGCGGGCATTGAATGCTCTCAACGACGCCTCCCGACTGCGGAGCCTGGTTCCGGGCGACAAGAAGGCGCGTCTCATTTCCCTGCTGGACTCCCCGGACGCCGCCATTCGCCTCGCCGCCGTGGCTGTAACAGGATCGTGGAAACTGCCGGACGCGATTGAGCCGCTGCTGAATCGCGGCAGTGTCTCCGCCAACGCGGACGAGCGCGCGGCCGCCTGGACCGCCCTGCGCTCCATCGGTGGCGAAGCGGTGATCACCGGGTTGCGCCGCAAGGTTCAGTCCGCCACCTCTCCCACCCAACGTCGTGAGGCCGTGGTGGCCCTCGCCGGCCTCAGTCTTGATCAGGCGCTGCCCGAGGTGCCCGCCGTGCTCACAGCCACCGCCGATCCTGCCGAATCCGAGTCCCTCTGGCGGGCGCTTCTCGGCATCAGTGGGGCCAGCGACCGTCTCGCGGCCTCGTTGCCCGGATCCGGTTTCACCGCCGAACAGGCCCGCTTCGCCCTGCGCCTCGCGCGTGAAGGGGGACGTCACCCGGCCCTGGTTCAGACGCTTATGCAGGTCGCAGGCATAAATCCTCAAACCGCCCTGCTTTCGGCCAAGGAGTTGGGTGC
Source organism: Opitutaceae bacterium (assembly GCA_016794725.1). Classification (GTDB taxonomy): domain Bacteria; phylum Verrucomicrobiota; class Verrucomicrobiia; order Opitutales; family Opitutaceae; genus UBA6669. The sequence goes on along the minus strand of JAEUGZ010000109.1, from coordinate 7,667 downwards.
ACTCGCCCAAGCCTCGATCACTCAGGGCGATGCTTCGCGGGGAGAACGGATCTACCGGCGGACCGAACTGGCCTGCACCGCCTGCCACGCCATCGGCGGTGCCGGCGGCAAGGTCGGTCCCGACCTGACCAGTATCGGAGCGAGCGCTCCCCCCGACTACCTGGTCGAATCCGTGCTCTATCCGAATGCCAAGACCAAGGAGGGCTACCACGCCGTCGCCCTCTCCACCCGCGACCAGCGTGAACTCTCAGGCGTGATCGCGAAGGAAAACGACCGGGAAATCCTGCTTCGCACCGCGGACAATCAGGTGCTGTCCATCCCCAAGGGCAACATCGCCAAACGCACCGACTTCGGATCGCTCATGCCCGCCGGGCTCGTCGACGGACTGCCGCCCGCCGAACTGCGCGACCTGGTGAAGTTCCTCTCCTCCCTCGGAAAACCGGGCGACTTCGATGCCGCCCAGGGCGGCGTGGCCCGGGTCTGGAAGTCCTACCAGATCACCGCCCGCAACACGCACCTCGGCATCGAGCGTATTATTTCCTCAGATACGACGCTCGAGGACTGGACACCCCAGCTCGCCCTGACCAACGGCACGCTCGACCGCGAACTGCTTGCCGGCGCCATGCGGGAGCCTCACGGGGGACGCGGGCTCTTTCTATCGACGTCCTTTACCCCCCGGCAGCCGGGCGCGGTCACCTTCACGCTCACCGGAGCAAAACCGGTCGTCGGCCTCTGGCTCGATGGCAAACCGGTCACCCGCGGCGAACACTTCACGGTCAACGTCACGCCTGGCGCTCACACTCTGGTCTTCCAGATTGACGACCGCAACCTGCCCGACTCCTTCGCCCTCCGTTCGCCCGACGCCAACTTCGCCACGGATTGAGGTGGGCGCCGCCCCCCCCTGCCCTCACCCGCGGCGGGCGCACTCCTGGAGGGCGTCGCTCCGTCGACGCCGCAGGTTCGACCGTCGCGCTCCACCGCCGGCGCATCGGCCGACACGGCACACCCTCGGCCCGTTTTCGGTGACGCCTTGAGCGTCGCGCCCGACCGTGTCGCCTATCGGGGACCTCGGGACTATCCAGGAACCAGGCCCTATTTCCGTCTCCTTGCTGTCGGTCGGCGTTCGCGGCCAGGGTTGATCGACGCCAGATGCCAGCGGCCACAGAGGTCGCAGGCATAGGCGGTCCGCTCACGTTCCAAACCCAGCAGCGCCGCCGCCTGCAGAGCATCGGCCTCCGACCGATAGCGACGCTTCCTCCCGCAGCGCTCAAAGTGTTCGTCACGCGTCGGTTTCTTCATCTTTCCACCGAAGTTGAACCACGGAGGGATTCGGATCAACACGGATACAAACCACGGAGTCGGGCCGCCTCCCTTCTGCGATCGAATCCCTCCCGGGAATGCGTAGAGGAGTCAACCCAAGCGCCCCCGCCACCGCCTTCAAGCCACGCTTGCACCCCGGACCCGTTCCAGCGTTCCCTCCTCGTACGGGCCCCGTCGCCCTCCTCGCCACGCCTCTACCATGTCATTGCCCGCTCCTTCTGCCGGACGCTTTGAAGTCATCACGGTGACCTTGAATCCGGCCATCGATCGCACCCTGACCATTCCCCGTTTCACGGCCGGCACCGTCAACCGGGTGCTTCACGAGGAGTCACGCGCCGGCGGCAAAGGCATCAACGTGGCCAACGTCCTCGCCCATCTCGGACACCGGGTGGCCGCCACGGGCATCCTGGGCGATGAAAACGATGGCTGTTTCAAGACTCTTTTCGCCGCCAACCACATCCACGACGCCTGCGTCCGCATCCCCGGCGCAACGCGTCTTGGCATCAAGGTGTTTGATCCAGATCGGATCGAAACCACGGACGTCAATCTCCCTGGCCTGGCTCCCGGCGGCGCCGCCCTCGAACAGATTGAATCGCTGCTGCTCGGCTTGACCACCGATTGGTGCGTGCTGGCCGGCAGTCTGCCTCCGGGCGTACCGGTCACTTACTATGCCGACCTGATCCGGCAGCTCCGCCGCCGGGGGGTAAGGGTCGCCCTCGATACCAGCGGCGAACCCCTGCGCGCCGCCCTCTCCGCCGGTCCCACCTTGATCAAACCCAACCGCCATGAGCTCGAGCAGTTGCTCGGTCGCACGCTCGACACCGCCGCGGCGCAGGTCGAAGCCGCGCGCAGCCTGCTCTCGCCTGGCATCAGCGAGGTGATCCTGTCCCAAGGTGAATCCGGAGCCTGGTTTGTGACGACCGAACACGTTTTGCACGCCCGGCCCCCGACCGTTGCCGTCCGCAGCACCGTCGGAGCCGGTGACGCCATGGTGGCCGGGGTGGTCTCCGCCCACCTGCGCGGGATCGACCCAGCGGCGCGCGCACGGTTCGCCACCGCCACGTCCCTGGCGGCTCTGACCCGTGCGCCGTCCGACGCCTACAGCGCCGCGGCGTTGGCGGAGCTCGGACGCCTTGTCACGATCTCGTGACAAGCGACGCCCGGAGCAAAGACCCGCACGGATCGCTGCAGGGGAAAAACCACGATTCCCGCGGCCGCGCCTGCGCGTCAACGCAAGCGCGATCCAAGCTCGGCGTCTGGCGGAGGTGGGGTCGACTGACCCCGCGGGGATTGGCGCCGCGTGAAGAAATCGGACAACGGAGGCGAGACCGGTGCGTCCCGTCGCGGCCTTCCCGCGACTGCGGGACCACCTCGAACAGAATCCAAGGTGGTTCCGAATCCCGCCCCTCAGTTGCCGCGCAGGCGCAACCTCACGATTCGTGGTCCAAACCGTCCACCCGGTCTAGGCTCGCAGAGAGATCATCCAGCCCATGCCGAAGCGATCCTCCACCATGCCGAAGCAGGGCGACCAAAAGGTCTTGCCGAGCGGCATCCGCACCTTGCCCCCGTCCGCCAGCGTCGCAAACACCCGATGGGCGTCGGCTTCGCTGGGTACGGCGAGGGAGAGGGAAAATCCGTCGAACTTTGCATTCGGGCCGTCGCCGTCCGAGGCCATCAACACCGTCTCGCCTACCCGAAAACTGGCGTGCATGACCTTTTTCTCAAATCCGGGCGGCACCATTCCGGGAGCCGGCGGTTCGGGGCTCTCATTGAAGTGCATGAGCATCTCGATCTGAGCACCAATCGCCGACTCGTAGAACGCGAGCGCTTCCTCGCAGCGGCCGCCGAAGAAAAGGTAGGGTTGCACCAATGCTGTCGCCATAAAGTACTCCTGATGGGTTGGGGTTGCGGACGAAGGGAGGCCTCACCTTGTCAGGGTGGCCGGATCGTTCAAGCCCGACCCGGAAAATTCTGGACCTCACTTCAGCTGTTTGACCACAGACTACACAGAGAGCACAGAGTTAAATCACAGAAAATCAGATCAACGATGCCTCACCCGTGAATGGAGTCGCTCGTCGGCAGATTGGGCAGATCAAGTGACTTGGTCTGTGATCCTTGCGTTCCCTGTGGCCAATTCAGCAGCAGATTTTTTGAAGCACGGTTTCAGGTGATCTCACGGACAGTATCCGCGAGATAACTTACATTCATCCACCGCCTCCGTCACGAAAGGAGGTGACCCGCGTCGTCGAACCGAAAGAACGGGGCCCACGCCACTTCCCAGTGATAACCATCCGGATCGGTGAAATAGCCGCTATGGCCACCCCAAAACACATCCTGGGCCGCCTTCACGATCTTGCCCCCGGCCCGTTCGGCCAGCGCCAGCACCGCGGCCACTTCCTCCTTGGTCCGAACGTTGTGGGCCAGCGTGATCCCCGAAAAGCCATGCGAAGGCACGATCTGCGGGCCGATGTCCTCGGCCAGTTTCTCCAGCGGATACAAACCGAACCAGGTTCCCCGAGTGGAAAAGTGGGCAATGGGATCGCCCTCCTTGGCCTGCGTGGGAAATCCTAAGCCATCCCGATAAAAGCGAAGGGACCGCGGAAGGTCCGCGACCCCGAGGGTGATGAGGGTAATGCGTGGCTCCATGACAAGGCGCGTTCGTCCGTGGGCACGGGCCCACGGACCGACGATGCGCGTCCTACCGTGAAAGGTCCACCTCGAAGGCTTGCCCCGGCTTGATCTCCAGCCGGCCTCCGATGGTGCCGACCGGCTCGGCGAATCCGGCCCGCGCGAGGCTGTCCGTGTGCAACACCACGCGGATGGTCTTGTCGGTGCGCACGATCGGCGCAATCCGCAACCGGGCCGTCCTGCCGTCAGGGGTGACTTCGAGGGAGAGCGTCACTTCACCCGCCCCCGTCCCCCACTTGTCCAGGCGATTGACCGCCCCACCCCGGAGCCACTCCGCCGGCACGCTGGCCAGGAGGTGCAGGGTGTCATTGCGATCATGCGCCAGCATGAAACCGGCCAGTCGCACAAACATGGTCGAGGCCCAGCAATGCGGCTGGTCACCGGCCAGCTTGAGCGGCGCGCCGATCACCGATTGTTCCTCCACCCACGTGCCGAGTCGGGACGCGTGGTTGGCAATCGCATACAACTGATCGGCGGTCTTCTCGGGATAGCCCATCACCAGGGTGAAATGGCCGAATAAACCGCCATAACCGGCCCAGATGCCGTCCGGCAACCAGCCCGTGCTCGCGGGCAGACCTTGTTTCTCCGCCGCCACCAGCATGCCGTAGGTGCCACGCGCAAACTCGCCATCGAGGGGCAGCCAGTTGGCAAAGACGTGGGTCTGCACCACCGCCCACTGGGCGAGGGAGGGAATCGGGTCCTCGCCGCGCACGTTCACGCGCACCGGGAGATAGAGATTGCCCTTCGCGTCGGGTCTCAGGTCGCGCTGGCGGTGACGCTTGAACGAGGCCTCCAGGCTCCGGGCAAACTCGGCATAGGAGGCGGCATCCGCGTCACGTCCAATCCGCTTGGCCATGCGTTGTGATGCCTCCAGCCCGGCCATCACCCAATAGACCGACGAGTACTCGGACGTGATGTCGAGGATGCCGCCGTCGTTGAAGCCGGGCGGAAACAGTCCCGCCACGGGTGAATCAGGCTTCGCCAATGTCTGCTCGCGGAGCTGGCGCAGGGCCTCGTTGCCACGGCGAACCTGCTCCCAGCGCGATCGCACAAAATCCCAGTTGCCCGTGATCTGAGCATCCCGCTCCATCGCGAGGATGACCTGGGGCGTGCCCCGAAAGATGCGCAGCGGCGGCAGTTCGTCGATCAAACCACTTTCGTCCTGGAAGTCCCAAAGCAGCCCGAGCGTCTCGCGGCCCGACGGCGAATCCCCAAGGATCGACGCCAGCTCGGCAATGTCGTTCGCATCCCCCGCCCAGAGTCCGCGGTAAAGGGTGAAGCTCGAGTTGAACTGGGCCTGGCCATTGATGGATTCACGGGCCTGATACAGGGTTCGGATCGAGGAATCAAGGATGCGCTGGATCTGGGGATCCGCGACCGTGATGTGTCCATAGGGAATCGCATACGAAGCCCAGCGCTGGCGGTGCAGGTCGAGCGCCTGTTTCACCCCCAGCGTTCGAGCCTGGGCGACCGTGGACGCGTCCACGCGTCCGGACAGCACCCAGGCCGTGACTTCGGTGGTGCCCGCTGGAAACACGAGGCGCAGACCGGTTTCCGTCGTTTTCACCTCAGTCGCGCGCGGCTGTGTGACCACGAAGGGTCCGACGTCGTCATTCACCACCCCGTCGGATCCGACACTCAACGGGCGCCTCGTCTTCAGGACGAGCGACGGCTGCACGGTTCCCGTGTACCGCGCATGCACGAGGTCGATGCGAGGTTCCTGGCGGCGCGCCTCCACGCCACAGGGAATGCGCAGTTCCGCCCGGTCCTGGGCGCCTTTCGATCCGGCCACGAGATCCGCTCGAAACAGAGTCATGCCCGCGGGATACACGGCGATGGTCGCGAGGGTCGTGTTCGGATCGCGGCCGATCACCGCAAAGATCGTGACATCGATCCAGCCGTTGCGGTCGACATCACTTGCGTCGAAGAGAAACACCTGAGGGGTGTTCAGTTCGGCATTCAGCCCGAGGTCGATGCGTTGCACGGTTGCACCCTCGACTTTCATGTCAGTGGTCCGGTCCCAGAGCCGCACCTTGTAACTCTCATTGAAGCCCAGCATGACCCGCTTGGCCGCGCCCGGCTCGACGCGGAACCGATAACGCACCGGGCGGTTTACGCCCCAGGCCACGTTGCGAAACTCAGGAGAAGTCGTCCCCGTGGTGCGCGCCCCGTCCGGCGCGCCGCTGATGCCATCCAACCGTTCCCACCGTTCGGTGCGGCCCTCGGAAACGGCTGGTTTCTCGGGAGCAACCGCCAGGGTCGTCAGTTCCACCGTGGCCCCGTCGCGCTGCAACCGCGTGCGTACGGCCGGCGTCCGCGACGACTCCACCCAATCCTGGCTCACCACCGTCAAGGCCGGCCCTTCCGCGCCCAGTTCCACCGTGGTCAGCGGCTGCACATACGGTCCCGGGCCAAAATCGTAAAGCAGGGCCCCCCGCTCGTTGGCCAGTGGCTTGTGCCAGTCCTCCGGCACACCCAGAGGCTGATGCCAGGTCGGGATGCCATACCGGAAATCGACCACGCGACCCGGCCCCGGCTCCGCCGCGCAAAGCGCCGGCACGCCGACTCCCGCCATCCACGCCGTCGTTGTTACCAACACCGCGACACTCCAGCCACGCACATTTGGGGAAAACATACCCCATCCTCCCGCCTCTCCGGCCCAGCACAAAATGAATGTTTATGAAAAAGCCGGCGTGCCCTGCACCGTTGTCACGCGATCCCAGACTCGATCACCCAGCCTGAGCTCACGCGAAGCCGCCAAGGGGCGAAGGGTCTGGAAGCGTCCGAGGTGGTGCCTTCAGAAAGGAGGTAGCTCCGCAACACCGGTCATCGCTTCAGAACCCTCCGCAACGTTGTCCGCACCCCCTACACCTTCAGCGTTAAAAAATAAGCGTTCAGCGTTGAGGGTTCCCCCCTCCCTCCGCTCCCCTTGGATCGGCTCAGCGGGTTCGCGTGAGACCCCGACTCGGCGACCTCGCGCGCCTTTCCCGACTTACTCCTTCGTCTTGCGTACGGGCAGTCCGGCCGCCTGCCAGTCCTTGAATCCACCGGCGTTGGCCACGGTCTTGCCTTCCGCCGCGAGCTTTTCCGCCACCTGGGCGGACCGTCGACCGGAGCGACAATAGAGAATCAGTTCCTTGCCGGCCTCCTTCTCGAGGAAGGGCTTCCAGAGTTTGCGCTCCCCGTTGAGGTCGCTCATCGGCAGCAACACCGCCGGCGCCGCCACCCCGGACGCGGCCCACTCGGACGGCTCGCGTACGTCCACCAGCACCGCCTTGCCCTCCGCCACCCGCTTCGCGGCCTCCGCGGGGCTGACTGCGATGATCTCGGCACCACGGCTGACCGCGGTCAGCAGCGTCAACAGCATGCTCACGCTCCAGAACCAACGAAAAGGGGATTTCATGCATCCACGCTGCGGGGAACACCCGGCTGCGCAAGCATCCGGCATCCCGCACGTGTCCCTTTTTCCGGGGCGCGTGCTGCCGGCCACCCCCACACACCGGCTTGGCCTTCCCGGCTGGTCCGACCCACCGACTCTGTGCCCGCCCCCTGAACCCAGGGATCGCCGTCCACCCCGTGCCTCCATCCCGACACGGTGTACCCACCCCAGATTCCGCATTTTCCTCGTTTACCGCCGCGCCTGCCCGCGCCTGACTGGC
>JAEUGZ010000094.1 GCA_016794725.1 Opitutaceae bacterium | reverse complement strand
ACCCGGCCAGCCATACCAGGCAGTGAGCGATGTCCCGTGGCTTAACAGCACAATCATCAACGACCGTTCATTTGATGAGCTAAACTCGTGGCGCCCCCGCCCAGGGGACGTCCCAGCCTTTGTCCCCCGAGTCGATCTGAGGGAGCAAGTGCTCAAGGAATGGAGCCCGGAGGAGGAGGATCTTTTCTGCAAAGAGGTCAAAAGGAAGAAGGCGGCGCGGACGCAACCTCGCCGCCCAAAGCTCCCAGCGCCGCCGGATGACAACACCCCGACCGATTTGCCAGAGCCCCCGTAGATTTTCGCCGAACCAACCAAACCACTCCTCCCCATGCCAAACGCTGACCTTCCACCGCCCACCAAGCCCAAGGGGACGCCCCTTGGCGTTGCCATGCTCGTGCTCCTTGGACTTGCCATCCTATGTATGGGGGGCCTCGGGTACATGGTGTTCTCGATGCGTGGCGAGAATCGGAAGTTGGCGGTCGAGCTTGAGGCGCAGCGAACGGCTGACCAACGGGCGGAGCTTGAGCGCCAAAAGGCCGTGGACCTTGAGAAACGCACCATTGCCTCTAACCGTCAAAATGAGCTTTTGGCGCAGGTACGCCCTGCAATCGAGGCGCTGGAACGTCTGGATGCGGAAGTGAAGCGCATTAACCAGACCGCAGAAGCTCTCCGGTCGAATGACGACGGGCGGCGGATCGCCCTTGCTCCAAAACTCGTGGAGCACGCTCGGGTGTTCTTCTCCACCGAGCTTCCGGAGCTCACACCACAGAGCGATGTCGCTTCGAAGCTTGAGGCGTTGCGTCGAACCGAGGCCCAGGTTGTTGCCGCCACGAACACGGTGTACCAACCGGAAGGAAGTTTGGTTGAGGACACGAAGGCCACCGCCAAATGGGCAAAGGACGAATTGGAAGGCGCCCAACGGGTCTCAATCATCCTTGAATCGCTTATCGGCGAGGGGAGGGGAGGAACACCTGGCACGCTCCCGTCAACGGCCGAAGCTCAGACCCTTCAAACCGCAATGAAGCGGCTGGAAGAGAAAGATGCGGCAGCGGCGCGGACGACCCTTTCGGAGGAAACAACGAAGGCGAAGGAGGAGGGGGTAAAGGAGCGTGCGGACGCGGAGGCCGACCGGATTCGAGAGGAAGCTCGGCGTGACGCCGCCAGGATTCGTGCCGAGGCGGACGAACTCAAAGCCGAGGTGGAGCGCGAACTCGCCTCGAAAAAGGCAAACGAGGTCAAGCAGACCGCCAAGCTCAAGGTGGAGATGGAAACGGCGGTCGATGAGGCCCGCCGGATTGAGCTTCGAAAGAAGGCCGCCGACCCCCAGATCCAGGCGAAGCTTGCGCCATTTATCACGCCCGGTTACTGGCAGCTAAACGAGTTCACGTTGGAACTAAAGCCGCTCTCGTACACGAAGCTAAGAAACGTTGGCGCGCTGGAACCGACGATCAAAGGAGGGGCGCTACTTGCGAAAATCGTCTCCTCGATACACGACAAAGTCCGGCCCCGATGGAAGATCGGCACCCAGACCTACATGCGGCAGCCGGCCCAGATCGAGCGCATCAAGGAAACGCAGCAACTCCTCACGGAGCTCGGTCCAGTTCTCGTCGAAATGAAATTGCTGGAGCCGTAATTCAGCCATCCTGGCTGCCGACGGGATGCGCTTTTTGATTCCAATGTCCGATGTAAACAAAGGAACCCCATTCTCTTTCCTACCGCCCGTTCTGTTTCTCACGCCCTTTGTCTACAAATCGTAAACGCTTCAACCCTCTTTTGCTTAACACCTTGCGACCGGGGTTGCTCGAATCGATTGCACCGAAGGTGCATCCGGTGTGGGGATTTTCCGGGCCCGGGTTGCTGCTGAGGTTGGGGTTGCTGACATGTGGCACTGCCGAACGTTTCCTCCGGCGCGACTTCGAGTGGAAGCTGGCCATAGGCGGCTCGCGGGTGGGTCTGTCCCGGCTCTCCCTCGGAGAACCAGCGACGACCATGAGCAATCGTTTTGCGTACCGGCCAAGGAGGCGGCGATATTGGTCAAGGCGATGGGGCTTCGAGCCGAGCTCGTCACCCCGGCCACGGTTGAAGAAGCCGAATGCCGGGACCCAAATGACCTGCCAATCCTTGGCACGGCAAAAGCCGCCCATGCGGAGCTTCTGGTAACGATGGACAGGGACCTCCTCGCCCTGGAGCGCTTCGGGGGGACGGTCATCGTCCGTCCGGGATAATTCTGGCGACAAGGGTTAAAACCATAGCGGAACAGGTAGCCCCACCCCGAGCAGTGAAGGCCCGTAGAACGACAATTATTATTCCCCGCCGGGGAGAAATAGTTGTCGTTGACCAGAAGGCGCCTCGATTCGATGGGCGAATGCTTGAGGGAGCCCGCGGCGCAATGCCGCGCTTGGGATAAAGCGGGATTGCCTTCGGGAGGTAAAACTTTTGACCCAGGGGAGCGAGATTTTCTGAAAGATCTGCACTCGGTACGCGTGCAACGGGATAGGCCCCACTTGGATCACCGGGGCGAGAAAACGAGAACCAATACCACCTATGGCCCAGCACCGAATTGTCTGCACCGATCAGGAACCGGTATCTCAACCGACAAGCCACGCGCATATTGTCGCAGTCGGTGTCGGCGATGACCCGAACCGGAATCTCAGGAAGTTGACGCTCGCGCAGGTAATCGCGGCAATGAATGCGGGAGATGAATTCTTCACCTACGGCGAGCAGTCCAGGAAGTGGGCACGCGTGAATAAGGTGGCGTGCACCCACTGTGGGCGGACGATAATCCGCTCCGCTCCAGACGCAGTTTCGGACAATAATCTAGATAACCTCCGACGCTGCTGATTCATCCTCCGGCCTCTCGGCAGTCGATCGACGCCGGTAACCGTCGGATCAATCGGCACGCCGCCCCCCTCGGGCGGCATCCGCTAAGTCCGCTTCTTCGCGGGCAGACTTCGCCAGGCAAAGCCGGGTCTCGATTCAACCGCCCTCGGCGGGGGAGGCGGTTTCGTCGAGGCTATTGGTAATGACGGTGCCGCGGATATAGTCGGCGGCACGTTGTGCGGCCGAGGCAGCGCGAACCACCAGGCGCTGGTCTCTCCGGAGCGCTTCCGCCCATCCTTGGATGTAGGAGGCTTGGAGGGCCTCGGTTTCCGGGCTCTCGATTCCCGCGAACGAGCAAAGGAATGCAGCGCCAAATTCGGCGACAAGTTCCTCAAACGAGTACCGCTCAAACCGGTCCCCTTCGACCTGGTCGAAGCGGTTCAGGCGTTTGGTGGCTCCCGTGGCATGAACCAGCTCGTGGAACAATGTCGCGTAGTATTCCGCTCCACTCTCGAATTGGCTCAGGTGGGGCAGCGTCACCCTGTCGAGTCGCGGGCTGTAGGAAGGATCCCGGGTGGCGACATGGACGATCTCAGGAAGATCGGGCATGACTTCGAGCAACTGCTCCGCCACTTCGAGGCGGTCGTTCGGCCGATTTGGAACATCGTCTTCGGGCCGGTCAACGCCTTCGACCTGTTCAATGTTGAAGACGGCCGCCGTGAAGGGGACGCAGGGGGTCGGATCCTCCCGGCCGGTCTTCTCGCGGAGTCGGGCGAGTTCCTCCGGCGTGCGCCACTTCCAGAAGACGACGGGCGAGGCGCGCTCGCCTCTGCGAACGTGTCCGCCGAGGCGTTGGGCTTCCCGGTAGGTCACCCAATACCGGGATGAGAACGGGGTGGTGCCGAGGATCAGGATGTTCACCCCTCGGTACTCCTTGCCTGTGGTCAGGCTCTTTGGGAGTCCAGAGGTCCACGTCTTTCTCCACGGAACGACCCCGGCGTCGAGTTGGGCGAGGATTCGGGCGGTAACGGTTTCGTAAATGCTCATGGTCAATTTCTCCTTGAGTGCAAAAAAGGCCGCCGGGGAACTCCCGGCGGCGGTGGGTCTAATAATCATCGGGCAACAGCAGCGTGGTGGCCGAGCGGTCGGCCTCGGTGATGATGTAGAACCGGGTCGAGTGCCGGTCCGAATATGCCGACAACAGGCGGTAGCCTTCCTTGAGCGAGAGCTCGTTCTCCTCGACGTCCTCGGGCGGCAGTTCCCCCCAATCACCGCGTGCGTGCCGCGCCAGGCAGGCACACAGGTCGGCCGCGCTCACGCGGTCGAGGGCATTGGGCGTGATGACAATCTGCCCAAGCGGAAATCGTTGTTGCGTTTGATTACAGTCTTTCACTTTTTCCTCCAATGGTGCGCCCCGCACCCTCCCTCCCCAGAAATCAGCCCCCTGCGGAGGGGGGTGGGGGTGTTTTCGTCCTCGTTTGAAACACCCCCACCCACCTCCGCAGGGGGAAAACAAAGCCAGCCCATAGGGCTGACGACTTGGAGGAACGGGCGAAGTCAGCGAGGACGGTTTGGCGACTCGCGGCACAATTCGTGACAGCGGGGCCTCAACCACCGACGCGCTCCGAAATCTGATGCAGTTTGAACCCGGGACGCGGTGCGCCACCGCGATGAGCTGGCGCGAATTGTGCCCGACCAAGCCGGACCGGCCGCGATGCGGCGCCCGGAAGAACAGATCGCCCGTCAGGGCGAAACCACCTGAAGTCCTACGTTGCGGTGCCCCGTCCGGGCGAGGCCAGGGACGGCGGAGGGAAAAGTGGTCATGTTGGCGACACTGGAGCGTGCGAGACGAATCGGCCCGGAGGCGTCGGACCTAATTCCGGTGAATGTGTTCTTGCGATAAAGGTTCGCTTGGGCCGCAAGTGGAACCAGAACACGTTACAAATGCCGGACTTCTATCCGCATTGATCGGCCGATCGGTCACCAGCGCCCCAATGGAAGGGCATGGAACGCTCACGCTTCTTCCGCAGGCCTACATGTGAGGCTCGCCGATTTCTTCGCGTTTCTGCCGGATGCACTCGACGCAGCTCCACGAGCCAACCAGCAATACGGGTCTTCGGCCATAATATCGCCCGACATACCCCAGGCGCTGGCGCGACATCCTCCGCAGTCTATCCGATGAGCGCAGCTAGAGCACGCCCCTTCGACTTCTCGCGACCTCAGCCTCTTGATCGTCGGTGATCCAGACCAGATCTCCCGAAGCGTCCGCTCTTTGAGGCTGCCGAGGGATAACGGGAACATAACGCAGGGCGTCACGTCTCCTAGGGGAGTGATGCAGCCGATGCTGATCCCAGCCTGGCAGCCGCCACGACAATGCGCCGCATCAGGCGATAGGGCGGCTAGGCCCGACGAATGAGCTGTCAAGTGAAGCGTCGGATTTCGAATCGCTGCATCGCACCAGATCTCAAGCAATCGCTTTGCCATTAGTGGTTCGAGCGCTTCTGCGGCAGAACCTCTGCCTGTTGGAACGAACTGCGAAAGGTTGAAACCATGTGCGCCGAGATTGAGAGCTTGATCGATCATCTCGGGAAGAAGATGAGCGTTACTTCGCATTGCAGTGAAACAAATGTGAGTACGCAGCCCCGCCTCCAAGCTTCGCTTGATAGCGGAGATGGCTTTGTCGAAGGCACCCGTACCGCGAATCCTATCGTGCGCGTCCCGCGTTCCGTCGAGGCTGACTTGAAGCCGATCCAGGCCTGCGGCCTTGAGGGAGCGCGCTCGCAGTTCGGTCATCGCATACCCGTTCGTACTAGTTCCTGTCGACAGTCCGTGGGCGCGCGCGTAGCGAATCACTTCTTCGAGATCTAGCCTTAGAAGAGGCTCGCCGCCTGAGAAAGCGACGTCGACCACGCCAATCTCCGCCATCTGATGGAGAATGTTTTGCGCCTGACCAGTTGAGTAGCCGAGCGAACCGTGAATCCCGGCGTTCGACGAGCAGTGCGAACAGGCGAGGTTACACTTGTACCCTAAAATGAAGACGAAGTGGAGTGGAAAGGATGGGCAGAACATCGGTAATCTCTCTACATGAAGGATTGCCGGATGCGCATCTCTACAAGGGCGAGATCGGGGACCCGCGGACTGCCCTCGTAAGCGCGACGAAGGCGGTGCAGATTGGAGACAATGAAGCGGCGCAGTCTTAGCGCGGCCGCAGCAATCCCGTCCCGGGAGGCTTCAGCGGTCTCATGTGCCACGGCTTCAGAAAACATCACGGCTTCGGCGAGCTTTATGTCTGAAAAGACGGCGTAGTCCGCGAATCCTTCGAATCGACGCCGCACCCGGTAGTGGTCAGGATGCAGATGGATATCGGTCTTGGGAAAGAGGATCAGCGGACTTACCCACCGAGGAATGCAGCCTGCATCCATCGTCCGAGCAATCAGCTCCTCAGTCTCACCCAGAGCTGCCTCGTCTTCGCCTGGCAGCCCCGCCATCCACCAACTATAGGCCTCAAGCCCGAGGGAAGTAGCGGTGGCGACGCGCTCAACCACCTCGTTGGGGTCGAGGCGACGATTGTTGATAGCAGCCACTCTCGTCGAACCGGTTTCGACACCGTAGTCGATACTGCCTAGATCGCAGCAGCGCGCGAGCGCGCTCATACCATGCGCGGTGAAGCTGTCGGGATGCGCGAAGATATTGAGGTGATTCGGTCGCACGCCGCGTCGCGTTAATGCTTCGGCGAGCGCCGCGAGATTTCCGTCGCCGCCGACGAAGAAATTATCCTGAATTGTAAAACGACAAATGCCCTCCTGCACTAGTGCCTCGATTTGGTCGACGATGCGGTCAGGTGAATGGAAGCGCAACCTGGAGCGACCCTGCATGCGCCCGATGACTGGCTCAATGCACCACGCACAACTGAACGGGCAGGCGCCACGGGTCGTTGAGATCGCGCCTACATCCGCCTGAAGCGGCGGCGGATTCAAGCTCCGGTAGCTATAGACGGGCAGGCTGTCGAGATCATCCACAACCTGCGGAGGTAAGGCCGGTGAGCGGCTCCTGTGGAGCCCCGCCACATTCGAAGGAATTCGCTGTCCGTTCGCCAAGCACTCGGCGAGACGGAGAAGCGGAACCTCGGCTTCGCCCCTGATGACACCATCGATACAATCAGCGTTCGATGACGCAATCTCCTCGGCGAACAGACCTGCATGCTGGCCCCCGACGACAATCGGCAGATGCGGCCGTCGCTCGCGCAACCGGCGTGCAGTATCGATCGCTCCCCGACTGAAGTGCACCCAGTTGAGCCCTATGGCTACAAGCATTGGTGACCTCTTGAGGATCAGCGCAATCGCATCGTCGGCCGAAGAACCATGGTGGAGCAGTAATGGAATATGAATACCATCCACCTCGAAACCATGGCTTTGAAGCCAGGCCATGTTCGCCAGGATGCCCAATCCAAACTGCTTGTCATCAAGACAGGGTGCGGGATTGTTGAAAGACACAGGCGGCTGAACGAACATGATCGGACCGCTTGTCATATCAGCGCATCACAACTAGGTCCCTTTTCTTGAGTGAGCAGAGGAAGTCAATGACCTGCTGCCAGTTCGCCTGCGAGGAATCACCTTCAAAAAGCGCGCAACTCTCTCGAACGACATCGTCGATTGGACGACCATCGCACAAGTCGAAGATTCGCTTGCCCCGCTCGTCAAGTAGGTGCAGTTGATCGGTGCGCGGGTTATAGAGCAGGAATCTGCCTGCGTCTTCGGGGCGACAACGAACTTTTTCCGCCTTCTGGACTGAAGAATAACTTTCCGTCATGAGGGCACCATCTGGTTAGCGATTAAGGGTCCATCGACCTCGGCGCCATCGGGGCTAATCCAGCAGGTGGGATCGCCGCGATAGGCGTCGCCGTAACGCGCGTAGCTTGCTGCGCGACAGCCACCGCAGCGTTCGAGGTGCTTGCAGCTCGCACAGTTGCCGCTGCGAATGTTCGTGCGGTCGCGGATTCGGTGCAGTTCGGGCGCAGTTCTCCAAATCTCGGTGAACCGTTGCTCGCGAAGGTTGCCGACCGGCAGCGGAAGGACGACGCACGGCGTCACGTCGTGGTTAACGGTGATCCGGCAATGCGTATAGCCCGCCCCGCATCCGTTATAGGGATCAGCTTCGACGCCCGGGAGGATGAGCGCGACACGGCAGTCGTGCCAATCCACCTCGATCCGTCCTTTCCAGGTGGTGGCGGCCTTTGTCCAGAGCGTGATTAGCGCTCCCAGCTCGGAGGGAAGCGGCATTAGCCCGACACCGCCGCGAGTCGTGTAGACATACTCTGTGAGGTTGATCTTCTTCGCCCCTAGCTTGTAGGCGAGCTCGATAAGGTCCTCAGCCTGTGCTAGGTTTGTCCGCATCGGCGTGTAATTCACCGTTACCCGCACGCCTGCATCTGAAAGTAGGCGCACTGACTGGCAGGCCCGGTCGAAGATATGCGGCACCCGGCGAATCGCATCGTGCACCTTGGCGGTCGCCCCGTCGAGGCTAACACTGACGTTCGCCACTCCTAATTGCTTAATGCGCCGTGCCGTAGTCTCGGTGACGAGCAAGCCGTTTGTCGCGAAGGTGACCTGCAAGCCCCTGGCCACCGCGCGTTCGGCGAGAAGCTCCCAGTCGGGCCGGAGAAGGAACTCGCCACCGGACATAGCAAGGATGATAACGCCTGCGTCGGCAAGTTGCTCGATAAGCTCCAAACTATCCTCTTGAGACCAGTACAACGGTCCACGGCCATAGATCGCGTCGGAGTAACAGTGGATGCAGCGCGCGTTGCAATCCAGCGTTGTCTCCCAAACGACATATAGGGGTTTGGCGAGCTTCATGAGATTCTCTCTCCTGCTTACGGTCCAGGGAACGCTGACGCACCTGAGCTCCTCTCAAGCGACCATCCATGCCATCGCCGAAAGGCGACCTAGATCCTCTATCCGTAATGCACCCTGCGGCGCGATCTCGGACTTGCTGGGTGTGCCAACGTGGATTCTCAAATCGGCGATGCGGCCGTCGCGCAGGGTAAAGTTGTGGGTGAATGGCACCTGCAGGCCCTCTTCCTTGTGAGTGACGACGTAACGCAGGCCACTCGCCACGACGTGATCGGCGCTTTTCGCATTAGCAACTTCGATGGACGAGACGTTCACTGCAATCTCGCCGTCAACTCCTTTAGCACGTTTCCTGTAAAATGCTGTGATCTCTTTTGAACCAGCAAACGTGTGCTCGCCCCCAAGTGGTTTGCCGCCAATGGTCAACTTACCGTCCTCGTGCCAAAGCGACATGATGCGACCCGTGTCAAAACTCTTGTTCGACACCGCCCCACGGTCCATCGCCTTGACTGAAGCAAAGTACTTTCTAACGAGGTCTAAGCTATTGAACGGCAACAAGCTGTTGCGATCGACATCTCTTCGATTCATAACCCATTTCCCCTTTCTGGATATTGGAGTTAACCAAATAATCGCCTTAGGCGACATTGATCTGGGTCAAACAGTCCGAGATTCTTCGCTGAAGCACTCGCTTGCGCTGCCTAATTCACAGAATCGGGTAGGCCCCGGGGTGACGTCACACCGTCTCCCCCGGATCGCCAGACCTACGGTTGCGAATTGCGGCCGTTGAACCAAAGAATTGGTCTTCCGGAATCGTCTCGACAGTCGCCTAGAAGGAGACGAGTCCAACCCGTTGGAACTCGGCTGCTGGGCAAGCGGGCTTGACGCGTTGAATGGGGCCTTCCAGGCAGCTTGCGGTGTCGACTCCGAAGCGGGCCAGTTCAGGTATGCGCTGAACCGGGCATTGACGGTGGTGAGAGACCCGCGCCCGGAAAAGGAGCGGGGGCTGGTGGTGTGGGTGTTGTCCGCGCTGTAGGAGACGCACGAGCGGTTCTCCCACTTGGGGAGTGGCCGAAGAGGTGTCGGGCGCAAGTGCTCCTTGTCCCACCCCCACCCCAGGGCCGCCGTGCTCCTCTCTCGTACGAAGAGTTCACCTTCCAGTGCACTACGACACCACACCAACAGTTCCTTGCATTTCCTACGAAGAAATGCCTAATCGACGTTTAGTGAGAGCCAAAATCATCCTGATATGGCTTCCTGCTATTGGAGCATGGCTTCTCCTTTGTTCGTCACCCACTTGGGCCCCCGTGCTGGTTCAGGAGATTTCTGCGGGAAACCAGCATACATTCCTGCCGGACCATCTCACGTTCGGCCTCACATGGAGGCAGACCGACCCGCTGACCTTCGACTTTCCAGTGAACCCCTTCGATACATCTCTGGGTACACTGAAAGACGTGTTCGTCGGATATTACGAAAGTGGACACTGCCATTTTGCAGGCCAACTCCTTGTGCCCATCCATCCAAGCGGAAGCCCCGCCGGAATCAACGCAAACATGCAGTTGAATTTCGCTGCGCCTTTTCCTGGCATCGCATTACCGCTCACATCGAGCTCATTTTGCAACGGAAGCGCAACGCTTGCCAGCGTCGGAGAAAGTACAGTTCTGATTGACACACCCAAACAGGACTTCGACACCGACTTTGCGAGAGTTCCTCCGGTTCACATTTCCCGGTATGAGGGCTCTGGCAGTTTCAACGTTCGAACGTCGCTTGCCTTTGTGCAGGAGGCCACGATCTCTCCCCTCCAAGGGGTGCAATCGCAATTCGCGTCGTCGGAATACCTGGAGTCGATTAGAACCAGCGGCACGTTACGCAGGACTCATTGGGCTCGCGCGTTAAGACCCGGGGAGCTTCGCCCATTAACCTCTTAGTGCAGCTGCATGTGATCGAGGTGGCAGTGAATGCAAACATCGCCAAGTCGCCATTTGGTTCGCTCCCCATACGTATCCTCCTCGTGGATGATGACGATGCTCTGCGTAGAGTTCTTGAACGCATGCTGCGCAGGCACGGGTTTCACGTTGAGTATGCCGCAAACGGCGGTGAGGGCTGGAATACTCTTCGCCAGGCGAATTTCGACCTGTTGATTACAGACTATAATATGCCAGAGATGAACGGCATCCAACTTGTAAGGAAGCTCCGCTCGTCCGGCTACTCAATTCCGGTAATCCTTATTTCCGCGAAGCTTGATGACGCGACGCTCCAAGAGGCAGAATCCCTCGGAAAGGTCGTAACGCTTATCAAGCCATTCCAAGTCTCGGTGCTTGTGGAAACCATTTTGTCAGCGCTCGATGCCGGGTAAGAAGTCGCAGCAATTCTTGCTGCGCAATGGGTGACGACGGAAACGATCGGTGCCCCCAGATCAAGGCGATTTAAACTCCGCGAAAGGCCCGTAGTTGTTGAGACCATTCGGTCGCGCGTGGCATTCCCACGACCGGTGGCGCACTGGGCACGATTCTAACGAGCTGCGGCCCGGAGGCAGTCCCTGCGGGGTTGAGCGCGCGCCTCGTCAGCGTCAGCGCCACGATTCCCTGTAGATAGACTCTGGAAGGGCGCCGTAGGCTTATAGCGCAGCCACCTTTACTGCCCACCGTCGCAACCAACCCAACCTACAAATACGGTAGGTGCGTAAGCTCCAATCAGCCCGAAGGTAGATTCCCATCGCAGTAAGATAGTCTCTGCCCAGGAGTAGACTCCTATCTGGAATAGCTATGGCCTTCAGGACAGGAGAATAGTCGAAGCCCGGAAGCTTGATGCTCACGTAGTAACCCGGCTCCTCAGTGGCAACACCATTGTAACCACGTGTAGACTTAAAAAAGTCGGGTGTTGCCTCGACAGCATCAACCGCCGCATTTGGAATGGCAGAGACCGTTGCGGCCGTGTCTATCACACAGTCCCAAGTTCCTTGAGGTTGGGACCGCCCCAAACGTTCGAACCGGAACGTCACCGCCGGTATGACGATGGCTGGGTTAGGGGAGTCCGACACCGAGCCCCACTCGGTGGCCAATGGTCCATTCATTCCCCTGTTTTCTAGAATCTGTAAGGCATGAAGGCCGAGGAGTCTGCCACCTCAGGGAAAACCTCTTGAATTAGTACTTGGGTGGGCGGTCGATACCTATGCCATACTCGCGTTGTCAAGGACTTCTCATCAATATCCTGGTCCACCAAGGCACCATTATATATGGCCACGTAACGCGGATGCCCTGGATCATTCCGAAGGGCTGGAAGCAACCTGTTGAATGCTTGGATATTCATTTGAAACTCCACCCTGGAACGGTCCCTAGCAACTGGTTCCAATACCACTCTTCTCCCCTCCGGAAGTAGCAACAGCACAGCGTGACACTCCTCTAGCAGCTTTGGAATTGTTCCTCGAAGATCTGAGAAAGCAATGGCAGCTGACAATTCATTAGAATCCGCAGCACGCTGCAGCGGAACAATAACACGCTCGTGGCAACCCTTCAAGTACGCTATCATTTTGTTGACAGACTCAAGTCGAGGCTGCGCGGCCCAATTCCTGTCAACTACTTCGCATAGGGTCCGAAGGTAATCAAGGATCTCACCGCCAATCTGGGCTTGGTCCTTCGCAGAGTCTTGAAAGGGAGAAGCTTCAGAAACCAGTTCAAACAAGAACTGTTCCCAGAGCACACTTACTACTAGTAGCAGTCGTGTCACTAATGTATCGCTAAGCCGGTCCTCTGACCCGCACCCAAGTGCAGTGACCTCAGTATTCCGGAATACAGTCGGGGATCTCAAGTTTGACCTTGACGCTGCCTGCAAGCAAGAATGCGCCGTTAGAGAATCGCTTTCGCACCCTGCAATCCAAATAAACTGGCGAGCGCGGGAAGCCTCCACACCGGACCATTGAGCTTCAAGTGTCTCAGCAAAAACTTGAAGCCCATCCTTGAGGCGCTGCACTCGCATGTGACGGAATCCCTCGTTAACCAAGTAGAGCTTTAAACGATTTCGCTCATGTAGAGCTTCCTCAGTACCTGACTTGTAGAAGCAACTAACATAATCGATCGCCTCTTTGAAGGAAACCTCGACTTCCTCTTGTAACAACTCGTTAGCAAGGACGGATGGACCGGAAGATGACAACAGAGGTGGGTTACCCGCGGCAATCAGTGAAATGCTGGTGTGGTATGCCGAGATCCTTCGAGTAAGCATACAGACTCGGCATGACCCCACGAAACTATGCGGGTCATTCAATCGCCTATTGAGCATAGCAAGCGTTGCCTTCAGTTCCGGATAGAACTTGCTGCAAGCTGCGGTCAAATCCAAAGGATTCATCACTAATTGACTCTCTGCTAACCAATCGTCAATGGCTGCTCCTTTACCGCGCCACTCAAACTTTGTAAGGTCGCGATTCGCAGTTTGACACGCCCATCGACATGACCCTAGGGGACTGTTGCACTCTGGTCTGCGAACGGCAAAGCTTTTTTTCTTGATTTGAAAACGTGGCTGGCGTTTTTCTTAATGGAACCTCCGGGGCGAATCCATTCACACGGCGCATCTCATTCATATGCAAGAACTTGAAGCGAAGAAGTTTTTGTTTGATTTGCGCCGTTTCTGATTACAGGAGCAGTCCTATATGAGGTCATATTGTCAATGATGTCCGAATCCACAACAGTAGAGGTTCTACGTGAGGCGTTGACGAGAATTACTTCGACTCATACCGAATCCCGCCCCGTCCTACTTGCAACACTGGGCCCATGGCTTAAGTGCTTCCGTGAGAGCGGTGAATTAACGCTCGACGATGTAGTGGATCGCTTTATGGAGCTTGACCCGGCACCCAACAAGGGTAGGGCCACGAAGTCGACTCAAACTCACTGGCTATGGGGGAATGTGGCGCGAAGGCGAGCCGACACTTTTGTAAGGTCGAAGCTCCGGCGGTTTGAGGCTGGCAAACTCCCAGGTGAGTATAGTGTACCGTCCCTGGCTTCTCTGGTTTTAGCCTACAGAGTGCCGCCGTTGTTTTTGGGCCCGTTGCTTTCGCCTATCGCTTCGGAACCATTAATCCATGGTCGAGTCAGCGACGTGTTCACGCCAGTCCAATTCCCCCACACGGGCGATAGATGTGAGTATTCCACTCTCTGCGCTCGATTGGTCGGTTGCGATGTCTCTACTGTGTATCTCAGAATTCAAGGAGGAGGCCGCGCGGACACGCATTGGCATTTTGGTGACGAGTTGCTTATTGTCACGAGCGGAGAGATCGATTTTTCGCTACCTAAGTATGGAATGCGTTCAACGCTTAGACAGGGAGATATGGTTCATTTCCATGCCGAACAGATTCACACAGCATACAGCACTAACCAGAGTGGCGCAGAGGTACTAGCGTTCCGGATGTTCTCGACTCGGCGGCTGGACCGTGAGCGAGTGTTAAAAAGCATTGGGCACCAGTATGCTAACCTCGTGCTTTCGGAGTCTGAGCTTCACGTCTCAGACAATATTATGCGATACGACCCAATCGCCTTTGCTCACCTATTGAGAACCTATAAGGGAGGTAAGACACTAAGTGAGATCGCCGAGGCATTCAGGCAACTAAATGTTGATCGGAGTCGCCAGGATGTCTGGAAGCTGCTGAATGGGAGGCCAATACGAGGTTTTTCTGAACCAGATGTTATCTGCTTGCAGAAGATTCTTAACATACCCGAGATAGTTGCCCTTGGTTATCTTGTCGAGGCGGCTCCTTCGTTTATTATTGTCGATCATAATCGCGACTACTCCGATAAATTTAACAACACTCTTGGCGGTCGCGATCTAGGGTCAGAGTATAGGTTGCCTAGTCGACGTCTCTTGGGAGCTAGCGTCCAGATAATGCAGCTTGCACTTCCGCCTGACGCACGAGTTCCAAAAGCACCACATAGCCATCCTGGTTTCGAGTTTATATGGCCGTTGCGCGGCGCCGCAAAGGTACAAATAGGACCCAATACTCCGAAGATAGTAAAGGCCGATGACAAGAGTTTCGTGATTTTTGACAGTACTCAACCCCATTTCGTTGAGTCTGTTAGTTGTTCCGAGGGAGCCGATCTTTTGGTAGTGCGATTTCTTCAAGGACCGCCCGGAAGGGGTGAGTGAAGGGCGTTGTCATTTCGACACGGGGTAAGTTGTCTAGCGCTGCAACTGCGATATTGGCCGCGATTGCTTTAGATTGTCGTCTGAAACGCTCCCGACCTTGTTTCAGGCCAGCAAGAACCGAAGCAATCTATACTTAGAGGCAAGAGAGGCACCGAGTCGCCAGTTGATTTGGAGGTCTTTCTATTGGCTTTTGTTCTTCGAGGCGGTCGTTTGGCCGATTTGGAACATCGTCTTCGGGCCGCTCCACGCCTTCGACCTGGTCAATGTTGAAGACCGCCGCAGTGAAGGGCACGCAGGGGGCCGGATCCTCCCGGCCGGTCTTCTCACGGAGTCGGGCGAGTTCCTCCGGCGTGCGCCACTTCCAGAAGACGACGGGCGAGGCGCGCTCGCCTCTGCGAACGTGTCCCCCGAGGCGCTGGGCTTCCCGGTACGTCACCCAATACCGGGATGAGAACGGGGTGGTGCCGAGGATCAGGATGTTCACTCCTCGGTACTCCTTGCCTGTGGTCAGGCTCTTTGGGAGTCCAGAGGTCCACGTCTTTCTCCACGGAACGACCCCGGCGTCGAGTTGGGCTAGGATTCGGGCGGTAACGGTTTCGTAAATGCTCATGGTCAATTTCTCCTTGAGTGCAAAAAAGGCCGCCGGGGAACTCCCGGCGGCAGTGGGTCTAATAATCCTCGGGCAACAACAGCGTGGTGGCCGAGCGGTCGGCCTCGGTGATGATGTAGAACCGGGTCGAGTGCCGGTCCGAAGATGCCGACAACAGGCGGTAGCCTTCCTTGAGCGAGAGCTCGTTCTCCTCGACGTCCTCGGGCGGCAGTTCCCCCCAATCACCGCGTGCGTGCCGCGCCAGGCAGGCACACAGGTCGGCCGC
>JAEUGZ010000056.1 GCA_016794725.1 Opitutaceae bacterium | reverse complement strand
GCCTACTCCGGTAAAGGTGAGTTCAAAAAACAGGAAACCCACAATCTGTTCGCGGGTGCCCGGAGTGAAATGCAGTCCGGCGAGCCCTGCCATGGTCACAAACAGCGTGGCCAGGGTTGCGCCCGGCAATCCATGGCGCAGGCAGATCCAGATGAGGGGCAGGAAGCACAGTGAGAGGGCCTGAAAATGAAAACTGGAGTCCAGGGTGAAAACCAGGGCGAGGGAGAGGATCAACGCGACGCACGCGAACAGAAATCCCGCCGAGGCGATATTGGCTCGGCGCACCTGATGCCGTTCCGAAGGTCCGGCGACGCCCAGCCAAGGGGCGGCAAAGACGAGGATGGGAGGAAGGACCGTGAGCAAACCACTGGAGTCACCCACCCACCACAGGACCGTCGCCCAACCCATCCCCGAAGCAGGGGTGAGTCCAGTGAGCACGGCCGCGCCACTTCCCACCAAAGCCATGCCCGCTGGACCCAGGATGACCGCAGCCGTAAACGTCAGCGTTTGGCGAAAGGATCCGGGAAGCAGGCGGGGACCATGAACGCGCCGGATCCACCACGCCAGGCCGGTGTAGTAGGCGGTAATGAGGAAAGGAAAGAGCAGCGGTGCCCAGAGTGCCCCGGATCGCGTCGTTGGGATCGCCACCAAGGCGTTGACGACGAAGATCAGCGGGGCAAATCGCGGCCCAAGAAGGATCAGCAATCCGAGAGCCAGACCGGCGGGCGGGTACCAGACCGAAAGCCCCGGGGCGACTTCGAAATTCTGAGCAACGACCTGCAACCCTATGTGCAGCAGCGTATAAGCTACGCAGGCAATCAGTGGGCGATGCGGTCGGGAAATCATGCTTCAGGTGACGGGGCGCGGTGCGCCATGCCTCCATCGACACGTCCGCCCATCGTCTCAATCTCGCGGCGACCACCGGGCTCGCTTCGCTGGAAGTCAACGACGATGGGATGAGGTGATTTTTGGGACAAAAATCCCCCAATTCTATCATGCCGAGTGGCTTGTTGGTCGTCAGCGGGCAGGAGCCCAATTGAGGAGACTCAGAAAAAGAATGATCATCACCGCAGCGCAGGCGAGACGCGCCAAGGTTGAAACAAAGAATCCGGCGGCCGCCCCGACCCCGGAGCGGAGCGCTTGCTGATCCGGGGCCCCGGAGATCGCCTTTTCGGCCAGCACTGCCCCGGCCAAGGTGCCAAGAATGAGGGCGGGCACGGAAAAACAAACCCCCACCAGTGCCCCCAGGCCCGCGCCGGCCATTCCCCAGCGGGTACCGCCGGCCAGGCGCGTCCCAATCAGCACTCCGGCAAAGTCTGCCAGGACGGACAATCCCCAAAAGAGCGTGATGACGGCGAGTGCCGTTGTGCTGATGCTATTGGGCAAAAGAATCTTATGGAGAATCATGCCTGCGAGGATGAGTGTCGTCCCGGGTAGCAAAGGAACGATGATGCCAATCAGTCCGACGAGGATGAGAAGTCCGGTGAGCAGGTATACAAGGAGGTCCACCCCTCCATCACCCGTCGGGGGGCGCCAAAGTTGCAGCAGTGAAAGGACGGCCAACGCAGCAGCCTGAGGCGAGAGCCCCCAGTTGAACCACGGATGGACACGGATGAACACGGATCCAAACGAGCCACGCCCTAGCGGGTATTTACCCGGTGTGGTGAAGCACTGCACAGGCTTCGGATCTGCGTTTACCCTTGTGCGTCTGTGGTTTATGAATGGATCGATTCGCTTGATCTCCGGAGAGTAGGTTCATTCGTGTCAATGCGTGGTTCAATCGAATGATTCACGTTGGGGCGGAGTCCGATCGACGGGTATCCTGGGTGGGTTTCCCCGCAGAAGGGCTGACTCGAGAACGCGATCAACCTGGCTCGCACCGGCGGATTGAGCCCGCATACTCATCGGTCCCCGCAGTCGTTCGCCATGCTGTCACACCTCCCGTCAACGCCTGCAACTCCCCCTCCCTCGTCAGTCCCGGAACCCGACGAGGCCTATATGGGCCTGCGCCGTTCCGATCACCTGCCCCGACGTCTGGCGCTGGCGCTGCCGTTCACCCTCGCGGTCGTTTACCTGGCGATGGGGGGATTGTTGCCAGAGCCGTTGCGTCCCGAGCGCTGGGTGGCTCATGAGGTCAATGGCTGGATGCAGGCCCTGCTCGCGTTGCCGGTGTTCTTCGGCTGCGGCTCGCCGTTTCTGCGTCGCTGGTATGTTTCGTTGCGGGATCGGGATACCAACATGTTCACCCTCACGGTGACAGGCACGAGCGCGGCGCTGGGGTTGAGCGGGTTTGTGCTGCTTTTTCCCGAGCTTCTGCCGGCTGCGATGACCTCGGGCGGCCACCCGCCGCTTTACTTTGAGGCGGTGGCGGTCATCACGACCATTGTGCTGGCGGGACAGGTGTTGGAGCGCCGGACCTACGACCGAACCGGAGCCGCCGTCCGTGCGCTGCTCGATCTGACGCCCCCGCGCGCGCGCCGCCGCCGGGGAGGGCGCACCGAAGAGGTGCCCCTGGCAGACCTGGTCGTGGGCGACCTGGTGGAGGTCCGACCGGGGGAGAAGATTCCTCTGGATGGGGTGGTGATGTCCGGCGCGTCGACGGTCGACGAAGCCTTGCTCACGGGCGAATCCCAGCCGGTGGAAAAGACGCCGGGCGATTCAGTCATCGGCTCGACCCTGAACCGGCAGGGCGCGCTGGAGGTGCGGGTGGAGCGTGTGGGCGACGACACGACCCTGCGCCAGATCATCCGCCTGGTCGAGCAGGCGCAGGAGGAGGACGCGCCGATCGCTCGCCTGGCGGACCAGGTGAGCGCCTGGTTTGTGCCCGCCGTGCTCGGCGTGGCTGCCCTGACGTTTTTGGCATGGTGGCTTCTGGGGGGCGAAGGGAGTGGCGTCTTCGGGCTGATCGCCGCCGTTTCCGTGTTGGTCATTGCCTGCCCCTGCGCGCTCGGACTGGCCACGCCGACCGCGATCATGGCGGGTGCGGGCCTGGCGGCCCGGCGCGGGATCCTCGTCAAGGGCGGGGCGGCGATGGAACGTGCTCAGGCATTGGATACCGTGGTGATGGACAAGACGGGCACCCTGACCGAGGGACGGCCGGGTGTGGCCGGCCTGCACGCGCTCCCCCCGTGGACGGAGGACGAGGTGCTGCGACTGGCGGCCGGCGCGGAGCGCGTCTCCGAGCACCCGCTGGCCCAGGCCGTGGTGCGGGCCGCGGTTGACCGAGGTCTGGAGGTTCCGCCGGGCTCGGGATTCACCTCTGCGCCGGGATTTGGAATTGTCTCCACCATCGAGGGCCGTGAGGTGCGGGTGGGCAGTCTCGCCTGGCTGGCGCAGAGTGGAGTGGAGTTCGAGGGGCTGAAGGAAGAGGCCGGGCGGATGGAGAACGATGGGCACACCACGGTGTATGTGGCCATTGACCACGCGCCGGCCGGATTGCTCGGGGTGGCCGATCGGATCCGCCCCAGCGCGGTCGAGGCGGTGGCCTCCCTGCGCAGCCTAGGGGTGGAGGTGGCCATGCTGACGGGAGACCAGGAACGAACCGCCCGGGCGGTGGCCCGGCAGCTCGGCATCACGCGCGTTCATGCCGGTGTCCTGCCGGGTCAGAAGGCGCAGGTGGTCGCCGCTCTGCAGCAGGAGGGGCGAGTCGTGGGCATGGTGGGAGACGGGGTCAACGACGCCCCGGCGCTGGTCCGGGCAGATGTGGGTTTCGCCCTCCGCAGCGGCACCGACGTGGCCATCGAGGCGGCAGACGTCACCCTGATGCGGAACGACCCGCGCAGCGTGGCCGAGGCCATTCGCATTTCCCGGGCCACCCTGCGCGTCATCCGACAAAACCTGTTCTGGGCCTTTGCCTACAATGTCGCAGGCGTCCCGCTGGCCGCCGGACTCCTCTATCCCTCCTTCGGCTGGCTGCTCAACCCCGTCTATGCCGGGGTGGCGATGTCGCTCAGCTCCATCCTCGTGGTCGGGAACAGCCTCCGCCTCGCCCGCCTCCGCCCCTGACCACCGCCCGGTCGCCGCGCCTCCGCAGCCTGACACGGCGACCGGTCGCAAGGGGTGGGCCGGGTCCTAGGACTGGGGTGTATCTTCGGGCGGGGTGAAGCCGCGGCGGAGGGTGTTTTCGCTGATGACCCGAGGAAAGAGAAAGTTCTCGAGGTATCCACGGCCGCCGGCCTTGGTGCCGCCGCCGCTCATGCGGAATCCGCCAAAGGGGTGGCGTTCGACCAGGGCGCCGGTGATGGTCCGGTTGAGGTAGAGGTTGCCGCAGAGGAACTCTTCGCGGGCCCGGGCGAGGGCGCGCGGACTGCGCGAGAAGAGTCCGCCGGTCAGGGCATACTCGGTGCCGTTGGCGAGCGCGAAGGCCTCGTCGAGATTGCGGGCGCGCAGGACGCCGAGCACGGGACCGAAAAATTCCTCGCGGGCAAGGCGATGGTCCGGAGCGACGTCGGCGAAGAGGGTGGGCGGCACAAAGTAGCCCCCGCTGGCGGCGACCGCGTCGGAGAGACGTCCCTGGTGCACGAGACGGCTTTCACGTGCCGACTCCGCGATGCGGGCGAGCAGCCGGTCGCGGGATTCGGCATCGATCACGGGTCCGACGACGGTGCCAGGCAGGGCGGGATCCCCGACGGGCAGGCTGGCCGCGGCGGCAGTCAGGCGCGCGAGGAACGCATCGTGGATGCCGTCGAGCACGATCAGCCGGGATAGGGCGGAGCATTTCTGACCGCTGAATCCAAAGGCTGAGTACAACGCGGCCGGAATGGCCTCGTCAAGATCGGCGTCGGAGTCGATGATCAGCGCGTTCTTTCCGCCCATCTCGCACACGACCTTCTTCAGGTTGGCCTGTCCCGGCGGTGTGCGTCCGGCGGTTTCCCAAATCTTCAGCCCGACCGCGCGCGAGCCGGTGAACGCGATGAAGTCGACCCGCGGGTGGGCGACGAGGTGCGCGCCAACGTCCTCGCCGCGGCCCGTGACGAGGTTGACCACGCCGGGCGGCACGCCGGCTTCGGTCAGCAGGTCCATGAACACGGCCCCGATGATCGAGGTCTGTTCGGCGGGCTTCATGATGACCGTGTTGCCGGCGACGAGCGGGGCGACCGTCAGACCGCAGAGAATGGCGAGCGGGAAGTTCCAGGGCGCGATGGCGACACCAACGCCGCGGGGCGTGTGCACCAGGACGTTGGACTCGCCAGGCGTCGCCTGCGTGACCGAGCCCGCGCCCAGTCGGCGCATGTCGGCCGCGTAGAAACGACAAAAGTCGATCGCCTCGCTGACGTCCGCGTCAGCCTCCATCCACGGTTTCCCGGCCTCGCGAATTTCCAGCGCGCAGAGCGCGAAGCGTCGGGCCTCCATCAGGTCTGCGGCGCGTTCGAGCACGGCGGCGCGCCGGGCCACGGGCGTGGCGCGCCAGGCCGGAAAGGCGGCAGCAGCGGCCGCCACGGCCGCGTCGGCGTCGGCCACCGTGGCACGCGCCCAGTGACCGAGGACCTGGGCGGGCCGGGCCGGGTTGAGCGTGGCGATGTACTCGCCGCCCGAGGGCTCGCGGCGTTGTCCGCCGATGATCAGAGGCCAGCGTTTTCCCAGATAGCCGGCGGCGACGCTGCCGTCGGACGGATGCAGCGCGGCGCGCAGTGCGCTGCGTGACTCCGCACGCGTGAAGTCGGTGTTCGGTGCGTTGCGGAACGGTTTCGTTTCGGTGGCTGGACGCGGGAGGATACTGGACGGAACGGGACTCGCGAGCACGTCCACCGGATTCCGCAGCAGCGCGTCACGGGTGGCTTCGCCGAGATTGCTGGCACGGAGGAAGCCCTCGTTGGAGGTGTTTTCGAGGAGCCGCCGCACAAGGTACGCCATACCGGGCAGGAGTTCGCCGACAGGGCAGTACTCACGCACCCGGTGACCGGTTTTGACGAGGGCTGACTTGAGCTCGTCGGCCATGCCGAACAGCGCCTGGAACTCGTAGGCGCGCGGGTCGACGTCGAGCCGTTCCGCCTGGGCGATGGCGTGGGCGCAGGAGCGGACGTTGTGGGACGCGAAGGCGGAGGAGATGAGGTCTGCGTTCTCCAGCAGGAGCAGCGACAGGGCTTCGTAGGCGGCATCGCTCTCCGGCTTGCGCTGCCAGACCGGCACCGGCCAGTCGCGCTGCCGGGCGAGGATCGTCTCGTAGTCCCAGTAGGCTCCCTTGACCAGGCGCACGGTGATCCGCCGCGAACGGCTCCGCGCCCAGGCGATCAGGCTGCGCAAATCGGCCTCGGCATCGCGCAGGTAGGCCTGGACCGCGATGCCGACCGCAGGGGTCTGGGAGAATTCAGGTTCCTCGAGGATGGAGCGGAAGAGGGCGAAGGTCAGGTCCTTCGTCCGGTAGCTCTCCATGTCGAAGTTGATCAGGGCTCCCACTTCGGCGGCGCGGCGGAGGATGGGTCTCAGACGCCGTTTCAGGGCCTCGATCGAGTTCTCCGGGTCGGCCGGATGGACCTCGGGGGTGAGGGCGGAGATCTTGACCGAGAGATTCAGGCGGGGAAGCGGTGTGCCGCCTGCGCCGATGTCGCTCGCGCACGGTTCCGGCTGACGGCGAAGGGCCTCGCTGACGGTGGCGATGATGTCGAGGTTGCGCTGGAGGAACTCGTCCGCCTCGGCCTCGCTCACCACGGTCTCCCCCAGGAGATCGATTGTGGTGGCCACGCCATTACTCGCATTGGCCTGGAGACGACGGACGAGGTCTCGGGCATTTTCGCCCGCGACGAACTGTCGCGCCATGTCGGTGACCTGCGACTTCACGGGCGTGGCCACGAGTCCCGGGGCAAACGAGGCCGCGCCGAGACCGGCTTTCAGCGCCGGGTGCAGTTCGACGGCCTGGTCGCCAAGGTACTCCTGCAGGTGGCGCACGATCTCGGCGCTGGAGTCGAGTGAAGGCAGGACGTCGACGAAACGAAACAGCTGGGCTTTGAACGCGGGGTCGCGCATCGACCATTCCATGATGCGGGCGTAGGCGCCCTTCTTGGAAAAGATGCCAGGCGCGGGATGGGCGTCCATCAGCGTGAACAGCTGCTGGCCGAGGGCCTGGATCCGTGCTTCGAGCACGGGATGGGGGGAGAGCATGGAGGGAGGCGACGTTTTGAGCGGTGAGTGGTCCTGGGCGGTAACACCCGGAGTCCGAACCCGGACCGAACGCGAACCCCTGCCCTCGAAATGAAATGACTCTCGGGAGTCACCCGCCGGCCTGCGACAGACGGGCGGATGGATCCCAGTGTCCATTGATCCGTTTCTTCAGGGGCGAATCGCGTTCATCCTTGGTTCGGCAGCATGGTGTGAGATTTCGCCCAAACTACCGTGCGCTCCGCGTCGCGACAACGGAACAGATGAAACCGAGATCCGTTTGTTACTTCCGGCCCGATGCCGGCGTGGCGTCAGGCCTGCCTCCGGATCGCCACGTCCTCCGCAGGAAAAGGCCTATCGGGGAGGAAGCGCGCGATCAATCGCCTCGAACAGCCGGCGGGATTGTCCGAGGTCGCCGCCCTCACCCCAACGAATGCGAACCAGGGTCTGGTTGCGATTCTGCTCCACAATCCAAACGCGCACCCGCTGATCGTTCCGGGCTCGGGCCTCGAAATAGGCATCGTAGGTTCCGGTGGTGGCCTTGGTCTGGTAAAGGTCAAACTGCTGCAGCACCGCTGGCGTCACCTTGGCGGCGGCCGGAGCGGTTTGGTTGATCAGCATTTGAAATTCCCCGAGGCGGTAAACGGCCTGAAGGTCACCCCGTTCGTCCAGATTCACCGTGCGACAACCGGACACCGAAAAAAGCAGCAGGGTGGCAAAGAGACAGAGGCGATGCATGGGCAGGAACACGGGTTGGAACACGGTGGGAAGGTGAGGTCGGCGCCAGGGCGCAACCGGTGAACGTAGGTCCAAAGGCCGGTTTGGCAATGGGAACTGTCGCGATTGCGTTGAAAGGGCCGTGCCTCCGCGCTGCCCGCCGTCGCGGATTTCGCTGGAGGCGGGGTCGCCAACTCCGAGGGGATTGGCTCCGCGCGAAGAAATCGGACAACCTCCACCGGGACGATGTCCCGGAAGTGCTTGTCAGAACGGCAAAAGTGGGGCTCGCCAGCCTAAACTCACTCTGCCACACCTTTTTTTGAAACTATCGCACTGAGCTGTGTGTTCTGCGCATGAACGATGAACTTCCAGTGCAACCACACCCTGCGGAGCTGAAGCCGCCCGACTTCACCACCTTCATGCGCGCCTACCAGGACATGGTGTATTCGACGGCTGTGCGTCTCCTCGGCAACGAGGCGCAGGCGGAGGATATTTCGCAGGAAGTGTTCATGAAGGCCTACGAGCGATTTGATGACCTCCACTCGAGTCCCACCGCTGGCGGTTGGCTCAAGACGGTGGCTACCAACATGTCGCTCAACCACTTGCAGCGCTATCGCAAGCGTTGGCGGTTTTTCTCGGAGTTTGTCCGCCCGAGCGACGACGGCTCCGAGTCGGATGAGCCGGTGGAGTTTGCCGCACCCGACTCCGACTTTATCACCGGGATCTCCCAGGGTGAACGGCGGGAGTGGGTCGACCGTGCCTTGGAGAAGCTCCCCGAGCATCAACGAGTTCCTTTGGTGCTTTATCACTTTGAGGACCTTCCGTACGACGAAATCGCCCGACGCCTGCGGGTGTCGCTGGCCAAGGTGAAGACCGATATCCTGCGGGGACGCGCCGCACTTGCCCAGATCCTGGCGCACAGCGGCACCGCCCACGAAGCCATCAACGACTAAGCCCCATGAAACCGATTGATCACAACGAGCTTGAACAGCGGATTTCCCGGCTGGTGCGTGACCTTCCCGCGCGGCGCGCTCCGGCCTCCCTTGAGGCGCGTGTCCTCGCAGCCATCGCCGCACGCGAGATGCTTCCCTGGTGGCGCAAATCCTTCTCTCATTGGCCGGCCTGGGTGCGGGTGCTGTTCCTCGGACTCACGGCCACGATGGCGGCTGCAACGGTGTGGCTCCTGATCCGCGGGTTGAGCACGACGCCTGTCACCACCGCCAGCGAACTCTTCACCGCACCGCTGGTGTGGTGGCACAACCTCAACGCCACCTGTCGCAGCCTGTCCGACCTCGTGGTCCGTGCCCTTCCGCCCAGTGCCATGACCTGGATCTATGTCGCTTTGGGAGCCGTGGGCCTGGCCTACCTGGCGCTGATCGGTGCAGGTGCCGCGGTTTACCGTGTGCTGCGTCCCAACGTGTGAGCTTACCCGAAACGTTTCCCTCTTTCTCCTTTAAACTGCCATGACGACCCGTCGACTTGTTGCCTCTTTGGTGATCGCGCTCGCGCTCACCTTCACCCTCGCCCTTTGGGCCCAGGAAGCCCCTCCGTCCCAACCCGCTCCGGCGCTGCCGGCGGAGCCCATCACACCTCCACCGGAGGCGTCGCCCGGGGAACCACCGCCTCTGCGCGACCTGACTACGGCGGCGGTGGAGGCGGCTCCCGAGGCGGAGACGCCGGCGCCGGCGTCCCCGGCCGCGCCGGTCGCGGCGCCGGTCAAGTCCCCGAAGCCCCGGCGGCCCTCGATTGACCGGTCCGGCGATGCCATGGTGGTGTTCAATCGCGACGCGACCTTGGAGGCAACCAGCCATCGCGATGCGGTGGTGGCAATCGGTGGCTCCAGCACCACCTTCGGCGATGTCGCGGAGGCGGTGGTTTCAATCCTCGGTGACACCCGGGTCGAGGGCCGGGTGGGTGATGTGGCGGTATCCATCCTCGGAAATACAACCGTGAATGGCGAGGCCGACACGGTTGTGGCCGTGCTGGGCGGCGTCGTGCTCGGACCCAATGCGGTGGTGCATGACGTGGTGTCTGTCGGTGGCCCGATTCAGCGCGCTCCCGGAGCGAAGGTGACCGGAGAGTCGCAGGAAGTCGGTTTTCTCGGGCACCTGCCCGATTTCACCGGGTTCCGGGCGTGGATTCGGAACGCCCTGTTCTGGGGGCGCCCGCTGGCCATCGCCGACAACCTGGGCTGGGCCTGGGGCGTGGCGGCGGTGTTCCTGGGACTCTACCTCCTGCTCGCCGCCCTGTTTCCCCGCGCGGTGGAAAAGTGCGTCGAGACCGTCGAGACCCGTCCCGGCCGTACGCTCCTCGCCTCGATCATTTGCATGGTGCTGACGCCGATTTTCATGGTGCTACTGGCCGTCACGGTGGTGGGCCCGTTGCTGGCGGGCGCTGCGCTCACGTTCGCGACGTTCATTGGCAAGGCGGCGTTGCTGGCCTGGCTGGGACGACGCCTGCTCTTTGGAGCGCTGGAAGGATCCCGGGCGCAGGTCGTGCTTGCGGTGGCGATCGGCGGAGTGGTGCTGGCGGCGCTTTACCTGATTCCCGTGCTGGGACTGGTGCTGTGGAAGATCGGTGGCGTGCTCTCGCTCGGTCTCGCCGTCTACACCCTGATTCTCAGTTCACGGCGTCCCCGTCCAGCGGCGACCCCGGGGCCTGCGGTCCGGCCAGGTCCGGCCGCCTACGCGGCATCGCGTCCGGCCTCGTCTTCCTTCGGTGCTCCGATGGCCTCGACATCGAGTGGTTTCGGTGTGGTGGCGGGAGCTGCCGGAGCGGCGTCGGAAACGAGCGTGGTCGATGCCGTGCCTTCATCCTCGATTCCGGTGTCGCCGGAATCGCCGACGTCCCCGCCGCTCGCGGATCCGGCCTACGCGCCGCTGCCCGGGTCCGTCCTTCCGCGGGCCGGTTTCTGGATTCGGGTGGGCGCCTTGGCGATTGATGTCGTGGTGGTCGGCGCCGC
>JAEUGZ010000029.1 GCA_016794725.1 Opitutaceae bacterium | reverse complement strand
AACCGAATTTAGGGCTTGCCCATCGGCATTGCGCCCGGTGGCGGCGGCTGGAGTCGCCAGTCGACCAGCTGATCCACAAGCATGGGTGTGGCGTCGGCTGTCTCCAACCAGGTTTCACGCCGCATGCGACCCATGCCCTCGCTCCCAGTCTCCGCTGTGAGCAGTTTTGCGATCAACTGGATTGAACCCGCCTGGTAGTCGACTTTGAGCTTCGGCTGGTGACGCTCGATGATCATCAACGCGGTCCCCTCCGGATCCGCGACCGCGGCCCGCCAACCCCGGTTGGACACCTCAAGAAACCGGGCGAGCTCCGGTGCGTGTCGACCCATCGACACGGCCGTGGTGAAGTACACCTGGGCATAGGCCTTGTAGCCGTTTTCGTGACCGAACATCGTATTCACCGCATGGCCGGAGGTCTCGAGGGCCACCGCCTCGTCGATGACGTAACACACCTGCGCCTGGATACGTCCCGTCGGCAGGGAATGCACATCGTCGCCAATGTCGATCGCCGTCACGTCCGCCATCGTCAACCCGGCGTGCCGGAGCATGATGGCCAGCTGGGGCCGGTCGTACCCGTGCAGTCCAATCGTCTTGCCGCGAAGCGACGCCACGGTGGTGAGGCCGCTCGTCTTCAGCGTGACGATGCCGAGCGGTGAGGCCTGAAACATGGTCGCGAAGGCCTTGATCGGCGCCCCGCCCGCCCTTGCCCGCAGGAGCGCGCTGCCATCCGCCACTCCCACCGCCAGTCCTGGATGCGCCACCACCGTCTGCACCGTGTCCGGTTTGTCCGACTCGAATCCGCGCACCTCAACCTCAAGTCCCGCCTCGCGGTACCAGCCTCGCGCCTCCGCCAGCAGCACTCCCGCAAACTGGGCGTTCTTGATCCAGTCGAGCTGCACCATCAGCCGCACGGGCTTCGGCCTTTCCGTCACCGGACGCAGCTCCTCGGCCCCCAAAATCGTCAGGCGCGTGCCCAACACCATGAATAAAATCCATCGGTAGGTCCATCTACGGCGTGGGTGCATGCCGACCACCAGCAGGCCCCAGGCCAATCCCGCCGCGCGCGCCGGATCATCCGGTCGGCCAAGTGGTGTTCGCGCGCGACACTTCAAACACCGCCATGAATCGGCGCAGCGCATTCCTCGCTCGCCCGGATTCGTACCTCGGGATAGGTCTCTGCACCCTCTCCCCAGCCTCCTCTTGAACTCACCCCTCCGCCCTCCTGAACCGGTCCGCCCGATCACCCTGGCTGAAATTCGCGCGGCCCGCGAACGGATCGCCGGCACCTGCGTCCGGACGCCCCTGGTGCGAATGAACCTCGGTCCGGGTTTCCCCGACGTCCGCCTGAAGCTCGAGACCCTTCAGCCGATCAATGCCTACAAGCTGCGCGGCGCCGCCAACGCCGTGGCGCGGTTGTCACCAGCCGATCGCGCACGGGGGGTGTGGACCGTCAGCGCCGGCAACGCCGGGCAAGGCATTGCCTACGCCGCCCGGCAGGCCGGGATTTCCTGCACCGTCGTCGCCATCGAAACCGCCCCGGCGGCCAAGCTGGATCGCATGCGGGCCTTGGGAGCGAAGTTGGTGCCGGTCAGCTACAACGAGGCCTGGAAAATCGTGGACGCCCGGGCCTACCCGGGGTTGGAGGGCACGTTTATCCACCCGTTCGACGATCCCGATTTCATCGCCGGCCACGCCACGATCGGACTGGAGATTTTCGAGGACGCTCCCGACACGCAGGCGGTCGTCGCCAGTGTCGGCGGGGGCGGCCTCATCGTCGGCGTCGGCAGCGCCCTGAAGGCACTCAATCCCGCCATCCAGGTCTTCGGCTCGGAACCGGAAACCGCCGCACCCCTCACGCGCTCACTGGCCCACGGCTCGCCCCAACGGTTTCCCGACTGGAAGGCCTCGTTCGTCGATGGCGCCGGTGGACAAAGCGTCTTCCCGCGCATGTGGGAGCGCATGAAGCCGGTCGTCGACGGCACCATCGTCGTCAGTCTCGCCGACGTGCAGTCAGCCATGCGCCTCGTGGCGGAGAAGGTCCGCGTCATCGCCGAGGGCGCCGGAGCCCTCGCCGTCGCCGGGGCCCTCAGCGGCCGTGCCGGTCAAGGCCCGGTGGTCGCAGTCGTATCCGGTGGGAACATCGACCTGAAGAAATTCTGCGAACTGGTCGGCGCCCACGCCGGCTGAACCGGGCAGATCAGGCCCCTGGGACTCTGACGATTGCGTGATCCGTGTTGATCCGCGTCCATCCGTGGTTGAATTGCAGTTGCGTCTCAGGTGAACCAATACCCGGCGACAAACAGGGTGGTGCTGAACACGAGGAGCGCGGTGGAGAGCGCCAACACGGGTATCGTCAGGACCGGTGCACGCTTCAGCGCGAGCGCCACCACGAGGTAAAAGGGAAACACCACGCTGGCATAGCGGGGGAACGCCTCGACCGAGTGGGACGAGATGTAGATGAAGCAGAACGTCAGGCCGAAAATGAGGTAGGTGTCGCGCAGCCGCACACCCACGCCCAGCAGGAGGAGTGCGAAGCTGCCGAGAACCGCGCTGGTGAACCATACCTTGTAGAAGAGGCTCAATCCGACGAAGCTGATGCGCGCAAAGAGGCTGCCGAAATAGGAGAACTTGCGGCTCCAGTGTTCCTGCGCGGCAAAGTAAACCAGGGGGTCGCCAAACTTGATCATCATGTACCCCAGGTAGAGGGCGGTTCCCGCGAGGGGCAGCAGGCAGGCGGCCAGACCGATCCAGCGGCGCGGGGTGCGGAGAAGCGGGATGAGGCCGTGCACGCGCAGGTATTCCCAGAGCAGGGGCACCACCAGCGCGAAGCCGATGCTGCGCGTATGGGCCGCGACGGCGCCCCAGAGCCCCGCCGCCAGCCAGGAGCGCGTGCGCGCCGCGTACAGCGCGCCCGTCGCTCCCAGGAGGAACAGGGATTCCGAATAGACGATGGAAAAGAAGAAACTGACCGGCCCGAGGAGCAGCACCTGGACCGCACGGGTCGCGGTGCCGGCGCTTCCCGTCTCCAACCAGGCAATACGCCAGAGGAAGGCACAGGCGCCCAGGAGCGCCAAATTCGACACGAGGTAACCCGACACCTCGGCGCCGACCCCCGCCAGGGTGAGCAGCTTCATCAATCCCGGATAAAGCGGAAAAATCACCACATTGGACTTCGTCGCCGTGTGAAAATATCCGTTCTGCACCAGATCGAGGTACCAGTTCGCATCCCAGTTCCGAAACAGGCTCCACGCCGACGCCTTGGGGTGAAAATGCGGGCCCTTCTCGAACCACGCGTAGGCCAGCACGCCGACCAGCGCGATCAGGAGGCGCGTCGCCACCAGCGTCACCAGAATCGTCCGCCAGGGCACCCGCGGGACCACGGGCACCGCGGCTTCGTTCGCCTCGCCGTACATCATGGGTTCAGACTCCCAGGCTCCTCAAGTCGCGGGACGGGTTTCGCATCGCAATGAGGTCCTGGGTACGCTTCGCCAACTCATAAAACATTCATGGAAATAGCTTACCAAATCCACTTGCGCCAACCAGACTCGATCAGATGGCGGGCCACCCCTGGCGGCCGGACGCCGGATCTCATGATTTGGCTCGATCCCTCATGCAACATTTAAGCATGAAAGGACATGCGCCTGCGTTGTGCGATCGCGAAAGCCTGGCCCCTGCTACTCCTGGGGTGGCTCGTCAGTTCATCCCCCGTGCCGGCTGCGCCGGCCGAGTGGCGTCAGGTGGAAAGCAAGGACTTCACGCTGCTGAGTGACGCCGATCCGCGGGACGTTGAGCAGTTCTGCCTCGCCTACGCCGCCTTTCGCGAGGTCCTCGCCACCCTGCTCGCCCCCGACCGGGCCACCCTCGTCCGCCCCACCCTCGTGGTGTTTCGGTCGGAACGAGCCCTGGCCGAGCACGTGCCGCCGAGTACACGCCGGGACTTCAAGACCCAGGTCTACACCACGGAGATCGACGGTGCGCCGATCACGACTCTGACGGTGGCGGGTGAATGGACCCGTGCCCTGCAGACCGCGTTTGAGGCGGAGACCATGTGGACCCTGCGCCGGCTGGGCTATCGACTGCCGCTCTGGATGTCACAAGGCACAGGCCAGGTGCTGTCGACCGTGCGGGCCCAGCGCGGCGTCTGCGTGTTCGGCGAGGACGACAACCGGTTCGTCACCCCCCTGCGCCGTCGGGGATGGCTGGAGTGGGACCGGTTCTTCGACGTGCACACCGGGTCACCGGAGTACGCCGGTCGGGACTCCGAGGGACTCTTCCACGCGCAGGCGTGGGCCTTGATGCACTGGCTGCTGCTCAAGGACGACCAGGGGCGCGAGCGCTTCAAGGACCTGGCGGAGCGCTGGCGCACGGAAGGCTCACTGGAGGCAGTGGCGACGGTGGCGCAGCGCCCGATCGACACACTGACCCGCGAGATCGGCCGCTACATCAATACCAAGGCTCAGATCCGCCGCATCCCCTTCGACTCCGCCGCGATCAAGGCGGCCTGGCGCATCGGGCCAGCCGATACCGTCCGCCTCGAGGTCTCCCGGGCTGCGCTGCTCGAAAGCTCCGGCCGACTGCCCGCCGCCGACGCCGCGCTCAAACGCGCCGAGGCCGCCGGCGCCGGATCACCGTTTCTGCACGAGGCGTTGGGCCGGCGGGCGCAGCGGGAAGGTCGGGGCGACGAAGCGCTCCAGTTCTACCGCGAAGCGATCGCCGCCGGCACGGTGAACCCCGCCCCCTACCTCGCCTCAGCCAACGCCCGCCTCGACCTCAGCAGCGTCAGCGGTGCCGATGTAGCCGGCGGCGGGGCGCGAAACGTGGCCGAAGCCCTGGTCGAGATCCGCCAGGCTATCGCCGCCGACCCCGGCAGCGCCATGGCCTATCGGACGCTCGGGCGGGCGCTCTTCATCGCACCCAATCTGAAGTCCGACGCGCTCGCCGAGCTCCAGCCCGGCCTCACCTTGGGTGCGGAAAGCGCCCCTGTCCGGTTCTATCTGGCCCTCCTGCATGAACGCCTGAAACAGATGGACCAGCACTTCGCCGAACTGGCCACGCTCGCCACCGACCCCGAGACGCCTGAACTCCTGCGCTCCCAGGCCACCCGTCGTTGGTTGACGTCGACCCTGCGCGTGGCGGAAAGCGAAGCCGAGCACGCGGTCAAGATCGGGCAATTCGACGGCGCCCGCCGGCAACTCCGCGAACATATCACCGACGCCGAAGCCCTCGGGGTTCGAAGTGACGGTTTCAAACCCATCGGCGACTGGATCGACGAAAACGAACAACTCGCCCGGCTGAGGGCCCTCTACGACAATCAGCAGTGGGCGGAATTCGTCGACCGCGCGAAGGTTTACCTGGTCAAGTTTCCCAACGCTTCGAACCTCGACCGCATCCGCAGCTACCTCGAGAAGGCGGAAAAGCAGCTCGCTCCGGTCCCCGCGCCCTGAAGAGCGGACACCGGGGCTCAATCCTCCAGCCGTCACGCTTTGCTACGGGGGGCGCGCGGGTATTGCCGGTCGCCTGCAATCAGATCATGCCACCGATTTTTGCGTGGTCGCCCGCTTTTCTGCACTTTTTCGCAACCACACCCCGCGAGCCCGGGTAAGCACGGTCAACTCAACCCACCTTTACCATGATCGCCCGCTCTCTTCTGCTCGCCACCGTGTTGTCTGGACCGGCCTTGTTTGCGGCCCCTTTCGACACCACCCAAGTCGCCGAGGACACCAAGTGGCTGGCCCACCTCGACGTGGACCGCCTGAAGTCCTCCAGCCTCGGTCAGTACCTCATCGAAACCGTCAAGGCCGCGATTCCCAAACAGGAAGGTTCGGCCATCTCGCTCAACTCGGATGCCGTCATCGCCGAAATCCACTCCATCACCGCCTACGGCCTCTCCTTCGACGAATCCGCCCAGAATCAAAGTGTGCTCGTCCTCCAGACGGGACCCAAGGCCCAGGCGATCATCGACGGTTACCTTGCCAGCATGGAAGGGTCAAACGATGCCAACGCTCCGTTCAAGGTGCTGGCCGACAAGAAATTCCGCACCTACCTGGTCGGCGGCGAGGTTCACATGACCTTTCCCCGCAAGGACTTGATCATCGTCAGCAAGGACTTCGTCCAGGTGGAGAAGGCCATGAATGTCATCGAGGGTCGCGCACCGCGCATCAGCAAGAAGAGTCCGCTCCTCGCCCCCAATTCCGGCCAGGGTTTCTTCTTCGTGGCCTCGGCCAATGGACTCGATCACATCAAGGACATTCCCCCGCAGGCTCGCATCCTACAAAAAGCCACCGGCCTGCAACTGGCTTTGGGCGAGGCGAACGGCAAGGTGATGACGCGGCTGTCGCTCTCCACCAGCGACGCCGAATCTTCCAATCAATTGCGCCGGATCATCGACGGTATGATCGCCCTTGTCTCTCTCGCTCAAATGGAAAACGAGAGCCTGAACAAGCTGACGCAGAGCATCACGGTTGAAGAAACCGAGACCAACGTCGCGCTCAGCCTCAGCTACCCGGCGGAGGACGTCAAAGCGCTGCTCAAGGCCGCCATGACGCCCAGAAGTCAGTCTTCCCGCTCCGCTTCCGCAGGATCCTCGGGTTCGCGGACCGCGTCAGCGGAAGTTGAAGTCAGTGACGCGGTGGGCGGTTCGGTCCTCAAAGTGGCCAACGTCGACGCCCGCAGTGACAACGGCAACCTGGCCCGCAACGCCACCGACGGCAACCCCGAGACCTATTGGGGCTCGGTCGGCCGCCAGCAGTGGATCCGCTGCGAATTGGACAGCAACAGCCTGGTGCGGGAAGTGAAAATCGCCTGGTACAAGCCAAGCGAACGCGCGAACAAGTTCTCCATCCAGTCGTCCAACGACGGCGTGCAGTGGAAGACCCTTGTCACCCGCACCAGTTCGACCACGCTCGCGGGAGCGGAAAGCTACAATATTCCGGATACCGCCACGCGCTGGGTCCGCATTCAATGCAACGGCAGCTCGCAGAACTCCCTGAACACCATCAGTGAACTGACCTTCCTCGGAGAACCTCGCTATACCGCGCCGGTCGCGGCCCCCGCCGCCGTCGAGGCCGCCGCTCCTCCCGCCAAGTGAAACTCGTCCGCCCGTTGCCATGGCCGACACGGCTGAAATGACCTACGCCCGCCCCGCCTCTGGCGACGCTGCGGGAGTGCAGCCGGACAGTGTCCCCGACACCGTCCGGTTTGCCGCGCTCGTGGAGGAACACCAGCACAAGCTCTGCAACTTCATCCATCGGTACACCCGCAACCGCCAGGACGCCGAAGATCTGACCCAGGACACCTTCGTCAAGGCCTTCAAACATTTCCATCGCTACGACCCGCGACACACGTTCTCCGCCTGGCTCTACACCATCGCCCGTCGCACGGTCTACAATCACCACCGCGACCATCGTCCGACCGATGAATTGACGTTTGAAGTCGCCGCTGCCGGTCCCTCGCCCGGCGACGTCGCCGACCGCTCCGATCGTGCCGCCGCCCTCTGGGAGGAAGTGCGCCGCCTGAAGTCACCCTACCAGGAGGTGCTCATCCTCAAGTACGTCGACGGTCTCTCCATCGACGAAATCGCCCGCGTGCTCGATCGTTCCCAAACCGGAGTGAAAATCCTCCTTTTCCGCGCCCGCGGCATGCTCCGCAACCGTCCCACCTTTTCCCGGTCATGAAAACCGCCGTCCTCCGTTTCCTCGTCCGCTGGTACCAGGCCTCTGATCAACCCCTGCCACCCTGGCTCGACCGCGCCACACGCCACGACCCCTGCCTCTCCGCGACGCGCGCCGAGGAGGAGCTGCTCACCTCCCACCTGCGGGCCCATCCCGCCGCCCCTGGAATCGAGGCGTCTCCATTCCTGAAGTCCAAGGTGCTGCACGCGCTCGCCCGCGAATCCGCCGGGCAGGATCGCACGCGCTCCGCCCGGTGGATCATGCCCTCCGCGGCGGTCGCCGGAGCCCTCGCCCTCGGACTTTTGCTCGCCGCGACCTGGCTCTCGCGCGGCCCCAACCCGCCCGGCGTATCCACTCCCTCCGCACTCGCCGCCGCGCTCCCCTCCCCGGGGCCAGCGCCTGCCGTCGCCGCAGCTCAGCCCGTTCCGGACGCCTGGTCCAATCCGCTCGACGACGAAATGGACAAGGTGGTGGCCGACGCCCGGGGGGCCGTCCGTTTCCTCGCCTCCGCTTTTCTGCCTTCCGAATCGCTCGACCGATTGCAGGCGCGCAAGACGTCGGGCTGAGAGCGGTCGCCATCGGGGAGCAACGAGGATTGTCAAGGGATCGGAAAGCGGCGTAGCCTGCCATCTCCCACTGCCAACCCTCCTCCCTCCCATGCCCGCCTCCCCCGTCCCTCCCGCCGTCGTCACCGAGCTCCAACGCCAGTTCAACCAGGAGCTGGCCGCCGCCCACGGCTACCAGGCAATCTCCGTCTGGTGCACCACGCAGAATCTCACCGGCTTTGCCGCCTTCTTCGACAAACAATCCGGCGAAGAACGCGCCCACGCCAAGAAAATCATCGACCACCTGGTCGACCGCAGCGTCGACCCGCTCCTGGCCGCGGTGCCGCAGCCGAAACAGGATTTCCGTTCGCTCCTCGACGTCGCCCAGTACGCGGAACAGATGGAGCAGGCCAACACCCGGGGAATCAACGCGGTCTACGAAGCCGCCCTCACCGCCCGGGACTTTCCCGCCCAGGTGCTGATGCACTGGTTCATCAATGAACAGGTCGAGGAAGAAGCCTGGTGCGCCGAGTTGATCGACCGGGTTCGCAGCGCCTCCTGCGCCGGCAGCCTGTCGGACCTCGACCGGCATGTGGTGCGGATCTTTTCCGACGACAAAGGGTGAGGGGGTTCGGGACGAGTCGGGCCGGCTGAAAACGCCTCCCGCGCGTGGGGTGGGAGGCACTTTTTTTGATTTTTCAGCCCGGAACCCCTTCTCTGGCATAGATCTGGCACGCAGGCTGGCGCAATGGCGCGTGGTTGGGCAACGTGGCTCCCTCCTTCGGCCCACCACCCGCTCCCGATCCGCACCTTCCCGCCTGCGACATGCCCGCCGCTTTCTCCGCCCGAACCCCGACCATCACCCGCCGTCACCGTGTCCTGCCACGGCTGATACCGCTGGGACTGGCGCTGGGGCTGGGGTTGGGCCTGGCCGGCTGCGGCCAGGACAGCCGGAAGGCCGTCGCGAAAATCGACTTCAACCGGGAGATCCGTCCCATCCTCAATCAAAACTGCACGTCCTGTCACGGCGGCGTGAAGGCGGCGGGCGGTGTCTCCTTCGTCTTTCGCGAGGACGCGCTGCGCAAGGGCGAATCCGGTCGGCCGACCATTGTGCCGCACCATCCGGAACAGTCGGAGCTGGTCGCGCGGATCGTCTCGACCGATCCGGACTTCCGCATGCCACACATCGACCACGGTCCGCCGCTGGTCCCGGAACAGATCGCCAAACTCAAACAATGGATCGCCGAGGGCGCCGAGTGGTCGGAGCACTGGGCCTTCGTTCCACCCAAGCCGCAAACGCCCCCCGCCATCGCGGACGCGCGGTGGAATCGATCGCCGATCGACCGCTTCATCCGGGCCCGGCTCGATCAGGAGAAACTCCCGCCCTCGCCCGCGGCTGACAAGGCGACCTTGCTCCGCCGGGCCTCGTTCGACCTCACAGGTCTGCCTCCCACCCCGGCGGAGCTCGCCGCGTTCGAGGCCGACACCGCCCCGGACGCCTACGAGCGCCAGGTGGACCGACTGCTCGCCTCCCCGCGTTATGGAGAACGGTGGGCGTCACTCTGGCTCGACCTCGCCCGCTACGCCGACACCAAGGGCTACGAAAAGGACACCGAACGCACCGCCTGGACCTATCGGGACTGGCTCATCCGTGCCTTCAACCGGAACCAGCCCTACGATTCCTTCATCATCGATCAGCTCGCCGGCGACCTGATTCCCGATGCGACGCTGGAGCAACGCATCGCCACAGCCTTCCACCGCAACACCCAGACCAACGACGAAGGAGGCTCCGACGACGAGGAGTTCCGGATCGCCGCCGTGCTCGACCGGGTCTCGACCACCTGGTCGGCGGTCAATGGCGTCACCTTCGGCTGCGTCCAGTGCCACTCCCACCCCTACGACCCAATCCGGCACGAGGAATTCTACCGGTTCCTCGCCTTCTTCAATACGTCACGGGATGTCGACTACGTGCACGAGTACCCGAACCTGCGTGTGCCCGACGACCCCGCCCGCTATGCCGAGGTGAATGCCCTCCAGGAGGAGCTGGCGCGGCTGCAGCGCGAGGTGCTGCAGCCGGCCCGCGCCCTGGTCGGTGACACGCCCTGGAACGGCCTGCCGGTCTCAACCGCTCTGGCGACTCCTTCCTCGAACTTCGCCCTGAAGGACGGCGAGGTCATGGCCCTCGGCACCGTCTCGACCAAGGCCGTCTTCGACCTCACCGGCGAACTGCCCGCCGCCGGCACCGTGCTCACC
>JAEUGZ010000605.1 GCA_016794725.1 Opitutaceae bacterium | reverse complement strand
CCCCTTCACCCCATCCCATAAAT
The DNA here is from genome assembly GCA_016794725.1 of Opitutaceae bacterium. GTDB lineage: Bacteria > Verrucomicrobiota > Verrucomicrobiia > Opitutales > Opitutaceae > UBA6669. The sequence continues at coordinate 2,537 of JAEUGZ010000605.1, read as the reverse complement.
CCTTTTATCTCACCAAACCATCACACCACCGATCCGCTTTTGCAGAACTTGACGGACACAACTCCCGGATCTCCTTGGGAGTAAAGCCCACCCTCGGTTTCTTTTCAGGTTCCATGGTCAAAGGGGGGTGCCCCGGCGTGCCGCCTGTCGAGGCATCGTGCGGGTATAGTTCCGATATCATGAAGTTAGGGAAACCCCGCAGGCGCAACCCGTTTCGGACGGGGCGAGACACCCCTAGCGTGCCTGGATAAGGTTGCCCGAAATCCATCCGCGGCACGGCCCTCGCTCGCCTCACAGCCTGCCCAGACGCCCGCGGAAACTCGACTGGTCCAGGCGAAAAAAACCAGACTCTCTTCTTGAAGCAAATCCTTGGCGAGGCAACGCTCCAGGTATGAAATCGCTCATCCTGGTTGGGGTCCTGGTGATGTCTGTTCTGCGCTCGTTCGCGGGTTTTGCCCCGGCATCCATCGCCGGATTGGTTTACCGCGATACGCTGATTCATGCCCGCACCCGCGCTTCAGCGGAGAAGACGATCCTCTTCCAGTCTGGCACTCGGTTCATCTACCTGAAAGACGGCTCTGGCAGCGCCCTCAACTTGGCTTTCGTCTTCGGCATCAAACTCAATGCCCCACGACCCGACGGCGCCTACGTCTACACTCGCACCGGGGAGAATACCGCGGTGGTCACGTTGAATTTCGATGGAGGCGGTTCCGAGACCCTGAATCTTGATTTCACCACCGCCGAAGGCGGGGATTCTGGTTCCGGAACCGGCCCCGACTTCTCATTTTCCCTGTGGCCCATCGTCGCCCAGGAGCATCTCGCCGCAGTGAATATTTCGACACGTGCCCGGGTGGAGCCGGGACGGCCGGTGATCGTTGGTTTCATCGTCCCCGGTGTTTCGATTCAATCCTACCCGCCCCCGGCAACGAACACGTTCACGCCGCCCGCCGGGCTCAGACAGCGTGAAGTGGTCATCCGCGCCGTCGGCCCTTCGCTCGCTCAATTTTCCGTCGCGGGGGCCTGGGCGGATCCCGACTTCCAGCTCGTCGCGCCCGAAGGGTCCATCAGCGGAAATAACAACGTTCACTACAAGAACTGGGCCGTCCTCCCGGTGACACCCGGCCAGCCGGAGGGCGCGGTCGATGCGGCATCCGAGGCCGGTTTCCGCAAGCTCTTCAACTACGTCGGCGCATTTCCACTCCCAACGGGCTCGAAGGACGCTGCACAAGTGGCGCGACTCAATCCCGGTGCCTACACCCTCGTCGTATCCGCTCCTCCAGGCGATGCCGGCGGTGAGGTGCTGATCGAAGTCTATTTCCTTCCTTAGCTCTTCCGGGTCGAATTCGTACGAGAGTTCCAGTCGGCCAAGCTGCAACCATTCAGATGCGAAGCCACGAATTGACACGAATGGACACGTATCCGGAGTGAGCTACGAGGAGTCGAGCATCTGAATCGACGTCACCAAAGAGTAAACCAATCCCTCGCAGGCCTCGGTCCCTGCTTTCATTCGTGTCGATTCGTGTCAATTCGTGGTTCAAATGCATGGTTTTGCTAAGGTATCTCGGAAACCTCGACCAGAACCGTACCGCTTTCGTCTCCGGCACCCGTGATCCGCGCGCTGCAGGGACCGGGGAAAACGTGATGAGAAGCACCGCGTCGTCTGGGTTGTCAGGGGCTGATTCCGGCGACAAAGCGCGTCGAGGGACTTCGAAACAGGCGGCTCTGTTGACGCCAGAGCAGGTGCCGCTATGCTCACCCACCGACACATGTTTTTCAGGATCCAACGACGCATCAGCCTCCTGCGTGCTCTGATTTGCTACCACCTGGTGGCCTTCGCCCAGATGCTCAGTCCGGCCGCTGCGGCAGATCCCGCCTCACGGATTGACCCGCCCGCCTGGTCACATGCCCATTCCCAGCAGGAACTGCAGTCCTACGGCAGCCGCGTCCAGACTCCTGAGCACCGAAAGGTGGACGGTCGGCGCCTGAGTCAGGTGCAATTGCGAAGACTCCTGAATCGGCAGGGCCTTTGACTTCCGTTTGTCGGTCGAGGGAATTGGGTCAGTCCGCAATCCCCGGATCCCCGCGTCCACGCTTCCCTCGCGGCTCCAGGATCATCAACTGGAGAGGCCGCATTACCACAGGTTCAAAGTGGCCAGGCGAATGGTCAGGTCCGCACCCTTGGCCCCGCGACCCGCCTGGAAAAAGCCGGCCTACAACCTGGTGCGAAACGACCCCAGCGGAACCCATGATCTTCCCTGCACTTCCGCTTCAGTCCGCACCCGTACCCTTGCTCTCCGCGTGCACCCCCTCCGATGCTGCCGAGTCCAGACCGACAACGGCCGCGAACGGAGACGACGGAACCAACCGGGCCAACGCTCACTCCACCGCACTCCTCAAGCACCCGTTTTGATCCTCTCCTCCATGAACCGTCGTCCTGGCTATTGTCGCACGATCCTTCTTCTCGCGGGCCTCATTGTTGGTGGCATCACCGCCCGCGCCGCCTTCAACAATCCGTTCGGACTCCAGCTGCGTCCGCC
>JAEUGZ010000601.1 GCA_016794725.1 Opitutaceae bacterium | reverse complement strand
CGGCGGATTTCGTCCGCACCGCGCTCTCCGGCAAGGGCTTTTACGAGGCTCCCAATGCGGAGGCGGCGGACCTGGTCGTCGAAATCGATTTCGGTATCGAGAAACCTCGTACCAAGATGGAGGACAATAGCGTGCCCATCTACGCCCAGGTGGGCGGCGGGATTCGTTATGAAACGGTGCCGGTGACCACGCCGGACGGGCGGACGTCGCTGCGCACGGTCGCGGTGCATCAGCCTCCGCGCACGGAGCTGGTGGGGTATCAGAACATGGCCGTGCCGGTCACGACCTACGAGAAATACCTCAATCTCCGCGCCCGCGAAAACAAGGTGCGCGCGGAGGGCGCACCCCCGACCGAGGTCTGGAATGTCCGCGTCAGCAGCGTCGATGAAAGCGACGATCTTCGCAAGTACCTGCCCATCCTCGCGTCCGCGTCCATCGACTACATTGGTGTCGACTCGACCAGCCAGAAGACGGTCAAGGTCAAGGATGGGGATTCCGGGGTGTCCTTCGTGCGCAAGGGGCTTTGAGCCGGCCAGGGCGCACGCGGGTCGGGCCGACGCGGCCCGTGGCTGGTTCTGCCTGCGACGCGGTCAGTTCGTTGGAGCCGGAACCAACGCCAGTCGGAACCCCAGCGCGTTCCCGCGATCATTGGGGGCTAGCCAGTGACGAAATGCGGACCGGCAACTTCCGGACGGGCTGCGCCAGCTGCCGCCCCGGTTGACACGATACGAACCGCTGGAAGGACCTTCCGGGTCGATCAGCGCTTCACCCGTGGCGGGCCGTCGGTAGGTCTCGCCGTACCAATCGCGACACCACTCCCAGACGTTGCCGTGCATGTCGAAGAGTCCCCAGGCGTTGGCCGCCTTGCGGCCGACCGCTCGCGTCGAGCCGGCGGCGCGGCCGGCGCCGAACCAAGCCATGGCCTCGAGGTCGCCGGCATAGGGCTGGCTCGAACCGGCCCGGCAGGCGTATTCCCACTGAGCCTCGGTCGGCAGGGTATAGACGTGCCCCGGCGGCAACCGGCCGGCGTTCTTCTCGCGTTCGGTGAGGCGGCGGCAGAATTCCATGGCATCCTTCCACGAGACCGTCTCGACCGGGGCATCGGGTCCCAGGTCCTTGAATGCGCTGGGATTGCGTCCCATCAGCGCGGTCCACTGACCTTGGGTCACTTCGTGCCGCCCGAGCCAGAAGCCGCGGGTGAACACCACCTTGGTCTGGGGACCTTCGTCGGGGACGCGGCCGCCCTCGGTCGGCGGACTGCCCAGCAGAAAGGAACCGGGTTGTATCCATTGTATCACTAAACCCAGTTCCGGCACCTGGAAGGCCTGTCCGGGTTTGGGCACGGGAATCTCTGCGAGATTGATCGTGACGGTCTGAACCTCCTCCAGTCCGACCTGGGTGGTGACGGTGCCCGGCAGGTGGCCGGGTAGGTTCGCGGTGAGCTTCACGGTGCCGCCCCGGACCAGGCTGAGCTCAAGTGGGGAGACGCCGAGTTCCTTCCCGGATTCATCGCGTAACCGGGCTCCGGGCGGGTCGCTCTTGAATGTCACGCGACCAAAAAACCGGGGCTGCCAGCGCTTGAAATCCGCGTCGCTGGAGCCGGCGAGCCGGGCCAGCGGCTGCATCCGGCCGCGCCAGTCGCTCGGAACCGCTTTTCGTCCCGGCTCGTCGAGGTAGGCGAGGGAGGCGCGCAATTCAGCCACGTACTGAGCCACGGCGTCCGGCTCATCCTGGCGGACCTGGATCAGGGCGTCCTCCGGCCAGGTGCTGGCGGCGAGTGCGGCCTCGATCAGGGGCCGGCCGACCTTGCGGAAACGGCGTCCGCGCTGCTCCTCGGCCTGGGTGGACCACAGGTCCGCGGCTGCCTGGGCCTCGGTCGCGGCGGCCTCGGGATTTGCCGCCTGCAGCTGTTCGGCCGCGCTCTTCAGTTTCGCGCGGGCGGGGTGTGAATCCAGAAAGTCGTCCAGCCAGCGACGGTGCTCGTCGAGCAGGGACCAGCGGAGGCGGACCCACTCGAGCCTCCAACCCCCGGTCGGAGCGAGGTCGCGCTCCTGGGCGCTGAGCTCCGCCAGGGTGTTCTCGATTGCGGCCTGGCGGCGCACCGCGGATTCAAGGTGCGTCTCGGTTTCAGCGATACGGAGGCGTGCGAGGCGCTCGAATCCGACCCGGTTCTCCTCCTCGCGTTTGCGGGCCAGAAGGCGTTCTTCCTCGGCCAGCCGTTCCATGTCGCGGCGGCGCAGCTCCAGCTCGGTCTGCAGTCGGAGCTGCTCCTGGGCCCGGGCGCGTTCCGCCGCCTCGCGTTCCCCGGTGAGGCGCAGGGTCTCCAGCCGGGCCAGCTCGGCCAGCCGCGCGGACTCGGCATGCTGCCCCATCCACCACCAGAGTCCGAGCGCCGCCAGGACGGCGATGAGTGCAAGTGGCACGATCATGACCAGCGGGCGGACCTTTGGACGGCCGGGCGCACCGGGGGAGGTGAGGCCGAAGGCGCTCGGGGTCAGGATGTGACCGGCGACCACCGCCCTGGCGGCGGCGGGAACCTCGACTTCGGGGACCAGGTGGTGCAGGTCCCGGTCCGTGGAGGCCAGTTCGATCATTTCGTAGGCGCGGGTCAGGTCGTCGAGCGAGCGCCGGTAACGCGTCCTCAATCCAGGGGTCGCTGCCTCCCGAAGCCTTCGCTCGAGGAGGGTGCGCTTCTTTTCAAAGAGTCGCTGTCTGGCCTCCATGGACGCCTCCGGTCCCAGACCCAGGAGGTCCACGGCGCGTTCGAGACTGAGGGGAAGATCGTCCATTTCAGGCAAAACCCCCTTTAACCAGAGCGAGAAGCGAAGCAGTGGCAAGCGACATGGTGGTGAAGACTGCAGCAGGCGGCATGCTGGCGGACTGCTCGCCGGGGCGATTCCCTCCCAGATCCCTCCGGCAGCCCGGGTTCCGTGAGCATCCCCCTTGACCTCCGAGTTGCCTCGGTTTGCCTCATGCTCTTCCCGCCATGTCCACCTTTCCCTTTGTCGATCCTGCCTTTGCTGTCCGTTGGTCCGAACATACACCCGAGCACATTGTGCCGGACCTCGAAATCGCCCTTGGGCGCGCCCAGGCGGCGATAGATGCCATCGCGTCCCGCGACCTGGCGAACCTCGATTTCGCCTCCACCTACCACGCTTTGGAGCAGGCCACCGACGAGCTGAACTTTGCCTGGGGCAAGGTGACGCATCTCCAATCGGTGGCGGATTCGCCCGCCCTGCGGGAGGCCCACAACGCAATGCTCCCCAAAGTCACGGCTCTGTTTTCCAAGATCCCGTTGAATCCCGAGCTTTGGAAGCGACTCAAGCACGTGAGTGCGGAGCCGGCCACCCGCGCGCTCACGGGCATTCATGCGCGGCTGGTGGAGGAGACCGATGCGTCGTTTCGACAGGCCGGAGCGGACCTGCCGGTGGAAAAACGCGACCGCCTGGAAGCACTGCAAAGCGAACTGGCGCAGCTCACGCAGAAGTATGCGGAGAATGTTCTGGATTCCACCAATGCCTGGGAGCTGTTGATCGATGACCCGGCCCGGTTGGCAGGCCTGCCGGAGCATGCGAAAGCGGCGGCGAGGGCAAGCGCGGAAAGGAAGGGGCACGGGACGGCGGAGAAGCCGGTCTGGAGATTCACGCTGCACGCTCCGTCCACCGAGCCGGTCATGACCTATGCCGAGGATGAGGACCTGCGCCGCCAGGTCTGGACGGCCATGGTGGCAATCGGAGCGGCGGCCCCCCACGACAACGATGCGCTGGCCCGCAGGATTCTCGCGCTCCGGGCGGAGAAGGCGGCCTTGCTGGGCAAGCCGCATTTTGCGGACCTGGTGTTGGAGCGTCGCATGGCAAAAACGGGTGAACGCGCGCTCGCCTTCATCGAGGATCTCAAGCGGCGTGCCGAAGGCGCCTTCGCGAACGAGTGCCGGGAACTCGAAGCCTTCAAGGCGGCGCAGACGGGCGGCCCCGTGGAGACCCTCAAGGCGTGGGAGGTCAGCCTGTGGTCGGAGCGGCTGCGCAAGGCGCGTTATGATTTCAATGAGGAGGTGTTGCGTCCCTATTTCCCGATGAACCGGGTGATCGAGGGGCTTTTCGCCATCGCGGACCGCGTGTTCGGCCTGAGGGTGGTCGAGCGGCCGGCCGGTACGGTCGAGGTTTGGCATCCAGAAGTCACCTACTACGACCTGTTCGATCGCAAGGGGCGGCAGCTTGGCTCGTTTTACGCCGACTGGTATCCACGTGAGTCGAAGCGTGGAGGGGCCTGGATGGGGTACCTCCTGACCGGGAACCCGCTCCCCGGGGGAGGGCGCGAGCCGCATCTGGGCTACATTTGCGGCAACCTGACGCCGCCGGTGGGTGGAAAACCCGCCTTGCTGACCCATCGCGAAGTGGAGACGATTTTCCACGAATTCGGACACTTGCTTCACCACCTGCTCGGCGAGGTCTCCATCAAGTCGCTCAACGGCGTCAATGTCGCCTGGGATTTCGTCGAGCTGCCGTCACAGATCATGGAGAACTGGACGTGGGAGCGGGCGGGACTCGACCTCTTTGCCCGACATTACGAGACAGGGGAGCCGATTCCGAACGCTCTTTTTGAGCGCATGGTGGCGGCGCGGCAGTTTCGCGCCGGCTGCGCGGTCATGCGGCAGGTCCAGTTTGCCAAGATGGACCTCGCCCTGCACCTCCGCACCGCCGAGTTCATCGACGGCGACCTTGAGACCAAAGCACGCGCCGAGGTGGCGGACTGCATCATTCCCACTGTGCCGCCCGGCCGCACCATCGTGCGCCGCTTCAATCATTTGTTCAGCGATCCGGTGGGCTATGCCGCCGGCTACTACTCCTACAAATGGGCCGAGGTGCTCGACGCCGATGCGTTTACACGCTTCAAACGCGAGGGCGTTTTCAATCCCGATACCGGTGCGGCGTTCGTGGAACACATCCTGAGCAAGGGCAATTCTTCAGACCCTGGGGAACTGTACCGTGGGTTCATGGGTCGGGACCCGGATATCGCAGCGCTTTTGATTCGGAGTGGCTTGATTGCGGCTTGAGTCCGCGGGTCTCCTCTGCCCTGAGGCGCATGCGGGTAAAGCAACCCATGCGCCGCACGGTCCGCATCATTGGTCTCCTGTTCCTCGCGATCCTCGTCGCGGGTGGGCTGATGCCGTGGTGGATGGGTGCGGTCCTGCACCGCTGGGCTCCGGCCCGGGGCCTGGAGTTCAAGGACTTGGAGCGTATTGGGTATCGCCGGTTTGCGCTGACCGATGTGGTGTACCGGCGTCCCGGCGTGACCGTCCGGGCTGCCCGGATCGAAGGTGAGCTGCCCTTGGTCTGGCTGGGACACCGGTGGTGGGGCCGCGTGGGCCCGGTTCGCGTGGAGCGCTGGAGCGTCGAACTCGCTTCCGTGGTGACCTCCGCACCCGCGACGGGTGACTTAGGGTGGTTGCCCCTGTTGAAACGGTTGCGGGTGGTCAAAGAGGGCCTGCAGCGCTGGCTGCCCGTCACCGAGGCCAGCGAAGGCGAAATCAGGTGGGGCCAGCAACGAGTTACCCTGGCGGGAACAAGGTGGGAACCTTCTGGTCGCCTCGCGGTGACAGACGCCACCTGGCGGGGGCGCACCGCGTCAGGTCGGCTCGACTGGACGACGGGCGATGTTATTGACCTGACCCTGCGGGAAAGAGGCACGGGGGCGCCGTCGATCACACTGTTGAGCCGGGGAGCGATGCTCACGGGAACCGTGACAATCTGGAACAACACGGTGTCCCTCTCCTCCACGCACGCGGAGGACGGCTGGCTGCCTCGCGAAGCTCGCATTGAAGCGCCACACGGGATCGTGCCGGCGGAACGGCTCCATCTCGCCCCGGCTTACTCCACGGCGGAAGGTTCGTTCGCGCTGACCTGGCTCGAGGGCCGGCTCGCCCTCCGGGCCGAGGCGCGAGCGACCCCGGCCGCGGAGGGCGAGGGGGCGGCGCCACCCCTGAACCTGACCGTCCGTGCGCAAGGCGATCGTGAGTCGGTGCAGATTGAACAACTGGTGGTCGTGGCGCCCGGCGTGACCGCCCGGTTGAGCCAGCCCCTCGTGATTGCGCAAGGGGGCGCCTGGGTGTCCGGTGACTCTCGATTCGTGCTGGCCGTTGATCTGGCCCGGCAGCCGTGGATCGAAGCCCGCGGCACCGTTGAAGGTGAACTCACGGTTGAGCGCGCGTTGGATGCGGCACCGCAGGCCTCGTTGCGCCTCCATGGACGGCAGCTGGCGGGCCTGGGTTGGGACATCACTTCGCTGGATGCTGAATCGGAATTCCGCTGGCCAGTCATTAATGTAACTGAGTTCAAACTACAGCTGGCGGAAGGAGCCCAGCTCGGCGCCGTGGGGTCATTGGACCTGAAAAGCCGGACCCTCTCGGAGTTCAAGGTGTCGGGCCGTCTTACCCGTCCGTCGATGGCGCGCTGGTTGCCCGGAGCGCTCGTTTTCGAATCGGCTCAGGTGGAGGCGCGGGTGGACGGCCCCCTCCGGATGCCCCGCCACGAGGGTAAACTGACCGTCGAGCGTTTGATCCTGCCCGCGTTGTCACCGCTCCAGGCGAGTCTGAGCTGGCGGGGAGTCGGAGTCGATCCGCCGACCCTTGATCTTGCCGTGACTGCCGGAGCCTCACGGATCAACCTGGCAGGCAGGGTGGGAAAGGGTTTTGGCGAAGTCACTGGGTTGCGCTGGAATCGCGGGGAGGTGGAGCAGCTTGCGCTGACAAGTCCCGTCACCCTGCGCTGGGGGCCCGGCTTCCGGGTGACACCGTTTGTGATGCAAGGGGCGACGGGGAAGATTGCCGGGGAGCTTGCGTATGGAGCACTCGGTGACGTCAGCCTGGAGGTGAGTGGCTTTGGTGCAGGCGATCTGGCCGATTTTTTACCCGGGATCGAGCAGCACGGCTGGTTCCTGGATCAAGCGCGCCTGAAGGCGACTTGGGACCGGGGGCCCCTGAATCTGACCGGCGCCGTGTCCGGACGGTTGAATCCGGGGACGGAGGAGGGGGCGGACGTGAGCGTGGCCTTCCACGGCGATGCGGAGGGCCTTTGGCTTGACGAGAGCGCTCTGTTGGTCGCTGCCGATACGGCCTTTCGGGCCAAGGGCCGGTTGCCGCTCACAATGCAGGCGTTTCCAACGTTTTCCTGGAAACTGGACGAGGAGGGTCCGCTTGAACTGGAGGCACACTCCGGCGCCAGTGAAGCCCTCTGGCAGCGCCTGTCGCGATGGACGGGAATTGAGGTGCGTGCGCCGCAACTCGACCTCGCGATCACGGGCAGTTGGCGTCGGCCAAAGGGTGAAATCACCGTCCAGGCGGCGCACGTCTCCTCGCGTGCATCCGCCGGTGGGTTTTCGATTCCGACGATCGACGGACTGAAGGCACGCGCGATAGGCGACGGGGACCGCCTTACGCTGGAGTCGTTCACGGCCCGGGTCGCGGGTCAAGAGATCCAAGCCAGTCTCGGTGTGGAGCTGCCCTCCTCCCGCACAAGCTGGAGCTCGCCCGGAACCTGGTTGCCAAAGGCACTGCGCGGTAGTATCCGCGTGAGTGATGCGGAGATTTCATCGCTTTCCCCCTATCTTCCCGGGTGGTTTGGTCCCGGGGGGCAGCTTTCTCTCGATCTCAACCTAGTCCCCGAACTTCAGCTCTCCGGCACACTTCAAGTCCGGGATGCGACCTCTGTGCCACTCGGTGTTCTGGGTGTCGTGCGGGGGATTGGCGGCGAGGTGCGTTTCTCGGGTCGACGATTGGAGGTGGTCCGGCTTGAAGGGAAAAGCGGAGGACAAGCGGTGGCGGTGACGGGCATGGCGAAGTGGGAGGAAAACGGACAACTGAACCTCGATCTTTCCCTGCTGGGCAGCAACGTCCCGCTCGTCCGGGAGTCGGGTCTCCTGGTTCGCAGTGATCTCGCTTTGCGTCTGGCTGGCGACGGCAGGCACGAGACCCAGATCACCGGTACCGCGCGACTGCATGACAGCCTGATCTTGTCGGATGTTCGTTCGCTGATTCCTCGTTCCGGCCCGCGGGGAATGGCGTCCCGTCGGGCGCCCTATTTCTCCGTCCAGAAGGACCCCGTGGCGGATTGGAGGCTCGCAGTGGAGATCACGGGCCCGCGATTCCTGCGCTTGCGGACGCCGTTGTTTTCAGGCGTCGCATCGACGCGAATCCGACTCGGCGGCACCCTGGGGGAACCGCGTGCGGTCGGTGAGGTGAGCCTGGATGAAGGTTCGGTCACCTTGCCCTTTGCCACCTTTCGCGTGCAGCAGGGCGGGGTGAGTGTGACCGAGGCGAATCCGTTCGACCCCCAGATTGCGGTTTCTGCCACCGGACGGAGACTGGGCTATGATCTGCGGATGGAGGTGGCGGGTTCGGTGGCCGCGCCCACCGTGAGCTTTTC
>JAEUGZ010000579.1 GCA_016794725.1 Opitutaceae bacterium | reverse complement strand
GATCCAGGTGGCGATGGGCTGGTGGTGACCCTTGCGTCCGCGGATGAGAGGCGCGCACAGGTAGAGGTGTTTGGCGCGACGCGCCGCCGGAGTCTCCATGACCCGGGCAAGGAGCCGCTTCAACTGGCCAACCGAGAGCGGCTGCACTGCCTTGTCGGTGTCGGGATGGTGCTGCACGCCGAGTCGCGCGTAGAGGAGACGCAGATACTGGGCGACCTCGGTGATCGTGGCCACCGTGGACTTGCGTGAGCCGCGCGTGACCCGCTGTTCGATCGCCACGGTCGGTGGAATGCCGGTCAGGCGGTCGATGTCGGGCCGCGGCAGCTGTTCGACGAACTGCCGCGCGTAGGGCGACATCGATTCCATGAAGCGTCGTTGTCCCTCGGCGAACACAATGTCGAAGGCGAGGGTCGATTTGCCGGAGCCCGAGACGCCGGTCACCACGATCAGCTGCCGGTGCGGCAGGGTAACGGACAGGTCCTTCAGGTTGTTCTCGCGGGCCCCGATCAGGGTCAGGGTGTGGGACGAGGCCACGGCGACATAGGGCGCCTCAGCCTCGGCGGCGAGGGCAAGCGCCGAGGCGGTGTTGCCCGCGAGCGCCTCGGCCAGGAACGGAGCGGTCGCGGACGGGGCGCGGATGACCGTTTCGGGAGGTCCCTCGGCGACAATGCGCCCCCCTCCGGCACCCGCCTCGGGACCCACCTCGATAATCCAGTCGGCGGATTTCAGGACGTCGAGGTTGTGTTCGATCACCACCACGCTGTGTCCCCGATCAACCAGGGTCTGCAGGACAGTGAGCAGCCGGGCGACATCGTGGCGGTGCAGTCCCGTGGTGGGTTCGTCGAGCAGGAGCAGGGCGGGCTCCGGTTGTTCCGCCGCGTAGACGCCGAGGTACCGCACCAGTTTGAGGCGCTGGGCTTCGCCGCCACTCAGCGTGTTGAGGGGCTGCCCGAGCGTCAGGTAATCGAGACCGACCGCGGAAAGGGAGGAGAGGCGTTTCTGGATTTCCGGCTGTCCCTCAAAGAACGGCAGCGCGTCCGCGACGCTCGACGCGAGCAGGTCGGCGACCGACTTGCCGTTCCATTCGATGGCAAGCACCTCGGGCTTGAAGCGCCGGCCTTCGCAGACCGGGCAGGGGACAAACACGTCCGAGAGAAACTGCATCTCGACCCGCTCGTAACCGAGTCCCTGACAGTGGTCGCAACGTCCGTCGCCGCTGTTGAAGGAGAAACTGGAGGGGCCAAAGCCACGTTCCTGTGCCGCCGGCACGTCCGCGAAGAGGTCGCGGATGAGGTCCCATGCCTCGGTGTAGAGCGCGGCATTCGAACGTGGCGTCCGGGAGAGTGGCGACTGATCGACGAGGACAATGTCCGAAAACGTCTGCGGGCAGGTGATGGCCCCGATCGAGGCCGCGTCCTCGGTCAGCTGGTGACGCTGGGTCATGAGGCCCTGGTAGATGACCTTGTCGAGCAGGGTGGATTTGCCCGAGCCGGAGACACCGCTGAGGCAGACGAGCCGTTGCAGCGGGATCGCGACATCGACCTGGTTCAGGTTGTGTTTGGATACGCCTTTGAACTCCAGCCGCGGGTGACCGGTCTTGACGGCCCGGCGCTCGGAGCGGACCGGGATGGTGCGTTCCCCGGAGAGGTACGACCCGGTGATGCTTTCCCGGCACCGCAGCAAACCGGCCAGACTGCCCTGGAAAACAATGTGCCCGCCGCGACTGCCCGGTTCCGGTCCCACCTCGATGATGTGGTCGGCGGCGCGGATCATGGCCTCGTCGTGTTCCACCACGACGACGGTGTTGCCGGCGTCGGTCAGGGTCCGCACGATGGCAATCAGCCGGTTGATGTCGCGCGGATGCAGGCCGACACTGGGTTCATCGAGCACGAACAACGTATCGACGAGGGACGTACCGAGGCAGGAGGTCAGGTTGACGCGCTGCACTTCCCCGCCGGAGAGGGTCTTTGAGGAGCGGTCGAGCGTCAGGTAACCCAGCCCCACCTGCTGGAGGTAGCGCAGCCGGGTGAGGATCGACTCGTAGGCAAGCGACGCGCTGTGCGCCTCTTCGTGGTCCCCCTCGGCCGAGCCGGTGTCGGCTGGAGGCGCCGACTCGACCGCCTGGAGCAGGTCGGACACTGGCAGCTGATAAAGCGCGGGCAGCGTGTGGCCCTTCCATTTCCAGCACAGCGCCTCGGGTTGGAGGCGGGAGCCTCCGCAGGCCGGACACAGGTTGTAGGCACGGTAACGCGACAAGAAGACGCGCACGTGCATTTTGTACGTGTTTTTTTCGAGCCACTTGAAAAACCCCTTCAGGCCGTACCAGGCCTTGGGCCACTCCTTGCCTTCCTCGCCGTAGCCGGGTTCGCCGTCGATGATGAAGGAGCGCTGCTCGTCCGTGAGCGAAGCAAACGGCACATTCGTCGGGATCCGCCGCTTGCGCGTCAACGTGAGCAGGTCCTTCTTCGACTCACCGTAGACTTCGCCCTCCCAGCACTTGATCGCTCCGGCGTCGATCGAGAGCGAAGCGTCCGGGATGGCCAGCCGGTAGTCGATGTCGATGACGCGCCCGAAGCCGCGACACTGGGGACAGGCGCCGAGCGGCGAATTGAAGGAAAACAGCGCCGGCGTGGCGGGTCGGAACGTGCGGCCGGTTTTCGGAGAGTGCAGGCCGCGGGAGTAGTGACCAACCTCCGACAGGGACGCGGCATCGATCAGGTACACCTGCCCTTGTCCAAAGTGCAGCGCGGTCTCGGTCGCCTCAAGGAACCGGGACTTCTGGTCATCGCTGATGACGATGCGATCCTGGGCCACCCATAGCGCCTTGGCCTTCTGCAGGGGAGTTCCGTCCGCGATCAGGTCGTCGATGCGATGCACGGCGAGAGGCCGGCCCGGGGCCGAACCGATGAGTGCGCGCACATACGACTGCGTTTTCAGGTTGGAGAGGATTTCCGGCCAGGTGAGGTTTTCGGGTTTGGCGATCTTGAAGCCGACGATCACCGTGCGCCCGGCCAGACCGTTTCTTGCCCGCAGCCAGATGGTCTGCGGGTTGTCGTCCTCGACCCGTTCCCCGGTTTCGGGATCGAAACACTCCGCGACGTGACTGAACCAGACTTTAAAAAAGTCGGTCAGCTCGGTCATGGTGCCTACGGTCGAGCGAGAAGTTTTGACCGTGTTGGTCTGCTCGATCGCGATCGAAGGCCGGATGTTCTCGATTGAGTCGACCTTGGGTTTGTCGAGCAGGTCGAGAAACTGCCGGGTGTAGGCGCTGAACGTTTCGACGTAGCGTCGCTGTCCCTCGGCGTGCAGCGTGTCGAACACCAGCGACGATTTTCCCGCGCCGCTCAGCCCGGTCACCACGATGTAGCGACCCAACGGCAGATCGAGATCGAAACCCTTCAGGTTGTTCTGCCGGACCCCGCGCAACCGGATGCACTCCGGAGCCGAAGCAGAATCGGGTGGCGCGGAAGGCGGGAGTGCAGGAGCATTTCGGGAGGAGGGACGAATCTTGACGGCAGATGGCACCCGGGTCACGAAGCGCACCCCGGCGAAAAACTCAACTGCGCGGAGAGAGCATGGCAGGAACGATTGTAAGTGATTGTTCCAAATAAGGTAAGGAAAGCTATCCTGTCAGTAGAGCGTCATTCCGAGCAGGCGGAGCAGGGTCGCCGGCGCGCATCCGCATTGGTTTCACGATTCCAGCGGTTCCGTTGGAGGTGGCCTCGTTGAGGCCGCGACGGGACCGAGCGGTTCCGCCACCTTGGTCCGGTTTCTTCACACGACACCAATCCCCGCGGGGTCGGCGACCCCTATCATCGGACTTCGAGCGCGGATCGAGGCTTACGTGAGCGCGCACGCGCTCCTGCCGGGTTCAACTGCCTGATTCCGGCTCACGCGCGCTCGACAGGGCCGGCGGCGCGGCGGGATTCGACGAGTTCTCGTTTGGCGAGGGTGAGCCGGGCGCCGGCCGAGTCGATGGCGCGGGCGATGGCGGCGTCGGGCTTGGTGTCGGTGACGATGGTGAAGCGGGGATTGAACCCCGCCGTCAGGGCCAGCGCCTTGCGACCGAACTTGGTGTGATCCATCGCGAAGACGCTCTGCTCCGCTGCCGCGATCATCTTGCGCTGGGTGGCAACGATGAGGGCGTTGTGATTCCAGACGCCGGATTCGGTGATGCCGGCCCCGCCGAGGATGGCGAGATCGGCATGGATGTGCTCGAGTGACTGTTCGCAGAGCGGGCCGACGAGCACGCCGAGGCGGTTGTAGATGGAGCCTCCGGTCACGATCGTCTCCACCGTGCCGACTTCGCCAAAGAGCCCTGCGATCGGGAGTGAGTTGGTGATGACCTGGAGCCGTTTGGCGGTGAGCAGCCGGGCGACGGCGTAGGTCGAGGTGCCGCCATCGAGGATCACGGTCATGCCCGGCTGCACCCGGTCGGCGATGAGACTGGCGATGGCAAATTTCTCGGCGGCCATGCGCTGGTCGCGGGCGATGAAGTCGTATTCACGCGACACTTCGTCCGTCTCGATCAACGAGGCGCCGCCGTGGTGCCGGCGGAGGATGCCCTTGGTTTCCAGTTCATTCAGCGCCCGACGCACCGTCGAGAGGGAGATCGAAAAGCGCGCCGCCAGGGTGTGGAGGTCGGCGTAGCGATGATCCCGGATGTGCTTCTCGATGAGATCGAGGCGTTGCTTGTTGGTCATGTCGACGGGGCGTGGAGCTTCTGAAACAGTTCGAGGTAGGCGCGGGTTTGTTTGTCCGGGGAGAAGGCGTCGCGGGCAAACTGCCGGACACGCCAGGATTCTTGCCGACGAAACTCCCGGTCGGCGACCCGTTTCTCCAGCGCGGCGAGAAATGCTGTTTGATCACCCATCGGAACCACCGTTCCGCCGCACTCGGAAACGCCCGAGGCTGCGTAGGCGACGGACGGAAGACCGTGGGCGTGGGCTTCGATGAGGAAGTTGGAGAGAGACTCCGAACGGGAGGTCATCACGGCCAAGTCAGCCAGTGGGTAGAGCGACGTGGGATTGGGCATGAAGCCCAGGAACTGCACCCGTTCCGCCAAACCGCGGCTGGCGGTCAGTCGCATCAGCTCCGCCCGCGTCGGACCCTCGCCCACCAGCCAGAATTGCCAGGGCAAGGAAGCGGGGAGCCGCGACACCAACTCCAGGCATTCTCGGTGGTTTTTCTCGGGACGAAACATCCCGACCCAGAGGAGTACGACGGTGTCTGGTCCCGCTCCGCGCTGTCGGCGCCGGTCGTCCCTGTCGCGGTCAGTCGGAGCGGGAGCCGGAGAGAAGACCAGGGCGTTGTGGATGACCGATACCTGCTCCGCCTGGGCCTGGCCGGCGGCAATGACCCGGTCCCGGGTTTCATGGCTGTTGGCCACCACATGGCGCACGGTGCGGAGGGTTCGACGAAAGAGCCAAGGCAGGACTTTGCCTGTGCGCAGCGTGGCGACGACCACGGCACGACGCAGCCTGCCGGCCAGGAAGCTGCCATAACAATTGGCCATGCGTCCCATGCAAAGGATGGCATCGGGATCAAATTCACGGGCGCGACGGATCAGTCCGGGAGCATACCAGTCCCAACCCAAGTCCGATTTTTGCAGGACCAGACGCTGCACGCGCGCCGAAGGCAGGGACGACAGTGCGCCTCCGGGACGAAAAGTCATCAGCATCACCTGATGGCCGGAGTCGGCAAAGGCACTGGCCAGGGTGCAGGCCTGGCGTTCTGTGCCTCCGCTGCGGAGGTAATCCTGGACAACGAGGATTTTCAATGGACGCAATTGCCGGTTCGGAACAAGGTGGGGAGTCGATGAATCATCCGTTGCTGCAGTTAATCTGGCGTTGGGCGGTCCTGGCGGTGGGTGTGACGCTGGCGTCGCATGTCGTGCCCGGCATCGCCTATGACGTCCCGAGGACGCTCCTCGTGGTGGTGCTGCTGTTGAGTTTCTTTAATGCGGTGCTGAAACCGATCCTCGTGATTTTTACACTCCCCTTCATTGTGCTGACCCTAGGGCTGGGGGTGGTCCTGATCAATGCGTTGTTGTTTCTTTTTGTGGGCCGACTTGTCGAAGGGTTTCATGTGCAGGGATTTTGGTCGGCGCTGGGCGGAGCGGTGATCGTCAGTCTGACCAACTTGTTCCTGTTGGGTTTGATGTCCGGGGGCCCTCCTTCCGGGCGATCCGGCCCCCCCTCCAAGCGAAAGGGACGGTCGGAGGACGTGATCGACGTATAGCCAGTTTCCACTTGCGGGCTTCCCGGGGCGTGGCGAGGGTGCGAGTATGGCTGAAACTACGGACTACGACCTTATCGTCATTGGCGGCGGGCCCGCGGGCTATGCTGGCGCGATCCGCGCCGGGCAACTGGGGAAGAAAGTTGCTTGCATCGAATTGGAGCGCGCGGGAGGCACGTGCCTCAATTGGGGCTGTATTCCGACCAAGGCCCTCCTGAAGAGCGCCGAACTGTACCAAAAGATGAAGAAGGCTGAGATCTACGGACTCAGCGCCAAGGAGATCTCCTTCGACTTTCCCAAAGTGATGGAGCGTTCGCGCGGGGTGGCCGCGCAGATGGCGAAGGGGGTTGAGTTCCTGTTCCGCAAGAACAAGGTCGACTACTTCGTCGGCAAGGGCCAGGTCATCGCGCCGGGCATGGTGTCGATCAGTGGCGGCGAGCACCAAGGGAAGTTTTTTCGCACCAAGAACATTCTCATCGCCACGGGCTGCAAGATGCGTCGGATCGCGGACCTGGCCTACGATGGTCAACGGGTCATGACGTCGCGCGAGGCGCTCGCCGCCACGCAGCTGCCGAAATCAGCGATCATCGTGGGTGCGGGGGCGATTGGCGTGGAGTTTGCCTATTTCTACAATGCCTTTGGGACCAAGGTCACGTTGGTGGAGATGCTGCCGAACGTGCTGCCGGTGGAGGACGAGGAGATCTCCAAGGTCCTCCAGCGCTCGTTGGAAAAGCAGGGCATCACGATCCTGACCGGCACCAAGTGCGAGAATTTCCGGGTGGGGGCATCGTCGGTGAAGGTCGATCTCGTCACCGGCGACAAGAAGCAAGAGGTGGAAGCGGAGGTGCTGCTGTCGGCCATCGGTGTGGTAGCCAATATCGAGGGCGCGGTGGCTCCGGCGGTGAAGGTCGAACTCGATCGCAACTACGTGAAAGTGGGCGACGACTACCAGACCAACGTCAAGGGCATCTATGCGGCGGGTGACATCATCGGGCCGCCCTGGCTGGCCCACATTGCGACCTATGAAGCGGTCAACGCCGTCAACGGCATGTTCGGTCACAGCAAGGCGAAACGGGTGAAGATTTTCCCGGGCTGCACTTACTGCCAGCCCCAGGTCTCCAGCACGGGGTTGACCGAGCGCGCGGCGAAGGAAAAGAAACTCGACGTCAAGATCGGCAAATTCCCCTTCACGGCGTCAGGCAAGGCGGTGGCTTCGGCCGAGAGCGAGGGATTCGTCAAGGTCATCAGCGATGCCAAGACCGGCGAAATCTATGGCGCCCATATCATTGGCAGCGAAGCCACCGAGATGATTGCCGAGTACGGCCTGGCAATGGAGCTGGAGGCGAGCGTGGAGGAAGTCCACCAGACCATCCACGCCCACCCCACGCTGAGCGAAGCGATCATGGAAGCGGCGGCCGCCACCTCAGGCGAGGCGATCCATATCTAGCCGGGGTCGTTGCGCGGTCCTGATTGCGCCCGTTTTGTCCGCTGCAAGTGTCATCCGGGCGATGACACTTGTCCTGAGCGGGGCGCGGCACCCGCGGACAAGAAAAGGGCGGACTCGGGTCAGGCGAGCAGCTGGCGGACAACATTGCCGTGCACATCGGTCAGGCGGAAGTCGCGGCCGCTGTGCTTGTAGGTGAGTCGTTCATGGTCGAGTCCCAGGAGGTGCAGCACCGTCGCATGCAGGTCGTGGACGTGCACACGGTTCTCGGTGGCTTTGAAGCCGAAGTCGTCGGTGGCTCCGTGGACCATGCCGCCTTTGACCCCGCCCCCGGCCATCCACATGGAAAAGCCATAATGGTTGTGGTCGCGTCCGGCGGTGGGGCCGACCTTTTCGCCCTGGGAAAGCTCGACCGTGGGCGTGCGGCCGAATTCACCGCCCCAAATCACGAGGGTTTCGCCAAGCAGGCCGCGTTGCTTGAGGTCGGTGAGCAGGGCGGTGATGCCCTGGCAGCTTTCGGCGGCGAGACGGCGGTGACCCTTTTCGATGTTTTCATGGCTGTCCCATGGCTGCAGGGTGCCGTGCCACACCTGGACAAACCGCACGCCCCGCTCGACCAGCCGGCGGGCGATCAGCATCTGCCGCGCCTGGGGGGTGTTGCCGTAGAGGGTGCGGATGTGCTCGGGCTCCCGGTCGCAGTCGAAGGCGTCGGTGGCCGCGGTCTGCATGCGGAAGGCCGTCTCAAAACTATGGATGCGCGCCTCCAGCGCCGGATCGTGGCGGCTCGCGAGGTGTTTCCGGTTGAGGGCGGCGGCGAGGTCGAGCTGCGAGCGCTGCGCACCGCCGGTGAGGGAGGGATTGTGCAGGTGCTCGATCAGCTGGGCGGCGGTCTTGTCCTGCGTCTCGATGTAGGTGCCCTGGTAGCTGCCGGGCAGAAACGAGGACTGCCAGTTGTCGGCCCCCGCGACGGGCATGCCCTTGGGCACGAGGACGACGAAACCCGGCAGATTCTGGTTTTCCGTCCCGAGGCCGTAGGTGATCCACGACCCGATGCTGGGGCGGGTCATGATGCTGGCGCCGCAATTCATCAGGCGGAGCGAGTTTTCGTGGATCGGTGTATCCGTGTACATGGAACGGATCACGCACAGATCGTCCGCATGCGCGGCGGCGAGCGAGCCGAACAGTTCGCTCACCTCCAGGCCGGACTGGCCGTAGCGGGCGAACGAAAACGGGGAGCCAAGAGCGGTGCTGGTGGGACGCTCGGTCTCCAGGTGAATGGGCAGGCGCTGGCCGTGGTACTTGGTCAGGAGTGGCTTGGGATCAAACGTATCCATCTGGGCCGGCCCCCCATTGGCCAGGATCTGAATGACGTACTTGGCCCGGGGCTTGAAGTGCGGGGCGCGGGGCGCAAGCGGATCGACGGTGCCGGCCGCGCGGGCCGAGACATCGCCCAGCAGGGCGGCGAGTCCGAGGGTGCCGAAGCCGGCGCCGCAACGGCGCAGCATCTCGCGACGCGACATCGGATCAAAGAGTGACGAGGCGGGGGAGGGAGGCATCGAAAATCGGGGTGGAAGGAAGGAGCGAAGCGGGTGGTCGGACCGTTTCAGTCGCAGAAATAAAACTCGTTGGACATGAGCAGCACCTGGGCGAGAGCAGCCCAGTGACGTTCCTCCGGAGCCGGGCCAAGGTACTGCAGGGCGAGAGCAAATTCCTCCGGATCGGGGAGACGGACCAGGATGCGGCGGTAGAGCGCGCGGATCCGTTCACGGGGATCCAGCAGTTCGGCAATTTCCGGCTGGCGGTTCACTCCCTCGGCCTGGGCGCGGACAAAGGGACTGTTGAGGAAATAGAGGGCCTGAAGCGGATGGCTGGTTTCGGCGCGCCGGGCGATGGATTGATCGGGATTGGCGACGTCGAAATTACGTAGCAATGCGGGAATGCGGAACCGGTCGGTGGTGCCGTACACGGCGCGGCGCACGTTTTCGTCGTCCAGCGGAGCACTCCGGCCGCCCAGCCGGACATCGAGCCGTCCGGCGACGCGCAGCAGGCTGTCGCGCAGGGCTTCAAACTCAAGGCGCCGCGGACTCATGCGCCACACGAAGCGGTTTCCCGGGTCCCGCTCCACCGCAGCCGGGTTGGCGGTGCTGCTTTGCTGCCAGGTGGACGAGGCCATGATGTAGCGGTGCAGGGCCTTGATTGACCAGCCGTGGCTGATGAACCAGCTGGCCAGGTGATCGAGCAGTTCCGGGTGCGAGGGCCGTTCCCCGGTGGCACCGAAGTCGTCGGGGGTGGCCACCAGGCCACGTCCAAAGTGTTGCTGCCAGATGCGATTGACGATGACCCGGGCGGTGAGCGGATTGCGCGCGTCGGCCACCGACCGGGCAAACTCGAGCCGCCCGTCATCCGGGTAGTGCCGGTTGTCGAGGGCTGCCAGCACCTGCGGAAAGCGACGCGGCACTTCGGCGCCGAGCTTGCGCCGATCGCCCCGGACCATGATGTGCGGGTTCACGGGAGGCCCGACCACGGCGACGGCCTGGGCGCGATCGACCGGCCCGTTGGCTTCGAGGATGGTCAGGCGCTCGCGCAGTTTTCCGGCCGCCTCGCCATCGGGGCGGGAGACCAGCTGGTGTTCGGTGACGAAGCGCAGAAGGTCCTCGGCCACTTCTTCGCGGCTGAATTGCAGCGGGGAGTCGGCCGCGTTGATGAATCGGGCCAGGTCCGTTTCTTCGGTGGCCTGGAGAGCCTCGGTGATGAGTTTTCCGAACGCATCGGCGACCTCGAGCATGGACGCGGGCGGCGAGGTCCGCAGCGCGTTGAGGACTCGGGAATCGTGCAGCTCCGGGTGGCGGGTGGCCTCGTCGAGCAGGCTCTGAACCCGGGCGGAAAAGCCCTCGCGGGGAGATTCAATCAGGGTCGGCCAGAGACGGAAGAACGCTACGCCCCGCCGATTGCCTTCCTCGATCAGAGCCTCCCAGCGCGGGGCGCCGCCGCGCACAAGCAGACCCCGGGGTGTGTCGAGGGGAATGAAGCCTTCCACAGTGCGGTGTTGTGGCGAGGAGTCGACCAGCCGGCGCAGGTACTCCGGGGCCAGTTCGCGCAGCAGGCGCTTCGCCTTGATCACGCAGACGTCGATGTGCTTTTCGTACTCGGTAAAGATCGCGGCGCGGTCCGCCCGGTAC
>JAEUGZ010000566.1 GCA_016794725.1 Opitutaceae bacterium | reverse complement strand
GTTGAACAGCTTGAGATCGCCGCGCAGGTAGCTGGCGGTGATGGTCTCGCGCAGCCGCTTCGAGGAGGTGACGACTCCCGTGTACAAGGCCTGATCGTTGCGCAGAAAATAACTCGGATTCGCAAGGAAGAGACCGTACATCTTGTACGGACTGATCCACTGGATACGGCGGCCGTCCGGCAGGGGAGGAGCCGCAGCCGAGTACTCTCGATCGAGCACCGGGTAATTGGAAGCCTGGCGCGCCGCGACACTCGCGCCCTGGCGAAAGGTGAACGCCTCGGACCGATTGACCGTATCAAAGTCCTCCGTCGCGATGAACAGTCCGGTCTTGAGTGTGAACGGCCACTTCCCTGCAAACTCGCGCGCGACGTTGACGACCAACTGCCGATTCTCACGTGAGAACCGGAGGTCGCGTGTATTGGCCTGGGTCAGCGTGTAGAGATCGCCATTGGTCGCGTCGACCGGAACACCGGCCCGGTCGGCAAAGGTCAGCACCGCTGGAAATACGCTCTCCTTGCTGTCGCCCGAACCGTCGACACCGCTCCCGCGAATGACGAGGCTCCCGAGGCTGTTGCCGACGCTGTAGAACGTGTCCGGAGCGGAGAGCTGGTCCGAATCCGCCACCGAAAAACTGGCGTTGGCATCGATCTTCCAGAGGTCACCGGAGAACTTGTGACGCAGCGTGACGAGATGAACGTCGGAGTTGGAGTTCATCCAGGTGAAGGCCTGAGTCACTGACCCCGCCGCCGTCCCCGCGCCCTGGGTGAACGTGGGGCCGCCCGTGGCGCCAGCCCCATAGTTGACGTTGAAGGTCGAGGCCGCGTAGCTCGATTTTCGCAGGCGCGTGTTGTAGTTGAGCGCGAAGACGTGTTTGCCCAGCTTCCACTCGACCCCACCCTGCCAGTTCCGATTGGTCAGTCGTTGGGGGCTGGTGCCCCAAATACTCGACGTCTGCAGCAGGTTGACAAGGTCCCAGGTGGGAAACACCTGCTCCACCGGAATGTAACTCGAGAGATACGAACCGGAGAACGAAAAGGCCAGCGATTTGTTGACAGGATGGAGGTAGTTGAATTCGGCGGACGGCAGGATGTGCCGGGTGGTCAGTCGGGGCATGGGGCCCACGGTCTTGTCCAGGTTCAATCCGTAATCAGCGTTGAACGAGGAGTAGACCCGGTAGTTGAAAGAAGGACGCTTGCGCTCAAAACCGCTCTTGCTCACGAGATTGACCGCGCCTCCGGTGTTGCTCGCCGGGAGGTCTGGCGTCGGCATCTTGGTGACCTCGATCCGGGAGACATTGGTGATGGGCACACCCGACAAACCGACATTCCGGCTTTCACCCTGCGTGGTGTTCGCGATCGCCCCACCGTCGATCGTGATGGACGTGGTGCTTCCTGGCATGCCTCGCACCGAAATGTCCGTCGGAAGGATCCCTGAATAGGTCACTGCAACGCCGGGTAGGAACTTCACAAACTCTCCCACGTTGCCGTCGATGCCAGCATCGTACTCGTCGAATGCCACCACCGTCTTCACATTGGGTGCGTTTCGTTGCTCATTCAGTGCCAGGGCCTGGGCGCTCATTTCACGGTCCTCCACCACGCGCACCGCGTCCAATTCGACCGCGGTGCCTTCGCGCGTGGCGACCACCGTGGCACCACCGATTTCGAAATTGAGATCCGTCGTCTCGCCCGGACGCACCTGCACCGATCTGAACTGCCTGCTGTAGCCAAGATAGGCCGCGGTCACTTCCACCGTCCCCGCCGGCACCTGCCTCAGCAGGTATCCCCCTGCTTCATCGGTCGTCACCGAGACGCCGCCCGCGCTGACGCGTGCATGCTGGACGAAGGATCCCGAGCCCCGATTAAAGACACGACCCCGGAGGGTGCCGGTCGATTCGGCCGCCGGAGCTGCGGAAGGAGGTCCGGGCTGGCTAGAAACAGATTGGAGGCTAGCGTTCGCCGGACGGCGGCTCTCCACGGACGCCGTCCTTTCTCCGTTTGGGCTCTCGTTCCTTGTCACGGAAAAGTCACCGGTGTCCCGATCCGGCACCGCCAGAAGCGGCGTGCCAACCAGCAGGCGCTGCAAACCTTCGGCCACCGTGAACTCCCCGCGGACGGCGTTCGTCCGCACATCCTGGACTTTGTCCGTGGCGAACACGATGCCGCTTCCCGACTGCTCGGAGAAAAGGCGCAGCGACTTTTCCGCCGGACCGGCTGGGAGGTCAAATTTGCGCTTCGCGTCGGGTGACGCACCCAGAACCGTGTGCCAGGTGAGACCGAGGACGAGGAGCGCCACGGCGCACCACCCAGGTCGGGCGAGAGGAGATAAAAACTTCATGGGGACTTGCCCATGCGTGCCTCGAGAGCCGCCATCTGTTTACGCCGAAGCCAATTTTTTCCGAAAAATTCTTGCCCGACCGGCTTTCAGCCCCCCTCAGCCAAGGGCCGCAGCAGGATTTCACTTTCGCCCGTTCGTTCCGCACGGATGCTGAATCCGTTTTCAAGCAGGCGCGCAAAACCCTCCGCGTTATTCACCCAATACGTGCCGCTGACCCGCAATCGACCCAGGGAAGGATCGGACAGCTTGAGCTTGATCCGACCCTTCTCGTTGAAGAGCCAAATCACGTCGGCGAGCGGCGTCCCGGAAAACTCTACGCGCATCGTGCGCCAGGCCAGCGCCTCGTCGATCTGCTCGGGGGAAACAGCCCGTCCTGCAGCGGGCAGGACCGGTTCATCCGACAGGGGAATGGCCACGAACTGACCCGCCGCCAGCGGCAGCACGGCCGCCGGCGCCTCGCTCCGCCGGGAGGCCACCACCTTCACCTTCCCTTCGGTGACCAGTACGTCGAGGTTGTCCGGTTCGATGCGAACCGAAAATTCGGTCCCCACCGCCTCGACCGAGAGCGCGCCGACCGCCACCATGAACGGCCTGGCCGCATCCTTGGCCACATCGAAATGGGCCTCGCCGCGCAGCAGGCGCACGCGGCGCTTCGAGGGTGTGAAATCAACCTCGATCTCCGTCGCGGCGTTCAACTGCACGCGCGAGC
Source organism: Opitutaceae bacterium (assembly GCA_016794725.1). Classification (GTDB taxonomy): domain Bacteria; phylum Verrucomicrobiota; class Verrucomicrobiia; order Opitutales; family Opitutaceae; genus UBA6669. Next base: position 9,597 of record JAEUGZ010000566.1, on the reverse strand, counting down.
CGTCTTCCAAGCGCTGCTGCTGGGGTCTTTGAACGAAGGCAGGTGCCTGCGTCCCAGTCGACACCGGGTCGGGTGTGCGAAAGACGAGTACAAGGGCCGCCGCAGCGGCGAGCGTCGAAAGGGTCAGAAACGGCACGAGCCGCCGACGGCGCTCGCGCTTCTGCGCCTCCCAGCGCGCCAACTCCTCCAGCACGGTTTCCTTAAAAATCGCATCGGGCCTGGTTACCCCCTGCCAGACCGCCTGCGCCTCCTCCCAAGCTTGGCGGTGGTCGGGACTCTTTTCCAACCACAGGGCAAGCTCGCGCGTTTCGGCCGGCGTGAGACCTGCATCGCGCCGCACCAACCAGGCGGCGGCCAGCTCATTTGCAGTGTGGGCACCGGGCTTCATGGGTGACTCGATCGCTTCTCGATGCCCCGACTTCGCAGGTAATCGACACACTTCCGCACGCCACGGGCCATCTGTACGCGCACGGTCTGGGGCGACAGTTCGCAGCGCCGGGCAATCTCGTCGTAACTCAGGCCGTGGATGGCCCGGAGGACGAAAACTTCCCGACAGCGGGCCGGCAGCGTCTTGATCGCCTCCGCCGCCAGGAGGGCTTCGCTCCGCAAACTGGCCCATTCAGCGACGTCCGCCGACTCGTCCATCACCTCGTCAGTTGCCGGGCCCTCTGCAGACGTCTGGGCCACAAACTTGCTCCGGCGAAAGGTGCGCAGCGCCAGGTGCCGGGCAATGCCGAAGAGATAGCCCTTGGTCGACTGCACCGAACCCCTCGCCCGCGCATTCAGCAGGTGAAGAAACGAATCCTGGACCACATCATCCACATCACCAAGCTTCGGATACTGTTTCTTCAGCCACGCGCGCAGGTGGAGCTCGTGAGGCTGGACCTCGTCGGCAAACCACCGGGCCGCCTCGGCCCGGGACAGGTCGCTGATGACTTTGGGAGGTTCGCTCACGAAACGACGACGAAGCCACCCTCTGGCCGGGAGCCGATTTGTTGGCGAGCGAAATCATCCGCGCGCCTGGTGACTGCCCCCGGCTGGCCGGCCGACGGTTCACTGGCGGATCCGACCTTCTTTCACCTGGGCACGATCGGTCCGGCGGCACGTATCAGCATCCAATCGCGGAGATCGGGAGAAACTCAGGAGAGTTCCCACCCCTTGCGATAGCCGCGCCGGATCAGGCCCGCGGCCTGCGGCTCTCCTCTCACCTCCAGTTTCCGGGCATCCCATCGCACGCGACGTCCGAGCCGCAGGGCCACATTGCCCAGCAGCACGGTTTCGCTCAGGGGTCCGGCCACCGCGAAATTCGACAATGCGGGTTCGCCAGTGCGGATGGCCCCAAGCCACTCAGCGTACGCACCTCCACTGTCCTCTCCCTTGCCATTGCGTTCGCCTCCCGGCACGCGCGGCAGCGTCTGCGGCGGCGCCACACTGCCAGGGGCGGTGCCTTTGGCCTTGATGACCCAGTCCTGCCGGGTCCTTCCAAAGTACATCCGGCCCTCGTCCCCGACCACCACGAGGTCAAAGCGACGAAACACGTGATCGGCCGTGGGAAAGTCGTTCCGCCACAAGTCCTCCGGGGGACCGTGCCGCCAGGTTCCGCCGGTGGACGACAAGCCGTCATACCAGACGAACGACACCGGTCCCGACCACGGCCCAGCCGGAAACGTCCAGGTCACGATCGAACGGAGCGGTGCACCCAGGTCGGTTCCTCCGACCTGCGTCGCCTCGACGGTCTCGGGTGCCGTCAGACCCAGTGCCCAAAATGGCATGTCAAGTATGTGACACCCCATGTCGCCCAATGCTCCGGCGCCGAAATCCCACCACCCTCTCCAGGCAAACGGAGCAATCGCCGGGCTGTACTCGCGAAACGGAGCCGGACCGATCCACTGCTCCCAGTCCAAGCCTGCCGGAACCGGCTGCGGCTCGGGCCATCGGTCCATGCCCTGCGGCCAGATGGGACGATCGGTCCACAAATGGACCTCACGAACCCGGCCGACGACCCCGGCCCGCAGCAGCTCGACCGCGCGGCGCACGGGCTCGCCCGCGTGGGCCTGGTTTCCCATCTGCGTCTGCACGTTGGTCTCCCGCGCCACGTCCGTGAGCCGCCGTGCCTCCCACACCGAATGTGCAATCGGTTTTTGGCAGTAGACATGCAGACCGCGCCGCAGGGCAGCCATCGTCGCGTGAAAGTGATGATGATCCGGCGTCGAAATCACCACCGCATCCAGTCCGGGCATCGTCGAGATCATCTCGCGGTAGTCGGTGAACTGCCGTGCGGCGGGGAAGAGATCGACCAGCCTCTCGCCGGGAATAATTTTCCGTCGTCCCAGTTCCGGATTGCGTGGATCCACCACGTCACAAAGCGCAACGATCTGAGCGCCCGCTTCCGCCGTGGCCCGCGCGTCCTGGTAGCCCTTGCCGTTCACTCCGACGCAGCCAACCTGGATCCGCGAGTTCGCGCCCCGGGCCCGCTTCGGCAGGATGGAAAAACCCAGGGTCGCCATCGCCGAGGCACGGATAAAGTCGCGGCGCAGGAGTGAACGCGGTTTCATGGCTGCAGCGCGCGGGCCCAGGAGGGCGTTCCAAACCAGCGATCCATTTCGGCCGTGATCCGTTCCAGCTCGTCCGCGGATTCAACCACCCCGCCCCGGTCGCCCGTTTCCGCCATCCACGTATCCAAGGCCGCCCGCAGACGCTCAAGCGCCGCACGATGGTCCGGATGAGCGGACACGGCGAGATTGTGGATCTCATCAGGGTCAGCCTCGGTGTCATAGAGCTCCTCCAGGGGACCCGCTCGTTCCATCAGTTCGAGTGGCGGACCGGTCAGGCGACCCTCGGCCTGCAGGCGGCGCATCACGGGCAGGATCAGAAAACACTTTTCCTTGTAGCGATTGAGGGAGCTGAAGGTGGGTCCCTTCGAAAAGGTCCGGATATAGTGAAACCGCTCGTCATGGACGGAACGGATCCGTTGCACCGTTTCATCGATGCGATCACGGGCGGCAAACACGAAGCGGCGGGGAGGTCCGGCCTCCGCGCCGAGGAAGGTCCGCCCATGCATCAGCAGCGGCAACGGCACCCCTGCCGCCACCAGCGTGGTGGCCGTCACATCGATCAGGCTGATGAGGCGTCCGTCCACCGTTCCGGGTTGATAGTGGTCTGGCGGGGTCATGTTCTTTGGCCACCGGATGATCATCGGGACGCGCAGGCCGCTGTCATAGCACCAGTGGATCCCGCGCGGTTCCAGCCGGCCGTTGTCACCAAAAAAGATCACGACGGTGTCGTCAGCCAGCCCCTCGCGCTCCAACCGCTCGAGAACGCGTCCAAAACGACGATCCATGCCCGAAACCGAATTGAGATAGCGAGCCCACTCCTCCCGTACCACGGGGTGATCCGGATAGTAGGGAGGCGGCCGGACCCGGTCGGGTTGGGCATGCTGGACATGCTCGGCTTCGCCCACCCATTCCACCCGCGACTTGGCCGCACTCTGCCGGTCATAGATGTCGTATTCGGACTCCTCCGCATTCACGACCATGAAGAAGGGCCGGTCCCGCGGCAGGGTCGCCCACTCGGCGGCGGGATGGTCGTAGAGCGCGCCTTCGTTCACGAAATTGAGGTCCAGTTTTCCCGTGCCGACCCGCTCGCCATCGATGGTGCGGAGGTTGACCGTCGCATATCCGGCATCTCGAAGGCGGTGGGTGATGGAACGGACACCCGGCGGCAGGCGATAATCGTCATCCCGATGCGCCCGCATCGGATGCAGATCGGTGCTGGTCTGATACCACCCAGTGAAGAAGGCGGATCGACTCGGAGCGCAGGCGGGATTGGTGGCAAACACCCGCGTATAGCGCACGCCATCACGCGCCAGCCGGTCCAGGTGTGGGGTGACTACGTTTGCCGCCCCGTAACACGCCAGATCATGACTGAGGTTCTCCCCCACCAGCCAGAGGATGTTCGGCCGCGAGTGGGGACGAGCCCCGAGGTGGGCGGAAGCCAGCCACACGGAGGCGACGACGAGAATCAACCTCAACTGGATGCGGCGTCTCATGTTCGAAACCGATTGTCGCCGCGAGCGCGACGCAGCTCCGGCGAAGCCGTAGATCGCTGCGGAGTCATCGGAATGGCGGTGCATCCTCGGTGAGCGAAACCACCGCTTGACCTGCCCGAGGCTCAACCAGCACCGACGCACGTGCGGAAGCGGCTGGCAGCCGCACTCCGCGTGACGCTGCCGGCCAATCGTTCACATACACGGCGGAGTTCCCCGTCTCGACGGCCAGCTTCGGCGGACGCGTCCAATCCAGCTCCGCCGTCACGACGCAGTCATCCACCTGCCACCGGCCTCCCGGCAACGCCACCAGCGGTAGTAGGGTGGCCTCGGCATCGCCCACTTGAATCACGGTGAGGAAACGCATGCCCAGACTCAGACCGTCCGAGGTCCAGCTCAGGTGAAACTGGTCGGGGGTCTCCCGATACTTCTTTAATGTGTCGACTGGCGGACGAAAGAACTGGTCGGTGATCTCGGAACGGATCGTCCCGCTGCCAAGCACCGTGGCTCGTGCGTGATTCCTGCTCGTTTTTACGTCGGCGGTGGAACCCGAGAGCTGCGCCGGCTGCAGGCTGTGGAGCAGCAGCGTCCATGCCGACGGTTGCTCGGCCTCGAGCACATCATAGACCACCACCTTGTCCGGACGGACCAGCAGCAGATGCCGCTCAAATCGCCTCAGCCCGGAATCACCATGACCATTTTGCCGACTCGGTTCGATTCCGGCACTCTTCATCAGACCCAGAAACTGTTGGTCCACCGTCTGCCGATAGGCCATGGTCGCATCTCCACAGACATAGGACAGGTCCTGACCAGCCAGGGAGCGCTTGATCCAGCCGTAGCCCTCATGTCCGAACGCCTGGCCGCAGCCGTTCACCAGGATACTGTTGTGGGCGCGAGTGTGACGATAGGAGGTCAGCGAATGAGCGTCCGCGAACGACGTGTAGTAACCGGTCGAATAGAAGACAGGTTCACCGCGACGGGACAGATTGAACGCGTTCTGGTTGGCGTGCATGTGTCCCTTGGCTCCAAACGGCGAAGATCGGAAATACACTGCCAGGTCGCGCGAACTTTCGAGCACGTCGGTGTGGAAGGCGGCGAGCCCAACGCCCGCGAAAACCCGGTCCTGCCGCGTCACTTCCGGGCGTGAGATTTGGGCCGGACTGAACCGTACGTCCTCAATGATTCTATACCATTCCTCGACTGAGGATCGCGTGCGTTCCTCGATCCGTGCGGCACGATCCAGGGCCAGCGGATCACCAGTCTCGTGCCCGAGCACCAGCATCATCGACTGCCCGGTTTCGCCCGCTCCGACCCGATCGTGCATGTCGCCGAAGCCATCCATGTGCCCTCCGAGCGGGGCAAAGTAGAGGAAGTACTCGGAGAGCGAGCGGTACCATTCCATCTGGAATACGTCGAAGCCGCCGACCCGCTTCATCAGCACCGCCATGTCGATCACGGCTGACTCGTTGACACCGAAGTAACCAAGCCCCTCCGACCACCCGCCGTCCCGCGCGGCCAGATTGGGAAAACGCGCCAGAAAGAGACCGTAGGTGTAGGCGAGCATGGCGCGGCTCGCCTCCAGTTCGTGCACGGTCGCAAGCGCGGCGGTAAAATTGCCGGCCAGCTCCATCTGCCAGAAGTGGTTTTCGACTTGGCGCCCTTCGATCCGGCCCGGCCACGCCGCCAGGCCGTGACGCAGCTGCTTATCCACGACCGCGAGCATCCGGCCCTTGAGCGAGGCCGGCAGTTCGCCCTCCAAGGCATCATAGGCCCGCGCCAGAGCCGTGAGCACCTGCGATCCGATCAAATCATCCGTGGGCCACGACAACAGCACCTCCAACCGCCGCGCCAGCGCGGCCATCAGGTCCGGCGAAGGGGACAGGATTTGGGCATCCAGCAACTGGTGAAACACCTTGATCTCCTGACTCGCGCGACGATGCAGCGCACGAGTGGTCGCCGGATCCTTGTCGTCGACCGGCCCCGCATAGACCTCGGCTCGCAGGGCCTGCGTCCCGTGTCGCCGAACCTCCGCTGTCAGGGGGTGCAGCCGCGCACGCTCCCGCACCTGCACCAGGTCGCGACCCAGGGTCACCACGCGGGGATGGTTCTGCGGCACCCGGGAGAGGAACGCCTCAAACGTGGGCGACTCGAACACCGGGGTGCTTTCTGCAACGCGGAAGACATAGGGCCCCTTTACGTCCACGCGACTCCCGTCCTTGATCTCATAACGCCAATACCAGGTCCCTGGCGCCAGACGCGCATGTAGGTTGTAGAAACACGCGCGCTGCGGTTCAGAGCGACGAGTGCGGTCCTTCGGGAACGTGTCGCGGTCGGAAATTTCGACCACGTAGGTGACGTCCCGTCCCTCCCAATGTCTGACCGGAGCCCAAAGCAGGCTGGGCGGATTGCCGGACACCGCCACGCCGCCGGAGGGTGAGGCTGTCAGGCGCCACTCCTCATAGATGGTAGTGGGAAGTCCGGTGTCGGTCGCCGGGGCGGCGGCTCCCGCGCCAACACCCACGACGAAGGAGGCCAGCAGCGCGCGCGCACCTTTTCCTCGGAGAATCACTTGGCACCTCCCGCCAGTCGACCCTGGGGCCACTCCGGAGTCGCCCCGGCGCGCCACCGGCTTTCCGTGGTCTCCGGGTCTTCCCCGATCTCCGCCACCAGATGGGCATGAAGCGCGCGGATACGCTCACGGTGCTCAGGGGACCGGGCCAGGTTGTGAAGTTCGCGGGGATCGTCATGGAGGTGAAAGAGCTCCACCTCGGGTTCGCGCTCTGGACTCGGCCGGGTATGATACACGTATTTCCAGGGACCCTCGCGGATCATGGCGATGCCGGAGGCCACGTATCCCGCATAGTACTCGACCACCGCACGGTCCTTCCACGGGAAATCGCCCCGATCAAGCCACCCGACCATGGAGTCGCCCTGCCAGTCCGCCGGCACGGTCGCTCCCGCACACTCCGCCAGGGTCTTCACCAGATCCACCATGCCGCACGCACCGCTCCGCACTTGTCCTCCGGCCCAGCGCTTGGGCCAGCTCATGATCAGGGGCACACGGGCGGCGGAGTCGTACATGCAGTTCTTCCACCACAGGCCGTGTTCACCCATGTTTTCCCCGTGATCCGAGGTGTAGACCACGATTGTGTTCTCGGCAAACGGCGAGCGCGCCAACGCCTCGAGCACCTGCCCGATCTGCTGGTCCATCCACTCGACGCGGGCATAGTAGGCCTCCAGCGCCAGCTTCACCGTCTGGGAGGGCACGCGCTCCAGTTTGCGGTCGTTGCGCAGGTGCTGGTAGTTCAACGGCAGCGTCTCCAGGTAGCCCGAGGGAATGTGCGGAGCGGGAACCCGGTCCTTGTAGCGGGCCAGAAACTCGGGGGGAGCCACCAGCGGGTAGTGCGGGGCGATGAACCCAACCGTGAGGAAGAAGGGTTTGGCGGAAACGGGACGATTCTGCAGAAACTGGATGGCTGCATCCCGGCGCCCAACATCGGGATCCGCGCTTGTATCCAGCGTTTCACCCAGGGGTCGAAACTCCTCTCCCAGTTCATCCCCACGCGGGGGGAATACGCCGGCCGGAAGCCGTTTGCGGGGCTTCGGCTCCGCGGCTGGGCTGCCCTTCGCCGGCGGCATCTCATCGTCATTTGACGCCCGCGGTCCCTTGTCGAGCAGCGTGAACCCATAGTTGCGCCCTCCCTTGTAGTGCATCTTGCCGATCAGGTAGGACTGGTAGCCGGCCGCACGCATCACCTTGGGCAGGGTCATCCTATCTTCCGGGACCCCGACCGTGTTGGTCCATACATTATGACTGGATACATATTTGCCCGTCGTGAAGGTTTGTCGCGACGGGGTGCAGATCGGTGAACTGCAATAGTGGGCGTCAAACTTCACGCCGCTGCGGGCGAGGCGGTCAAGGTGCGGCGTGCGCGCCACCGAATCGCCGCTGTTTCCCATGACTCCTGCGTGATGTTCATCGCTCATGATCACGAGGATGTTGGGTGGCCGGGTGGACACGCGTTCGGCCGCCGGCGCGGAGACCGCCAGGCCAAGGAGCAGCAAACAGAAGGGTGTGGGTTTCATGGAAGGTTCACGGGGTTCGCATCGACGCACCGGGGGAAGTCGCAGACCATCGCGGAGGCACCCGGTTGAGAAGACGAAACGTCCCGCCCGGGACACCCGCAAATATCTGGCTCTGCAAACTATTGCGTTCCAGTGCGGCCCCTCCGGGCACGCATCCTGTGGTCGTCAGCGCCCCTGCAATAGTTTGCATGCGCTGGGATTTGCTGCCCGACCGCAGTCACATACTCCACCACCGAACCCTGTGAACCGGAGGCAGGCTGCCTTCGGCCCCCCACTCTATCATGCGTCCCCTTGAGCTTCCGTTCCGACTGCGTCGGAATTCACCGCCCCGGCCCATTCCCGTCGTGACTGGAATCAGATCGGCTCTCTTGTTCCTGGCTGGGTTTTCCCTCACCAGCACCGGCATCGCCGCCTCTCCGGCCAAACCGGCTCGCGTTGTCTTCCTGGCCGGCGCGCCCAGTCATGGGCCCGGCGTGCATGAACACCGGGCGGGCTCCCTGCTGCTGGCGCGGGCCTTGAACGAGGAGAGCGGCCTGCCGGTGAGCGCCGAGGTGATCTCAGGCTGGCCGGAGGACGATCGGAAACTCGACGAGGCAGCCGCCATCGTGATCTACGACACGGCCACCCGCATGATCGGCACCCGCTGGGAACGCGTCGACGCCCTCGCCCGGAAGGGCACCGGTCTTCTCTTCCTGCACTACGCGGTGCACCCCAAGGCCGACATGGGCGAAAAATACTACCGCCCCTGGATCGGCGGCGCCTTCGAATCCGGCTACTCCGTCAATCCCTTCTGGATCGCCGACCTTACCGGTCTGCCCAACCATCCGGTCTCCTTCGGGGTAACCGCACCCGTTCTCGTTCACGACGAGTTCTACTACAACATCCGCTTTCGTCAGAATCGAAAGGAAGTGCTGGACCTTGTCACGGCCACACCGACCCGGGAGAACATCGTTCGCGTCAATAATCTTTGGACGCAGGCCGGATTCGAGGGCATCGGACAACGGCAAACCCTGATGTGGGGAGTGGAACGCGAAGGTGGGGGTCGCGGTGTGGGCTTCTCCGGCGGCCATTTCCACCGCAATTGGGCCGTCGACGGGTACCGCAAGCTGGTGCTGAACGCCATTGCCTGGGTGGCCCACCTGGAAGTGCCGCGCGACGGCGTGAGGTCCAAACCGGTTTCCGAGGATGACCTGAATGCCAACCTCGATCCAAAGGGAAAAACCGGTCCCCGCCTGACGGTGCCGCGCGCCGAGGAGTTCGCCACGCTCGAACGGGTTCCGATCCCGCCGGTGGTTGAAACGAAAGGGCAGAAGGCGACTCCGAAGGCCGAGAAGCGCGGGCCTGATGCCGCGTCGAATCGGCAAACCTCCATCGGCGTCCCCGCTTCCTCGCCGTCCCCTGCGTCCGCCATCGCCGTCGCTCCCGCGCCCGCGGCACCCGCGGTACCGGCGGCCATGCCCGCACCG
>JAEUGZ010000555.1 GCA_016794725.1 Opitutaceae bacterium | reverse complement strand
TGGAACTACCGCGAAGGCACCAGCGCCGGCCCTCGCTCGAATCCCCCGGCGGCCGCGTCCTTTCTCGGTCCCATCTGGAACTACTCTCACTCCGTCGGTCAGTCCATCACCGGCGGCGTGGTGTCCCGCGGCAGCCGGCTGGCGTCGCTGTACGGCCACTACCTGTTCGCGGACTTCGGCAGCGGCCGCGTCTGGGCCCTGCGGCCCGACGGCACGCAGCCGGTGACCGCCGACCGGGTGCAGCAGGTGGCCACGCTCGCGGGAGTCAGTTCATTCGGGGTCGACCCATCGAATGGTGATGTACTCCTGGTCAACCTGAACGACGGCTCGATCCGGCGTCTGGTCCCCGCGGCCACCACCGGCGGAACCCAGCTTCCGGCCACCCTCACCGCCACGGGCGCCTTCAGTTCGGTCGCGGCGCTCACTCCGGCGCCCGGTCTGGTGGCCTACGAACCGGTGGTGTCGTTCTGGTCGGACCACGCCCGCAAACGCCGCTGGTTCGCGCTGACCGACACCACCAGCCGCACCGGTTTCTCCGCCGAGGGAAACTGGTCCCTGCCCACCGGCGCGGTCTGGGTGAAACACTTCGACCTCGAGCTGACCCGGGGTAACCCGGCCACAGCGCGGCGCGTTGAGACGCGCTTTCTCGTCAAGACGGCGACCGGCACGTACGGCCTGTCGTATCGCTGGAATGACGTCCAGACGGAGGCGAACCTCGTGGGCGAGGAAGGTGCCGACCAGACCTTCACCGTGCTGGAAAACGGCGTGGCGCGCACCCAGACGTGGCGCTTCCCGTCCCGGGGCGAATGCCAGGTTTGCCATACTCCGGCGGCCGGCCACGCGCTGGGCTTCTCCACGCGCCAGCTCAACCGGGGTCCGGCGGCGCCGGGCGGGACGACGCCCCTCCTGACTGCCCTGGCGCAGGCCGGCTACTTCGATGTCACCACCCTGCCGGACCTGGCGACCCTGCCGCGGCTGACCGCCACCACCGACACCACCGCCTCGCTTGAACTCCGGGCACGCTCGTACCTCGACGCCAATTGTTCTTCCTGTCACCAGCCGGCTGGACCCGCCCTTGGCTTCTGGGACGCTCGCGCCGCAACGCCCCTGGCCCAGTCCGGTCTGATCAACGGTGCCCTGGTGGGGACCGCCGACCCAGCCACCCGCGTGATCGTGCCGGGCGACCCCGGACACTCCCGCCTCCTCCAGCGCCTGGCCGCGGCCGGGGCTGAACGCATGCCGCCCGTCGCGACCCGCGAACGCGACCTCGCCGGGGAAACCCTCCTGACCGATTGGATCCTGTCCCTCGCCCCGCCCGGCGCACCCGCCCGCCTGCTCAACCTCTCCGCCCGCGCGTCGGTCGGCACCGGCGGCGACCTGCTCATCACGGGTTTCGTCGTCAGCGGAACCGGGAGCAAGTCTCTCCTGCTCCGCGCCGTCGGTCCCGGACTGGCCGCCTTCTCCGTGGCCGGCCCGCTCGCCCGTCCCACGCTCAGCCTGCTGCAGGACGGACGTATCCTACAGCAGAATACTCAATGGAACAGCGCCCCGGACGCCGCCGCCCTGCGTTCGGCGGCGCTGCAGGTCGGAGCGTTTGCCCTCGCCGAAGGCAGTGCCGACAGCGCGCTGCTCGCGAGCGTGACGCCCGGCAGCTACACCGCGCACCTGCGGGGACTCGACGCCTCGACGGGCGTCGGCCTGGTGGAGGTCTACGACCTCGATCCGGACCGCGACGCAGCCGTTCCCGCGCCCCGGCTGACCAACCTGTCCGTCCGCGCCGTTGTCGGTGCCGGTGAAAACCTGCTCATCCCCGGCCTCGTCGTCGGTGCCGGCACCACCCGGACCGTGCTCGTGCGTGCGGTGGGCCCCGGCTTGTCCGCATTTGGCGTCACCGGCGTGCTGCCCGACCCGGCCCTCGAACTGTACCGGGGCACGGAACGCATCGCTGCCAACACGCGCTGGAACACCGCGACGAACGCCGCCTCCCTGCGCAGCGCCGCCGTTCAAGTCGGCGGGTTCGCCCTCGCGGAGGGCGGCGCCGACAGCGCCCTGCTCGCCACCCTCACCCCCGGCGCCTACACCCTGCAGGTGCGCGGCGCAGGTGGCGCCACCGGAGTCGCGCTGGTCGAGGTCTACGATCTTCCATGAACACCGGCCTCCTTCGCCCGGAACCCTCGTCCCGCAAGCCACGAACCAAACCGCCTGGACGGGGTCTAGAGCGAGGCCGTGACTTTTGCCGTGCTCCCGGCCACCGCTGTGGTTAGCTCGCTTCTGCAGTCCCGCATCATGCCAACCTCACGACACACACTTCTTTCCACCATGAATACCAAATCCAAACCGATCCTCGTCGCCCTCCTCCTCGCCTCCACCCTCGGCGGCGCCCTCTTCTCCGGCGGATGTGCCGCCACCTCCACTCAGGCGAGCACCGGCCAGTACATCGACGACAGTGCGATCACAGTGAAGGTGAAGGCGGCGTTCGTGAAGGATCCGCTGATCAAGGCGTTCGATGTCAGCGTCGAGACATTCAAGGGCGTGGTTCAGCTCAGTGGCTTCGTCAACACCGCCACCGAAAAGGAACAGGCCGGCAAGATCGCCGCGACCATCAACGGCGTGACCGAGGTAAAGAACAACATCGCCGTCAAGTAACCCCACGCCTCGCGATCGAAGCTCCTGGCTCGGGCTCGGCAAACTGCCGCGTTTCCGTTGGAGGTGGCCTCGCCGAGGCCGCGACGGGGCCGACCGGTCCCGCCTCCGTTGCCCAGTTTTTCACGCGGCGCCCATCCCCGCGGGGTCGGCGACCCCACCTCCAACGGACGCCGACCTGTGATCGACGCTTCGGTTTACGCCAACGCGCGGCTGCGGGACTCGTAGTATCTCGCCCAAAGGGCCCGTTACGGAGTCGCCACTTCGTACAATTCGATCAACGCCTCGCCGGACGCGCCGCCCACTCCGCTGACCTGTACGGTGTAGCCCCCGGGTGGCAGGGTGAGCAGCAGGGCGGCATCCTTGCTGCCTGCCGTCAGGCCAAACGCCCCGACCGACGCAAAGGTTGGGGCGAGCGCCGAAGGCCAGTTGTCATTCTCATCGACCTTGGTCTGTCCGGAAAACACCTCGACCTTCGGATCGGATAACACACCGGTCACGCCAAACGAGCCAAGGGTCGGGCCCACGGCGCGAATGAGCACCGTTTTGGAGGTGTTGCCCGTCAGGGTGAAGCCGGCGATGAGCACCTCGCCCGCGACGCCCACGCGATTGCGGGCGGAGACATTCACAAGGCGCGGCGAGTTACCCGTGCCTGCGTCATAGGCTTCAACCAGCACATTGCCACCGGACGGGCCGGAGACCTGCGCAGTGCGTCCGCCATCGACCGGTCCCAACAGGGCGGCATCAAGACTGCCCGGGGCAAGGCTGAAGGCCCCCACCGCGGCAAACGCCGCCGTGAGGTCGGGAGCGCCACCCCAGTCGTCATTCGCCGCGAGGAGCGAGGACGACCCAAAGAGCGCGAGCTCCGGATCGGGCATGGCATTGGTGACACCAAACGCCGCGAGTCCCGGACCAACGGCCCGGACAAGGACTGGTTTCGATCCGCCCGCCATGCTCAAGCCCACGATCAGGGGCTGGCTGGCGGCGAGGGTGGTCCGAATGGATACATTGCTGATCCGGCTGCCGAGCGCCGGCGTGACCGTGAGCGTCGCCGCTGCACTGGTCACACTGCCGGCCGCGTTGGAAACGACCACGGCGTAATCACCGGCGTCGCCCGGCTGCACTTGGGACAGAGTCAGCGTTTCGGTCGTGGCTCCGAGGGTCAGGTGCGAAACCCGGACCCCGTCGTCGGCCGCCACCGCTGATCCATTGCGCAGCCACTGGTAGGTGAAGGGCGCGGAACCGGTCACGGTGACCGTGAAGGTGGCCGTGCCGCCCACGGCGACGGACTGGGGAAGCGGGGAAGCGGCAATCGCCGGAGGCAGCACGGGAGGCAGCACCACCAGCGTCACCGGTGAGCTGCTCACACTGCCGGCGACATTGCTCACGGTCACCGTGTACGGTCCGGCATGGATGTCCTGGACCGACGGAATCAGCAGGGTGGCCTGCGTTGCCCCCGCCACCGCCACGCCGCCGCGGAACCACTGGTAGGACAAGGGCGCGGTGCCCCCCGCGACCACCGAGAAACTCACCGGCGAACCCGCCGTCGCCACACTGCCGACCGGCGAGGTCACGAGGGTCGGCGCCACCGGCGCTGGATTTACCGTCAGCGTGGCGCTGGCGCTGGTCACGCTTCCCACACTGTTGCTCACCACCACGGAATAGACAGCCGCATCGGTGGCCAGAACCGGATGGAGGACGAGCGACGAACCCGTGGCACCGGGGATCGCCACCCCCGCCCTGCGCCACTGGTACGAAAGCGGCTGGGTGCCGCTGGCCAGGACGGTGAGCGTCACCGAACCGCCGACCGTGACCGCCTGGCTTGACGGCTGGGTCAGGATCACAGGAGCGGAGGCCGGGATCAGCACAGTCAACGTCGCCGGCGTTGAGGTCACCGAACCCAGACTGTTCGATACCACCACGGAGTAGTTGCCGCCGTCCGTCAGCTGCACGCTGCCAATGACGAACGTGGACTGGGTGGCGTTGGTGATGTTGGCCCCGCCCTGCCGCCACTGGTAGGACAGCGGAGCGGTGCCGTTTGCCGTGACGCTGAACGTTGCGGAGGAACCCACGGTCACGGACTGGCTTGAGGGAGGCGTGACAATGACCGGAACCGTCGGGGGAAGGGTCACCGTCAGCACCGCCGCCCCGCTCGTGACCGAACCGCCGGCGTTGCTGACCGTCACGCTGTAGCTGCCCGCATCCGACAGTTGGACGGCGCTGATCACCAGGCTCGGATTGGTGGCGCCCGCGAGGGGCTGCCCGTTCTTCAGCCACTGATAGGAAAGCGGGGTGGTCCCCGTTGCGGTGACCGTAAAGGTGACGCCGGTTCCTGACAGCACGGTCTGGCTGGCGGGCGGCACCGTGATCGAGGGGGCGATGGCAGGCACCGTCACGGTCAGCACCGCGGGAGCGCTGGTGACCGATCCCACCGCATTGCTGACCGTCACCGTATAACTTCCGGCATCGCCCACCTGCGCAGAAGGCAAGTTCAACGTGGCGGAGTTGGCTCCGGGAATGACCACGTCGTTCCGGCGCCAGACAAACGTGAGCGGGGGCGAGCCGCTGGCGATCACCGAAAATGTCACCGCGGTGCCGGCCAGGACGGTCCGGCTGACCGGAGCGCTGCTGATCGTGGGAGCGACCTGTACGGCCAAAACCGTGAGCGTGGCGGTGTTGCTGCTGACGCTGTTGACCGGATTGGTCACCAGCACCGTGTAACCGCCGGCATCGGCGAGGCTGAGGTTGGAGAGCAGCAGGGTGGGCGAGGTCGCACCCGGGATGACGACGCCGTCACGGTACCACTGATACGAGAGCGGCGTGGAGCCGGTGGCGACGACGGACAGGGACACGGAGCCCCCCACACTCGCGCTTTGGTTGCTCGGATGGGTCACGATGACCGGGGCGGTGGGAGGATTGTTGACCGTCAGCGTGGCGGGATTGCTGGTGGTGCTGCCTCCGCCATTGCTCACGACCACCGTGTAGCTGCCGGCCTGGCTGAGCTGAATGTTGGACAGACTGAGGGTGGAGGCGGTGGCGCCGGGGATGAGAACCAAATTGCGGTACCACTGGTAGGTCAGCGTACCGCTCCCGCTCGCGGTGACCGAGAATGAGGCCGAGCCTCCCACCGTGACCGTTTGATTGGCCGGCTGCGTGAGTACGACCGGGGCGGTTGAAGTGACCGTCAGGGTCGCGGGCGTGCTTGTCGCGCTGCTCACACTGTTGGTCACCGTCACGGTGTAGTTGCCGGAGTCGCTCGTCTGCACGTTCAGCAACGTCAGGGTGACCCCGGTTGCCCCCGGGATCGCGACGGTGTTTTTGAACCACTGGTAGGTGAACGGCGACGTGCCGGTGACACTGACCGTAAATTGTACCGTGGCCCCCACCGTCGCCGTCGGGCTGAAATTGACCGTGACGATCGTAGGGGCGGTTCCGCCGCCTCCACCCGACGGCGCGCCGTAGCCGGCCGCCGCGCCAGCGCGATCATCGGCCGACAGGGAGTCCTGGTTGCTGATGACGCTGTTCATCACCGCCACGACACTTTGCCCAAACTGGTCAGGGTGATCGAGGCCGACGACGTGGCCAAACTCGTGCAGGGCCACCCGCTTGAAATCGAGGGCGGAACGAAGGTTGCCCCGGTAGGAGTCCCAGGAGCGATTGGAATTGAAGAGCACGTCGCTCTCGGTCCGACGGGTCGACGTGGTGTAGGTGATCGCGACGGCGATGACCCCACTGCCCCAAGAGTCGCCGTACACCGTGTTGCTGAAAAACACGTTGTTCAGGTTGTTGGGTCGCCCAATCGCCGCATTGGAATTGGGCACCACCGCAAACTGCATGCGCTGCATGTTCCCATTCCATTCATTGAAAGCAACTTCGGCGACCTGGTTCCAAGAGGTGGACCCATCGATCAAGGTCCGTCCCAGCGGAGTAGGATCAAGTTGCAGCTGCATGGTCACCGTCGCATTGGTCCAAAGTTTGTCATCGAGCACGAAAGCCCGGACCCACGGACTGGAAAACGACAGCAACCCAACCCAGACCCTGAAGAGAAAAACGGAAAGGCGCATGGTCTACTTCCCCTCCCGCGAGACTTCCGTGATGATGGCAGCCTCGAACTCATCACGGGTCATCCCCGGACCGGAATACGCCTTTAGGGCGGGATGGGCCGCCTGGGTGATGATCGGAACCTCCACGTCATCCACGGCCCGCAGGCGCTGAAAATTGCTGCGCGTGACATGCTCCAGCTGGGTGGTCTCATCCTTGACGATCGGATAGCTCCCATGCCCGGCCGCCACCAGGGGGCACATCGCCTGACCATTTTGCGCGAGAAAGACGATGTAGGTCTGACCCTCGGCGAGTTTCGGCATATCGGCCACCGTCATGGCCTCCTCGCCTACCTGACCGCCCAGAAAACGCAGGGTCAGCGTCTTGGACACCGAGCCTTTCATGATGCGCAAGGGCTCGCAGTCCACATAGGTGCGGATCACCGGCCCCTGAGGCGTGGAATCCCAGCGGCTCGACACCTTGGTCACCTTGATCCGCACCACCTGTTCAGCATTGGCCACCAAATCTGAAAATGACGGCGGAATAACTGAAAGCGCCTTCAGTGAATGGGTTGCAAGACCCAGAACGATCAACAAGAGGCTAACCGCGTTCCCCAGGAGCCCTCTCGATCGAGCACGGGTGGCGGAAGCGAATCCCCGGCCGACAACGCAGGACGCCGCTCCGGGAGCGGTCCGCCAGAAACTCGGTGAGACAACCGAAAAGAGGGAGAGCATGGAGAACACAGAAAGGAGAGCCGACGCGGCCGCCAACAGCCACGAATCGAATCGTTGCCCTCCTAGGACGGCAATCCGCCGCCGCAAGCAAGTTGTATCCTCCTCCACTCCAAACCTTCACACTTTCTTACCGTTCTCCGCCCCGTGTCCGGGTGTATCGGGCGCACCGGGCAAGCGTGCATGGGCATCAACGTAAGCGTGATCTGAAGTCGGCGTTTGTTGGAGGTTGGGTCGTCGACCCCGCGGGGATCGGCGTCGCGTGAAGAAATCGAACTTCGGAGGCGGGACGAGGCCTCGGCTGACCTATAATAGTAGGGACTCCAATTCGCCCTTCAGTCGTTTGAGTAGTCAAACGCCTTTCTCCGCACGCTTTGCGTACTCTGTGGCGAGTTCAGCGAAGGAAGTGAGGAGGGGGCGCAGGGACGCGGCTGCCGGTCGTCACGGCTCGAGCACCGAGCGCACCTGCTCCAGGGTGGCCTGAGTGGTCGGCTGAAAAGCCGGGCTCGCCACATAGGCCAGCAGGCTGGCCCGCAGCTGGCGTCGCACGGGATCGAGAACGGCGTCACGAAAATCGATGCTGGTGACGAGCAGGCGTCCCGGCCCCACCCTCACCTCGAAGGCCAGGGCAAGTTTCCGGTGCGTAAACCAGTCATCGACGACCTGCACGATCATCGGTTGCACCCCGCCGGGCAAGGCGCTCAGAACCATGGGTGCCGCCTCCCGGATCACATACCACCACTGCCAGTTGCTGTGGAAGTCGGTGGGAAAGGCCGCGAGCGCCCGCGCCTGCGGGTCGCAGAGCACCCCGAGGGTGTGCGGGGCCTGACCGTTCGTCCAGGCGGTGTTCCAGAAGATGCTGGAGAACCCGAGCGCGATCTTTCCGCGTTTCGGATCCGGTCGCACCTTGGCCGGCGGCACCATGAGCCAAACCGCCTCACCGGCCGCCAGCCGCGCCTCCGTCGCAGCATCGAGCCGGGTCGACAGGGCGACTCCCGCCGGCAGGGGCGACACCAGCCGGGCGGCCGGGGGATAGACCCAGACGTCCCAATCGTTTTCAAATGGGGTGCCGTCCAGAGTCACCACCAGTTTGTATCGCGCCGGAGCCGGGATCTCTCCGAGCCCGAAATCGATCCGTCCGAGGCGTTGGGCTGACCCGATCGCAAGCGCTCCGGGCGCAAAGGTGCCGTGCGCCACCACCCGGCCATCCTCCGCCACGCATCGCCAGGTGGTGGTCACTCCGACCAGCGGTGCCGGACCGAAGTGCGCCGCCTCCACGTCGGCCACCAGCCGCTCCTCCGTGGTGAACACGCGTTTGTCGAGCCGGGCCAGCGGCACGGTGCTGGCGCAGAAGCGCCGGAACTCCTCCGGGGTGACATAGCCCTTGCTCTCCCAGAAGGCATCAAGCACTCCGACCAGCGCCGTGCCTTGGCCGCTGAAGTCCTGCAGCCCGAGCAGCTGGAA
Source organism: Opitutaceae bacterium (assembly GCA_016794725.1). Lineage (GTDB taxonomy): Bacteria > Verrucomicrobiota > Verrucomicrobiia > Opitutales > Opitutaceae > UBA6669. The sequence continues at coordinate 2,127 of JAEUGZ010000555.1, read as the reverse complement.
TCCCCCCATCTCGGGCGTTCGCAGAGCCGACTCGATGTCCTCCTTGTAGCAGAGGAGCTGGAGCCGGCCCGAGGCGAAGAGGAAGGCCCGCGCCTGGTCACCCATGCCACTCGCAACGAGGGCGTCGCGAAAAATCTCAAGGTTGCGCGGCTTGAGGTAGCCGGTGTACTTCGGGATCTCGGCGTAGTTGGGATACGCACACCACTGGCCGATCTCGTGCGAGACCACCGGAGCGGATCGCAGGCGCACGAAGTCCGTGTAGTCGGTGCGCGTTTCCGGCGCGAGTGCATTGATCCGGGAGGCAAGCCCCTCGCCCCAACTCTGGATGCGAGGCTCCGAACGGCTGTGAAAGTCACTCTCCGGCACCTCCGGCCAGCCGGCCCCCGCGGTGTAAAGCCGGCCCGGGTCGCGCTGCTTCCGTCGGGCGACCCAGGCGGAAAGCCATGACGGGTGCCGCGGACCTCCCGGCTCGTTGCCGGCACAGAAGATGACGAAGGAGGGATGGTTGCCGTAGGCACGAAGGATGCGTTCCGACTCGGCCTCCAGCCAGTGGTCGACCGGATGGCCGTCGCCGAGGCTGGTCGAGTGGTTGGGCCAGGCCGAGGCCTCGACCTGCAGGTACACGCCGAGTTCGTCCGCAGCCACAAACGCCGCCTCGGGGGGACACCAGGAGTGAAAACGGACGTGGTTCAGACCGTACGCCTTCACCGCGGCCAGTTCGCGGCGCCAGCTCTCCCGGTCCGTCGGCGGGTGCCCGGTCCGCGGGAAACTGGCGCAATCGAGCGTGCCGCGCAGGAACAGCGGCCGCCCGTTGATCCGGAGCTGCCGTCCGCTCGCCCCGATCTCGCGGAATCCGAAGGTCTCGACCCGGCTCTCGCCCGGGTCGATCGACGCGGTGAGGCGGTGCAGCGCGGGCGTGAATTCATCCCAGACCACGGCGTCGGCTCCGAACGGATACGCTGCTTGGAAACCGCCATCGGCGTCAACGGTGGCCAGGATCGAGGAACGCAGGGCGGTCGGACTGGAAAGCTCCACCTTCGCGGGCCAGGGCTGGACCGAGGTGCGTCCAAGACGGCCGCGCACCATCGCGGTGCGGGTGGCGAAATCCGTCCGGACCACAAGGTCGTCGATCCAGACCGGGGCCGTCGCGACAAGCTCGATCCGGCCAACAATGCCATTCCAGGCACCCTGGGTGTGGTCGGAAATGCTATGGGAATTCTCACCAAGGTCGGGGATGTTCCGGTTGTCGACGCAGACCGTGAGCGTGTGATGCCCGGGTGTCGCCTCCGGACCGAGGTCGTAGGCATGCGGCACCCCGTTGGCGTCGCAGGAACCGACTTCACGCCCGTCCAGCCACACCGTGGTGCGCCAGTGGGGACGCTCCAGCTCCAGGGTGACCCGCCGTCCGCTCCAGGCCTCCGGCACCGTGATCGATCGCTGGTACCAGGCCTGTCCGACGTAGTGGGTTTCCGGTTGCAGCCAGAAGGGAACCTTGACCGAACCGGGCTGGCGGTAGGGTGCGTACTCCGGGGCAGTGAAGTAGGACCGGTCGAAGATGCCACCGATCCAGCGGGTCTCCACCGTCACCGGATTTCCGAGACGAGCCTCGGACAGCGAACCGGGCAGCTCAATCGGCTGCACTGGCTCGCGGGCGTGCCAGGACTCGGCGCGCCCCACATCATCGGGATCGAGGGCGACGCGCCAGGTCCCGGCCAGCGACAGATGTTCAGCGGCCACCATCACGAGAGGGGCGAGACAGGCCAGCCAGGCCAGGGGTCGGAGGAGGTGCATCGTCGTGGACTTTCATGGCGTGGGGAAGGGGTCAGCGAGCAGATCGGCCGCCAGGCCGTGGCCCGGGTCTCGGCGCAGGACCGCGCGCAGACGGGCGCGCGCGGCGGAAACCCGGCCGAGGCCGAGCAGGGCCTGGGCCTCGAGCACCCGGGCGCGCTGGTGCTGCCGCGCCGTCAGGTCGTCGTTGAAGAGCAGGAGGGTCGGCAGCGAGGTGGCAAAGAAGTCAAGGGTCGCAGGCGTGGCGGCCAGTGCGCGGGCGTACGCGAGGAGGTCGCGCAAGAGCTGATCGGCGGCACCGAGCCGGCCGAGGTGACGCAACGCGAGGGCCGCCGGGTA
>JAEUGZ010000543.1 GCA_016794725.1 Opitutaceae bacterium | reverse complement strand
ATGCCACCGCCATGGCCTACGCTGGCATGGCACATGCCTGGCGTCTCAGTCAGCCCGAACATTTCAATACGATCGTCAAGCTGTACCGCAAGACCCTGGAGAACCGGTATGGAGCGCGGATGGAAAAGACCGATGTCGAGACGTCGTTCAACGCCGCCGAACCGTTCTACCGCTCGACCGTCCTGTACATCATCGCATTTCTCGGCGCCATATTTTCATGGCTGGCCGGGCGCGAGGTGCTGGGGAAAAGTGCCTTCCTGCTAATGACGCTGGCATGGATTGCAACCACGCTGGGCATCGGCATTCGCATGTGGCTCGAAGGTCGTCCACCCGTGACCAACCTCTACTCCTCAGCTCTCTTCGTCGGCTGGGGGGCCGTCGGCCTCTGTCTCATTCTTGAATTCGTTTACCGCAACGCCATCGGAAGCGCAGCGGGCGGAATGGTCGGTTTCTGCACCCTATTCATCGCCCACTACCTCTCCCTCAGCGGCGACACTCTGGAGATGATGCGGGCCGTGCTTGACTCCAACTTCTGGCTCGCGACCCACGTGGTGGTCGTGACGATTGGCTACTCGGCCACCTACCTCGCCGGTTTCCTCGCCCTGATTTACGTCTTTCGAGGCGTCTTCACTCGCTCCCTCGACCCCCTGTCCGCCGATGCCCTCAACCGCATGGTCTACGGTATCATCTGTTTTGCGACGCTCTTCAGTCTGGTGGGTACGGTCCTTGGCGGAATCTGGGCCGACCAGTCCTGGGGACGGTTCTGGGGCTGGGACCCGAAGGAAAACGGAGCCTTGATCATCGTGCTCTGGAACGGACTTATCCTGCACGCCCGGTGGGGCGGCTTGGTCAAGGCCCGGGGGCTTATGGGCCTGGCGATCTTTGGCAACATTGTGACGTCGTGGAGCTGGTTCGGTACCAACATGCTGGGCGTCGGTTTGCACAGCTACGGTTTCATGGACTCGGCCTTCTATGCGCTGGTGCTCTTCGCCGCCAGCCAGCTGCTGGCGATCGGATTGTCGCGGATTCCGGAACACAAATGGCGGAGCCGTCTCGTGCGCGCCAAGGCCTCCGTTCCGGCGGAAAAGGCCTTGAGTTCAGCCTAGCCAACGCTTCACCCCTTCAGCAGTTCCTCGGCATGGGCGAGCGCGCTCTTGGCCGTACGGTCGCCGAGCATGCGGGCCAGTTCGGTGACGCGTTGCTTGCGATCGCCGTGAATGGGGGCGATCGTGACGATCGCACGATCCTTCGACTGGTCCTTGGTCACGAGGAGGTGGTTGTTGCCCTGGGCCGCAACCTGGGGCAGGTGGGTCACACACAGCACCTGGTGCGACTTGGCAATCCAGCCCATCTTTTCGCCCACGACACGCCCGATTTCGCCGCCGACATTGGCATCCACTTCGTCAAAAACGAGGACCGGAATGTCGTCCAAATCGGCGAGCACCGTTTTCAGCGCCAGCATCACCCGCGCCAACTCGCCGCTGGAGGCAATGCGACTGAGCGGCAGCGGGGCCTCCCCGACGTTGGGTGAGAAAAGGAACTCGGTCCGACAATCGCCGTCAGGTCCCAGTTCGTCCAGCGGCACCAGACGCACCAGGAACTCGGCTTTCTTGAAGCCAAGCTGAACGATGCCCTTGACCGCCGTCTTGGACAGTTCACGCGCCGCTTTTTCGCGTTGCTCTCTCAGCACGGTTGCCTGCTTGCGCGCGGCGCGATGCGCTTCCGCGATTTCCTGCTCGAGCCGCGCCAGCGTGCCTTCCACATCCCCCTGCGAGGAGAGTCGCCGACGTAGTTCGTCCCTCGCAGCCGCCACCGCCTGAACATCGCCGCCGTACTTTCGTTTCGCCTCCAGCCAGGCGTTCATCATCGTGGTCAATTCCTCCGCCTGTTCCGGATCAAAGGTCAACGCCTGCCCCAGCGCCTCAAACTCAGCCCCGAGGTCGGCCAGTTCAAAGGAAACGCTCGCCAGCCGGTCCGCCAGGGCCTTGCTGTCGGGATCGATCGATTCCAATGCGCGGGCCTCCCGGACCAGGGCCGAGACGCGTCCCGTCACCCCCTCCTCACCGGCAATGCCCGCCGCCAGCCCCGCCGCCAGCTCCATGAGCTCCTGAGCGCGGGTCATCCGCTGGAAGTCACGTTCGAGGGTGGCGATCGCCTCCTCCGACAGCTCCAGGGCATCCAGCTTGACCAGTTGGTTCTCCAGAAAACGCAGTTGCTCCGGTGACAGCTGAGTCTGGGACATCAACCGCTCTCGCGCCGCGACCGCACGTCGCCAGGCCTGGAAGCTGACACGGTAGGCATCGCGCGAACTTGAAGTCCGTCCAAACAGGTCGAGCAACTCCAACTGACACGACTCCTTCAGCAACCGGCGCGGTTCACTGGGTCCATGGAAATCAATCCAGTGCTCACCTAACCGCTGCAGCGCTGCGAGCGTTGCGAGACTGCCGTTTACGGTCAGTTTGGGAGCCTTCTCCCGCGGCACGGTGCGCTTGAGAATCAACTGACCGTCTTCCGTCAACGGCAACTCCAGTTCGGCCAGTACTTCGTCAATCCGCTTTGAATGGGCGAAATACAGCGACGCCTCCACTTCGCAGGCCGGCGCGCCCTGACGAATAATCGTCTTGTCGGCACGTTCGCCGGCAAGGAGGCTCAACGCACCCAACAGGATGCTCTTGCCCGCCCCGGTTTCGCCGGTCACCACCGTGAATCCAGATTCAAAATCGAGCGCAACCTCTTCCAACAGGGCGAGATTCTTGATGTGGAGCGACTGCAGCATGATTCACTGGCGCAAAAAAACGGGAGACTTTCAAGCGAGGCGTGGATCCAAGTGGAGACGCTTCTTCCTTTCATTTTGGGGGCGCTGCGCTTGAACGTCGCGAAGAAGGTCGCGGCGGGTTACGGTCATTTCCTGCCACCCGCAGGGAGTCCCCGCAGTGACACCGGTCGCTAAACTGAGAGCTGCACCATGACCCGAGAGGCACCGCACCAGGGTGAAGAGGCGACTCCTGCGGAGCGAAGGCGTCGATTCCAGGCATCGCTCGTATTCCACGGGGGTGCGGTGCTGGTGGCCTGTTCGTTCGCGCTTCTCGCCTGGCATTCGCGCAGCGAGTCGCTTTCGCTCTCGATCTACCTGGCCGGCATGGCAGGTGCCTGGATGGGAGCGGTGGCCGCCTGGCTCAGCGATCGGAATGGACGTGCGCAGCCGTGGTGGATCCTCGTCGTCTGGGCGCTGTTCATCCGTTGTCTTGCCTTCAGCTGCTTTCCGTTGCTCGAAGATGATCCCTGGCGGTACCTTTGGGACGGCTACCAAACCGCCACCCACGGCACTCCCTATGGTCGTGCCCCTGCCGATTCGTTCGGCGACCCGCAGGTTCCGCTGAGCCTTCAGCGGGTCCTCGATCGGGTGAATCATCCGGACTTGCCTACGGTCTACGGGCCTTCGGCCCAGCTCGCGTTTTACCTCAGCTACGTGGTGTCTCCGGGCAGCCTGTGGCCGTGGAAAATGATCCTTGGAGCGGCCGACATCGTGGTGCTGGTCATTCTGGCACGAAGCGGCGTGCGGGGGGCCTTCAGTTTCTGGACGTTTTGTCCCTTGCTGCTCCAGTCGACGTGGGCTTCAGCTCACATCGATGGCCTGGCCGTCGCATTCACAGTCACAGCACTGACCCGGAATCGGTCCGCACGAGGTACGCTCTGCGCGGGTTTGCTTTTGGCTCTGGCGGTGGGAGTCAGGCCCATCGCGTTGCTCCTTGCGCCGTGGATTCTCGGCCGGGATCTCCGTGCTTGGGTATCGTTTCTCGCCCTGTCGGTAGCGCTGCACGTTCCCGTAGTCCTGGGCGGAGGGTGGCCCCTCGCACCGGAGGTCGCGGAGCGATTGGCAGGGTGGGAGTTCAATCCGTCGGTATACGCCCTCCTGGCAACGGCATTGGACCCCACCGCCGCCCGCTGGATCGTGGCTGTTGGCTTCGGCGTTCTCTGGTTGCTCATCTTCCAGCGGCACCCTCCGGGCACGGCCTCCTCCTCTCCGCCCGGCATCGCGCAGATACCGGGAGCCAGCATCTACGGCTTTCTTTGGCTGCTCTCGCCGGTGGTGAATCCCTGGTATATGGTGTGGCTGGCCCCATTTATCGCGGTGCGCCCGGCAGGCTGGTCCGTTACGGCACTTGCGGCGGTCGGGTTGAGCTATGTGACGGGACTTCGCCTCGGTGATGCAACGCTCGGAACATTTGAACATCCACCCTGGCTGCGGCCGGTGGAATATGGCGCGATCGCTCTCGCGGGGATCGCGGATTGGGTCATCACCCGTTCTCACTCCCGTGCAGGGTGAATCCGGCCACCGCCGCGCGCGATGAACCGACCCGACGCAGGCGCCTGATCTGACGCGCTTCTGGTCCCTTTCTGAAAAGGTCTAAAAGGAAAACGTGCCGGATCCGCCAAGGATGGTTTTGTCACCCGTGTTTTCGCCCGCGAGTGTCCAGGCCGCATAGGCCTGGAGGTAGAGTCGATCCGATACCGATCCGCCCAGACCAATCTGCAGGGAAGAGTTGCGTTCACGAACCTGCGGGAATCCGCCGACGGTTCCAAATCCAGGACCGAGGATCACCAAACCGGAAACGGCCCCGTCGTAGCGCCACGCCGCCGAAAGAATGAACTGCCTCCAACTCGCAGCAAGGCCGACGGAGCCGAAGATGTCCTCGGGTACTCCGTGGTTGCGCCACCGGTAACCTAGATCGGCGAGCACACTGAACGTCCGGTTCAGGGAACGTCCCAGCAACGCAGACACCTCGACCCCCGACGCACCGTCCCCCGAGGAAAAGGGCAACCCTTCATCGTAGGAGCCGGCCAGAATGCCTCCCACACGAAGGGCGACCGTGGGCAGGGAGCGGTTGAATGATTCCGTCTCATCCATCACGAGGTATCGGATCCCGACCAAGCTATCGACCCAGCCGGAATCATCGGGAAACGAGCCCATCTTGACGCGACTGTATCCCACCGTCAGATCTGCCGCCCAGCGTTCGGACAACCCGTGCTCAAACGAGAGCAGGCTCGTGTATTGGTCTTTTCCAGAACTACCAAGAACTGCCTGCGTGCCCAATCGGGTCTTGCCCGCCCAAAAGGCATCAAATGTGACAAAAGTGTGGCTGACGGTCAGTTCGGTACGACCCGGACTGGGGAGGTAGGGAGAGAACTGCGCTTGAAGGCTGCCCAATCCAGCAAGGGCAAAAATGGTGCTAAGGCGAAGCAGGAAACGACAACGGTTCATGGCGCAGGGAAACGAACACTGAGGTAGTAAATCACGGCTTCCAACTCAGCGGCGGTCAAACGACCGGCCAGCGCGCCGAGCTGAGCTTTGTCGCGCACCTCCGCGGGAAGCGCCGCCTCCACCCCACGCAGCCTATCGGCCTGCGGACCCTTCAGGCCCTCGTCGATCGTCGTGGGAAGGCGCACTTCTCCCGTTCGAAGCACCACAGCCCGACCCAATCCGTAACGCTCAGGATCGATGGCAACTCCAGTCCGATCCGCCTTCGCGAGTTTTCTCGGAGGTCGAGGCACGTAGCTTCCCGATGCGCAGACGGACACAATCGAAATCAGCGTGACTGAGGCAAGAAGGACGAAACGTGTCATAGATTTAGGCAAGTTGCGCTCCAACATACCCAGATGACATTCGGCGCAAGCCACAGGCTGAAATCGTGCCCCTTCGCGTGGAAGGGGACGCCGAAGGGGAAGACCTGGCCAGAAGGATGGCAGGGGTCATCGTTCAACAGCGCGCGGGCAATACCAGTTTGAAAGTCGCTCCTCGGTCGTCGCCCGGAACCAGCAGCAGATCGCCACCCGCGCTGCGGGCCAGTTTGTGGGCGATCGCCAGGCCCAGACCGATGCCTTCATAGGCGCGGGAGAGTGACGCATCCCCTTGCACAAAGGGAAGGAAGAGTCGCGTGCGATTGGCAGCCGGGATGCCAATGCCCGTGTCAGTCACTACGACATGAAGATCGGCGTCGATTTCCGATGCCAGCGCTCCGGCCGCGCGTGGGAGGGGACACGCGGCGCGTTCGGCAGTGATGGCGATCCCGACGGATCCTGTGACCGTAAATTTGACTGCGTTCGAAAGAAGCACGTCGACGACCCGCTGAAGTGCGGGACCATCGGCACGGATGGTCGTTGGAATATCCGGTGCAATGGAGAAGGTAAACTCGAGCCCCTTGGACAGTGCGGCATTGCGATGGGCAGCTGCGGCCGTGGACAACAGCGGGCGGAGCGTGACATTCCCCCACTCTCGCGGTCGCTTGCCGCGGTCCAACTGAGAGTACTCCAGGACGGCGGAGATGGTTTTCAGCAGCCGGTCCGCACTCTGTTGAATCGAGCCCACACATTCGACCTGCTCCTTCGACATCTCCGTGGTCTCCAAGACCTGGGCGAATCCAAAAATACCATTCAGCGGTGTACGCAGCTCATGGCTCATCGTGGCCAGGAATTCCGTCTTCGCCAATTCACCTGCCCGGGCTTCCTCTTCGAGACGCTGGGCCTCTTCGACGGCCCTTTCGAGGTCGTGATTCGCCTCCGCAAGCTGCCGATTCACCGCTTCCGTGCGTCGATTCGCTTCCACCAATTCCTGCTTCTGGTAGTTCTCCCGTTCGCGACCCAACGTCAGCTCGCACGCCATTCCATTGAAGCTCCTGGCGAGGTCTCCCAGTTCATCCGTACGGCTTTCGGAGACGCGGTATCCAAAATTGCCGCGAGCGACCGCCTCCGTCGCCTTCGCCAAGCGTCGAATCGGGCCGGTCAGACTGCGGGCGAAGAAAAAAGCCAACGCAGCGCCGATGGTCAGACTGGACGCAGCCCCGCCAAAAATCTTGAGCGCGACGCTCCGGGCTTCCGCATAGTAGAAGTCGATGGGGCGATCGGCCTGCACCACCCCAACCACGGTACCGGCCGCGTTGCGAATCGGAGCGGCAGCCGAGATCCATACCCCTTCATCATCCGTGTAAACACCCGTGGATGAAGCCGTTCCCCCCAAGGCGGCCAGGAGATGGGGCTCCACATGATACCGCGCCCCAGTGAAATACTGTCCCGAATCATCGGGATCCGTCATCACGACAAATTCCAGCTCGCCGCTGATGACAAAGTCATCCGGCTTTCGCATGGTGTAAAGTGGGCTCCCTCGACTGAGCAAAGCGTTGCCCGACTTCACCTTCACCAATTGGTCGCGCAGCTTGAGAAAATCTTCCGACAACGAAGAGGATCCCGACTCACCCGGTCGCACGCGCTCGTGTACATCACCATCGATCAAGGGCGCCACACTCTTGACAATCGCGAGAAGCTCGCGAGCCAGGCTCTCTTCAAGCGATTGTTTCTTAAGCCTATAGGCAATAAGTGAAGAAATGCCGACAGCGACCCCCATGAGGGCCAGAGCAAATGCGATCAGTCGAAAGTGAAAACTCGTTCCCTTCCTCGCCGCCGACACGCCACCGATCCGTGCAACCGGGACGTCAGGCTCCGTCCCGGTGACAGGGACAGCCTTGGGATCGTCGACGAGTGCAGACATCCACTCTTAATCGGCTGGGTAGCCTCGACCCTTTAGCAACCTGCACCCAGTTCAATAAAGCGTTCAGGAACCACCCGGCTCCAGCCGACTTTGGCTCTCGGCATGTCGCACCGCAAACCGACCGCTTCGTCGTCTCGCCGGCTCCCTTTCCTTTTTTAAATCAACGCCTTGCGTAGATGGTGGACCTTACTGGATTCGAAACAGTGCTTGTTTTACAGCCCACGTAAGTTTCTCTATCAGAGGTACAAAACAGTCTCGCACACCGTCGCAAATCGTCTGTTACAGTTTTGATATTTGGGCTGCTTTGATCAATACCCCTACCCAACCCCAGGTGGGACCTGAATCGGAATTGTTAATTCGGCTCGTTGAACTCGTCGGCCAGTTTTCGGGCAGAATAATCAAGATGAATATCGGCCATCCCCTGCTCGGCAAAGTGGACCACGACGGTGTTTGAGAATACCGGATGCCTAGCTTTTTCATTGAGCTCGGCCAGAGTAAGGGCGAAGGCTCCTTGGGAGACAGTCCCATCACAGCCGGTACGCGCTGAATCAAATCCTCGAAAAGCCCGTTACGGGGAATGGGTAGCCACGATGGCCCACCCGAAATGTACGTTACAGGCAACGTCTGCCCCACCCGTACCACCGAGCCATAGCTGTAAACTTCAGGAGGCTTGCGCACCGCGCGTCGGGCATCGATCTGCCGCAGGTCAGGCCAGAAGAACGCGATTTTTCGGACCGTGCAGTACACTCCATAGACTTTACCCGAGACCGGAGCTCAAATGCGGTCCAGGTAACAAAGTTCCTCGGCAAAGTCGGAACGCAGACGAAATCGGGGATATTCAGATTCGAGGTTTTCCTTGGCGGCGTATTGGCTGTGGTTTCGGTTTTCCACCCGCGAAACCGATCCCGATGAAGAAGACGGCGACACGGATGAACTTGCCCACAAGATAGGCGACTCCCCACCGCATTAGTATTGGGACAAGATTGCCGACACTTTATGTTTCGATACGGCCCGGAGGTCGCCGGTTGTTTCCACCGCTTCAACACTTCGAGCGTCGAAGACGCGTTCGTATCATGGCAACATGGTCCGCGAACGCCATCGGGCGATCCTGCCCCCCAGTGTTTTCGAAGAACCTTCCACCTCGGGCGCGGAAATGGCGAACCTCGGACCATGCACCACTTAGTGCGATTGGTGTATTGGAGGGATGGATGAATAGGGACTTTCTTCAAATTCTCCGGCCCCCCTTATACGCCCGAATCAACTCGCGTTATTGCCCAGGCTTCCTCGACCAATGCCATCTAAAGCTGCTCTCCGACGGGATACCTCCAAAAATGACCGGCTCTCATCCTGGATTTCTTCCGCGGTCTCGCCCACCCCAGCGAACTTTGCTAGCACAGCTGCGCCTACACCTGCTTCCCATACAGAATCTAGGTGTGGGCACGGCACCTCCGCCCTCCCCGGTTCTCACTCATTTCGAAGCGCTCGGTTGAAATCCGTTAGAGATTCAGAAGCTATCCGACGGCATGCTCAAAGGTACATTTCAGAAAGCCGAGGATCAACAAGACCGGAACACGCCACGCCAGGCATCTCAGCACTTGGGCGATCACGGCGTCATTCCGGAGCCACCACCTGTCTTCGGTCTCCTTCCAGTCGCAGAAGGGAGTCCACCACGAGTGTGATGGCAATTCACATGCCGCGTTCCGCTCCGACAAGACAGTAGTTCGGATGGGAACACCGGGACCCGGATTCGCCGCCACCGCCGTGACCGGAGGAGTGTCCGGCCGCAGGTGGGGTACGACCGGGTCGTTCGGCGGCGTCGTTGTTGCTTTGATCGGCTCTCTTCCAAATCGTCCATGACGCCGACTGACCGAGTGGAATGCCACCATAAGTGGATCTCGTGGGGGCGTTTGATTGGATCGTGAGAAATGTTCTTGGCCATGTATGCGCAGGTCCCGGGGATTATCCCCGGAAAACCATGCACCCTCCTCTAGCAGCATTTCGGGACATTTCGGAAAGCGGGTGGGCCTCACCCCAAATCTCCCCACTAGTGGGAATTGGCGTCTAAGCAAAAAATGCGATCCATATGCCTTAGCAACTGTATCACAGGCTATTCCATCTATTCTCCCTGGACGGAAGGTGTCTGATTGACCTCCAGCAATGAACGCCAATCGCAACCCTCATCAACCCGGCCGATCACAATTCAAACTGCACTGCGCCGGTACGAAGCCGGGCGTTCACCGATCGAGCAAGGCGTCCAGTCATACCAGGGGTGAGATCAGCCCCGTGGTTGCCGCCGTAGGCAATGGCCCCGCCGGTATGTGGTTCGCTCCTCCGGACTTGCTCGATGCCGCAGGCTCCTTCTCGCGCCAGCTTTCAACCAATCTACCGGTGCCGGCGGGTGGTACGATCGGCAAGTTGCGCGCCCAACGCGAACTGAGCGTAGGCCCAAGGCGGCAGCCGGGGGTGTACGCCCCGGGTCATTGCAAACTTATGAAGGCCACTCAGCCCAATGAGGTGTGGACGATCTACTTCAACGGGTG
>JAEUGZ010000533.1 GCA_016794725.1 Opitutaceae bacterium | reverse complement strand
GAAGGCAGCGGCCACGTCCAAATAATCGCGGCCAGGTCCGTGTGTAGTTTTGACCCGTGACCGGCTCGCTTGAGGTCGGTCACGATCCTGCGGCCGATTCGGCGCGGGATCAGCGCGGCCGGGCGACCGTGCCCGGCGTTGCGCTTTCAACCAGGGGCGGAGCGACGTTGTCAAAGGTCGACTCTGCCTGTGCGGTGGAGCGGCGCCAGTTCCGGCGCAGGGACACCAGTGCCCGGCCGGTGGCGCGTAGCAGCCAGGAAGCCTGCAAGACGACGCAGACCATCCACGTGACCGGGTCGATCAGGTAGTCCCAGGCGTTCTGCGACTCCAATACGCGAAACGTATAGGCGATCAGAGAGAGCAGGATCAGCACACCCATGCGATTGCCGACCGCCAGGTAGATCACCGCGCTGCCGGCCATAGTCCAGATCGCGGCCTGATCGAGCCAGCCCCAGTAGTAGAGGTCGGTGGCATTGGGCCAGAGTGTGTGCAAATACAGGACGCTGCCGACGACCGTGCCAAACACCAGCAGGGCCCGCAGGTCGGCGGCTTTCAGGAGCACGCAGCCGAAGAGCCGTTGAGCCAGGGCCGCACCGATCAGGCAGAGGCCCGGAACGCTCGGATTTGGGTGGAAACCCTGCATCCAGCAACCGAGCCTCGACCCGCCAAAGGGGAGCAAAAGGAGTCCCGCGGTCATGACGCCGGTGGTCACCTTGATTGCGACCGATGCCGGAGCGGAACGAACCCGGGCCTGCAGCCAGAGCAGGATCAGCCAGATTCCCGCCCCGATTCCGGCCAGGTGATACGCCGGGTCAATCCAGGCGCTCATTGCAGGGAAGCAGTCCGGTGAACGGAGGGTTGATCAAGCCAGGCGACATTGAACTCGACGTGTTTGATGCGTTTTCTCTGCCAGGTATAGGTCACGTGGATGCGACCGTTTGCCCCCTCGGTCATGGAGGGGTAGGAGAATTCCTTGCGGGCCTCATGTTCGAGCACCGGGCCCGGCCGCCAGCTGACTCCGCCGTCATTCGAGACAGCCAGTCGAAGCGTGTCTCGGCCCTGCAGGGTGTCGTTGTACACGAGGAGCACCCGGCCGTCGCGCAGGCGAAGCGCGTCCACCGCGGAATCCGGATTGGGAAGGTTGCTATGCATCGGCGCCGACCAGGTCCAGCCGTTGTCGTTCGAAAATGCGGTGTGCAGGACCCGTTCGGGCCCGCCATCGCGCAGCACCATGAGCACCCGATCATCGCCCAAGGGCACCAAGGTGGGTTGGATCAGGTCATCCTTCCGCGGGAGGCTGCGCAGTTGATAGTTCAGGAGGCTGCCATCGTCGCCCGGCGTCAGCCAAAGGATCTGCGGGTACTTCAGCGCCATTTCATGGTACACGGGCAGGCCGATGCGCCCGTCCGTCGTGTAGATCGGCTTGCTGCGGACCAGGGTGCTGAGGTTGAGGAAGGGATTCAGGTTCAGCCGGTGGCTGGGACCCCAGGACTTGCCCTGGTCGGTCGAGGTCTTGACGTTGAGGGTGCAGCCGGACCACCCGCCGAGGGTGACGCTGACATAAACCATCCAAAGGTGACCGAACCGATCGGGAAACACCACGGCATTGCCCACCTTCTTGATCGGGCGACCGAGTTCCACCTCGGCGATGTCCCGGTCCACCGCCCGCGAGGGAGGCGCCCACGCGGCGTCGGTCCCGTTTAACCGCGAGGTGAATACGGCCACATCCCCGGCTCCCTCCCGGGCGCCCCCGTACCAAACGGCCATGAGGTCGCCGTTGGGCAGGTTCGACAGGGTGCTGCAATGCACGGTCGGGGTGTGTTCGGGAGGAGTGATCCACGATTCGGCATGGAAAGGCTTGGATTCCGCGCCGCCGGAAATGGGCTCGGTCGGGATCCCCACGGTGGTCAGGTGACGCGGTGCGACGGCCGCAGGATTCGTCACCTGGAGTCCGGCGAGGACCGCGGCGACAAAAGTGACCACTGCAAAGCCCGCCCGCCGGAAGGGCGCAAGGGAGCGATCGACATCAACCGCAGACCCGTGCGCGGTTGAGGGACGAGGAAATGTCATGGGTAACGAGACGCAAACAACAGGCGATCGGACCGCGTGGGTGGCGCGGGAAGCTGGAAGATCGTGCGGAAGCCTTTCCTATCCTTGGAGTACGTCAATCCCAGTTCGCGGTGAAGTGAAAGTAAGACTACTCAGCGCACTCCGTAGTTCTGTCACCAGACGGGCAGGCGCAAGGCATTGTCCGTGCCCCGGCTGCAGTCCTTCAGCGCGGGAGCGGACCCTCCAGGATCAGACGGAGCGAGTCGAGCCGCAGGCGTGCAGCCAGGATCGCCTCGCGGGTCCGTTCGCGTTGTTCCTGCAGGAGGGCGATTTCCTCGGGGCGAACGTGGTCGTTGACGGCCCGGAGGTCAGTGAGTCGCTGGATCTCGATCCCGAGGGTGTGGTCGGCCCGTTGGTCCGCTTCGAGCGTGACCGTGCGGGCGGCCGCCTGGGCGGCTTTTTCCGCGTGCGCGAGCATGCCCTTGAGCGCGCTGGAAGTGAATCCTGGGCGGGCGAGAAACTGGGTCAGATTGCCGTCCTCCACCTCCGCGGCAATCGCCGCGGCACTCCGGCTTGCGGAGTGGTCCTGGCCGCGCAGGTCGACCAACACCCGGAGCGGGGTGGGCGACAGGTAGTGATCGACGTGCCAGCGGGTGTCGGCGACGGTTTCCAGGACGAAGACCACTTCGAGCAGCAGATTCGGGGTGGTCGAAGGCAGATGGGCGAACGCGGTCGTGCCGCCCTGTGATCCCACCAGGAGCTCCATCGCATCGCGGACCAGGGGATGGTCGGGTGAAAGAAAGCGGATATCCTCGCGCACGAGCGCGCGTTTGCGGTCAAAGGTTGCGAGCATGCCGTCCCTGGGAATGGAGGGAAAAGCCTCGATGTAGGCGTGACTCGGATCGAGAAAGACATCGCCCTCCTCGTGCTCCTTGATGCGCACTCCGAAGTGGTCGAGCAGTTCCGGAAGGAAGGTGCGGAGGAAGGGATCAGCGTCCACCGCGCGCACCTGGTCGACGATGCGTGACGCCACCGTGGCGTCGAACGAATTCATCTCCAGCAGTCGGTCGCGGCC
>JAEUGZ010000530.1 GCA_016794725.1 Opitutaceae bacterium | reverse complement strand
CACCCACGTGCTGCCGCGCTTGTTTCCTTCGCCGGTATGATCCGTTTCAGGTTCAAAGGGTCGAGCGGCCGGTCGCACCGCAATCTCAGTCCTCCGCGGAGGACACCCCTACGAGCAAGCGGGAGGTAGGAGCGGGGGATGGGGCGAGGCAAGAACGATTTTCCGCAGCCTCCCCAAATCGTGAACCATGGCGGAAGTTGCAACCTGCGCAGGCTTCGAGGGGTGATGGAGATGGGGAGTTGCGGCCGGCCGCGGAACAGGCGGGGGGCGCAAGGCACGCCGCCGCGTTGCCATGGAATTGAGTTGCCGGGCCTGGCCGGCGCGGATCAGACACGTGGCAACGTATGGCATACTTGGACACAGGCAAACGGTGTGCGGCGATCGTGGTTTCTTCGTTGCGCGGCGGGCGGGCCTTGCTTGCCGGGCTTGGTCTCTGGGCGGTCGGCCTGGCTCCGGGACTGGACGCAGGGGCTGCCGACAGCCCTGCGACGGCGGGGCCGGGCGAGGGTGTGTCGACGGCGGAGGATCCGCGCTGGCGGGCGATGGAGCAGGCGGCGGCGGTGCTGGAGAGCCCGACGCCGGGTGCGACGCGCGAGGAACGGGAGCTGGGGCGCGACCTGCGCCTGCAGGCATTTGCCGCCATGGCGTGGGATCTCTATGTCGCCCACCCTCAGGATTCTCGCCGATGGGGCGCGTTGGAAACCGTGCTCCGCTCCCGACTGTTGTTCCTGACTGGATATGAACCCGGAACTCCGCCCAAGGCTCGGATCGACGAGGTGGCGCGACGGACCTGGGACGAGCGGGTGCGCGCCATCGAAGAGGCCGCGGCAACGGCGTCCGACGCACCGGCGTCGCTGCGCGAGCTCCTCGCCGGACGCAAGGTCAGTGCGCTGGTACTTCCCTTTACGAATACGACCCTGCCGGCCGATTGGGAGGCGCGTCTCGTGCCGCCCATCGAGCATCTCGCCGGGCAGTTTCCCGAAGGCTCGGGAGCCTTTGTCTATTTTTCCCGGCTGGTGCATGCGGTCGAATCGCAGTTTCCCGCCGATCTGCCCCGGCTCGTCCAGCGGATGTCCACCAGTCCCAGTGCGCGCGTCCGCGAACTGGCCGACCGGCGCCAACGGGTGCTCGAGGCGCTGGCCGAGCCGGTGGACCTCCGTTTCACGGCGGTGGATGGTCGGAGGGTGGATACGCAACAGTGGCGGGGTAGGGTGATCCTGGTGGATTTCTGGGCGACGTGGTGCGTGCCTTGCATCCAGGCCATGCCCCACCTGCGCGAATTGCATGAGCGGTACCATGGGCGCGGGCTGGAGATCATCGGGGTCTCTCTCGACCGGGCCGGACTTGCCGCGGCGGTCGAAAAGGTGGTGCGAGAGCAGGCCCTCCCGTGGCCGCAGCTGTACGAAGGTCGCGCTCACGAAACCGAGTGCGCGGTGCGATACGGCGTGCAACCGATTCCGCATGTCCTGCTCTTTGGCAAGGACGGCCGGATCGTCGCCGTCAATCCTTCCCGTCGCGACCTCGAAGCCCACCTCGAACGCCTGTTGGGGGACGCGCCGAAATCCTAACCGGTCCCGGCCGCGGTGCGGTGCCGTTTCGACGGGACCGCGTTGGTCCCCTTGGGGTGACAGAAGATGACAATGGAGGATTTTGCGGCTCTGTGTGTCCAAGTGCCGACGGTTCTCTCCTCATGCCCTCCCTTGTCCAGGCACCTTCCCTCGACCCGATCCCCGGGTTGTTTTCCTCTGCAGCGCCGCAGCCCGCTGGAAATGGAGTGGCCATTCCCGGGAGCATGGGTGAGAGCTTAGGAAACGCTGCGCGCATGGACGATCCTCGGCCCGCCGAAACTGCCTTTGGGGACTTCTATCAGGCCACCCTTTCCCCGCTCCGACGGTACCTGGCGTCGGTATTGGGGGCGAGCGGTCACGAGGCCCCGGATATTGCGCACGATGCCTATATTCGGACTTTTCATGCGATGCGCCAGCAGCCGGTGGAAAAGCCCAAAGCGTTCCTTTTCACCATCGCCCGACGGCTCGCTCTGAACTATCGCCAACGACGAGCGTCACGGATGGTCCCGACTGAGACGGCCGAACTGGAAACAGGAGCCAGTCCCTCGCCGGATCCGGTCACGCTGGCCATGGCGTTGCAGGATCGCGCGGTGCTGGCGGACGCCATTCTGGCGCTCCCTCCCGGGTGTCGGGAAGTCTTCCTGTTGCGCAATGGCGAGGACCTTTCTCACGCCGAGATTGCGGAACGGATCGGAATTGCGCGCAGCACGGTGGAAAAGCAACTGGCGCGGGCTCTCCGACTGCTGCGGGAACGACTTCGCGCCGAAGTGTCCGGACCGGTGAGTCGGCTTGGCGGAACCGGCAATTAATGCATATTGCATATTAATGCCTTCGACTAGCGATGTCCTGTCTGCTGCATAAATCACGACGCTCCCTCTTCTAAACCCCAACTGACCCGACCACGGGAAGTTTCATGCAAAACGATTACACCCCAGTTCCACCGCAGATGGAGGACGAGGCTGCCGCTTGGGCGGCCCGGTTGGATCGGGGCCCCCTCACCCAGAGCGAGAGCGCGGAGCTGCAGGTGTGGCTGGATGCGCACGCCGCCCATGAGCCTTGCCTATCGGCTTACCTCACCCTGAACGCTCGGGTGAAAACGGAGGTTCCGAAGCTCGTCAAAGCGAGAGTTTTGGAGGTCCCGGACGAGGGGGCTCGGACGCCTGTTTGGACGCAGCCTCGGAGAAGCTGGCTGGTCGCGGCTTCGCTGGTACTGGCCGCGGCGGCGGTATCGGGCGGGGCTCTTTTCCGGGGTCTTTCGGTCCGACGTCTGGCCACGCCGCAAGGCAAGCGGGACTCCGTCGCACTGGAGGACGGAACCCAGGTTGAACTCAATGCCCGCACCTTGCTCGATTTTCGTCCGCAGGGCGGAGAACGGCGGGCGCATCTGGAGCGAGGGGAGGCGTTCTTCTCGGTTGCCCCGGACAGGACGAGGCCCTTTGTGGTCCAGACCCGCGCCGGATCGGTGCGCGTCACCGGGACCGCATTCAACGTTCGCGTCGACGCCCCTGGACGGCTGGAGGTCACGGTCGTGCACGGTTCCGTGGAAGTCACGCCGGACGGGTCCACGTCGTACGTCCTTGCGCCCAACGAGCAATTCGCCCTCAACGGCACGATCATGGGACGACGTTCGCTGCGTGACAGTGAAACGGCGGCGGTCCTTGCCTGGCGAGAAGGCAGGGTGTTGGCGGAAGGCATGCCCTTGAGTTCCGCGCTGGAGCGGATGGCCTACTACCACAATCGCGAGCTCAGGGCCGATCCGGCCGTGGCGCATTTGCGACTGGGCGGCAGTTTCCGTCTCGATGACCTCGATGGCTTCTTGCGCGACGTGCAGCAGGCGCTGCCGGTGCTCGTGCTGCGCGGTGGCGAAGTGATTCGACTGGTGTCACGGTGACATTCCGGTGGCGCCGCGCTGCGGAGCCGCCATGAATCCGATACATTCCTCGGTCGGCCAATGGAGGATTCCCAGGGGTCCGTGTGTCTTGTCGTGTGCCGCCACAACTGACTCACCGACACCATGAGCAACTCACTGAACCGTATCCGAAGCCACCGTTCACGCCTGTTTCAATTCTTTGCCTTCCTGACGCTGGTCGTGCCGCTCGCCGCAGCGGTGACTCTCGACATCCCTGCTCTGCCGGCATCCGACTCGCTTCAGGCCCTGGCCAAACAGGCCGATGTCGAGGTGCTCTTCTCCCACGCTGACCTCGCCAAGGTGCAGACCAAGGCATTGCGTGGCTCTTTTGAACCCCTTGCCGCCCTTGAGACGCTGCTGGACGGCACTGGCTACACGGTCCGGCAGACGGCGGTGCGGAACTTCGTTGTGGTCGCACGAGAAACCGCCTCCGTCGTCCGGGGCGAGCTGTCGGGAAACGATGGCCGGCCAGCTGAGGGCGTGAGCGTTCGCGTGGAGGAGACGAGTCTCTCCACCGTCACCGACAAGAACGGCATCTATACCCTCAAGGGACTTCCGGCCGGCACCTA
Source organism: Opitutaceae bacterium (assembly GCA_016794725.1). Classification (GTDB taxonomy): domain Bacteria; phylum Verrucomicrobiota; class Verrucomicrobiia; order Opitutales; family Opitutaceae; genus UBA6669. The sequence continues at coordinate 10,144 of JAEUGZ010000530.1, read as the reverse complement.
CACCCTGGTCGCCGCGGCCGAAGGTTTCCAGCCGCTGCACATCACCGAGGTGCGCGTCCGTGCCGGCCGCAGTCTGACGCTGGGTCGCCAGCGGATGCGGTCGGTCGCGTCAACGGACGACATTGCCAAGCTCAAACCCTACTTTGTGCAGGCCGACAGCGTGACGGAGCTCGATCCCTTCGAGGTGAAGGACCGCACGGTCAAACCCTACTCCGATGCCAACGTCGACATCCCGCGCACCGTGAACGACATCCAACCCTACTACATCTTCGACAATCGAACCATCGAGCTTTCGGGGGCGACCACGGTGGAGGACTTTCTGACCAAGAACCTCACCATGAACGTGCTGCGCTCCACGAACTCGAGCAATACGACGTCGTACGGAACCAACAGTGACGTGAATCTCCGCGGCCTGGGGGTTGACCGGACTCTGGTGTTGGTGAACGGCCGCCGACTGCCCAACACCGTGATGCTCACCAGCACCTACCAGACCGACCTCAACGGCATTTCGCCGAGCATGATCGATCGAATCGAGGTCCTGCCCACCTCGGCCTCGGGCATCTACGGTGGCAACGCCCTGGGTGGCGTGGTGAACATCATCCTGAAGCGAAACTTCAGTGGTGGCGAAGCGCGGGCGAACTACTCCAACACCTGGGACGGCGATGCCGCGCGTCGGTCGCTCTCGCTCAATTGGGCGCAGGCGCTTGAGGGGGGCAAGACCCAGCTCATGCTCGCGGCCAGCTACTCCGATGGAAATGCGATGCGGCTTCAGGACCGCGGCGATCTGGTCAAGGCCAACTATCGCCGCGCCTATGCCAACAACCCCGACCATGTTTCGACCGCCGCCAATCCGTTTGCGGGTGCGACCACCAACATCACCAACAGTGTGGCCGCCAATCTGGTGCTGAAAAACGGCACCGCCCTGTCCTCGCGCCTGACCTATGTCCCGCCGGGACTCTCGCCCTCGGCCACCGACGCCGAGGTGGCGGCGGCCCTGCAGCGGAATGCAGGCTCGATCAACCTGGAACACTCCTCCTTCTATTGGCTGCAATCCGGACTGGGCAGTTTCTTCGGCTTCACCCCCACGGCCCGGTCGATCAACGCCGCGGTCAGTCGCAAGATGCTGCCCAACCTGGAGCTGTTCGTGGACTACGCCTTCAGCCGCAACCGGGGTGTTTCGCTCTACAGCGGCTACTTCAACAGCACCCGCACGGTCGCGGCCAACGCCCCGACCAATCCCTTCACCACGGCGGTCCTGGTCAAGATGCCCGCCGAGTACCTGCGTCCTCGTATCGGAATCTTCGATAAGAACACCCTGACGGCCGGGGCGAAAATCACCTTGCCGAAAGAGTGGATCGCGCAGCTCGACTACACGTGGGTGACGGACGACAACGAGCATTCCTACGAGGTGCCCGACAACACCGCGGTCAACAACGCGATCTCCAGCGGTGTGATCGATCCGTTTGTCGACACGCAGCTTTTTCCCGTGTCCCTCGCGCCCTACGCGACCCGTTCGGTGCTCACGCACGGCGCTTCGCAGGACAGCCTCTCGGCCCGTGCCTCCGGACCGCTGCCGCGTCTGCCCTGGGGCGCACCCACGCTGACCGTGGGTCTGGAGAACCGGATGGTCGGAACCACGGACGGCACCAGCGAGTCCTTCACGCTTGCGACCAACTCCAGCTCGAGCCGCACCTACTACCTGGGCATGAAGCAGATTGTCTCCAGCGCCTATTCCGAACTCCAGTTTCCCCTGGTGGAGCGCAACCGGCTGCCGCTGGTCCACGTGCTTGAGGCGCAGCTTGCCGGTCGGATGGAGCGCGTGGAGCAGAGCTCAGGCACATCCACCGCGACCCTGAACACAGTGACCGGTGTGACCACCTACTCCCAGCCCACCGTTGCGGGCGCCCCCTTTCGCCGTCGGGTCCGGTACGAGGCCACCAGCCCCACATTTGGGCTCAAGTATCAGCCGATTCCGAGCGTGACCTTCCGCGGCTCCTATTCCAAGGGCTTCCAGCCGCCAACCGCCGCGCAGCTGGTTCGAAACCCCGAACCCAGCACCACCACGACCCAGGTGCTCGATCCGGTCTCCAACACCACGTACGGCGTGCTGACCGTCTCGGGTGGCAATGCCGAGATCAAGCCGCAGACTTCCCGCAGTCTCAACCTGGGGGTCATCTTCGAACCGAAGACCGAGGCGCTGCGCGGTCTCCGCTTCAATGCCGAGTACTACGAAATCGAGCAGTTTGATGCGATCAGCACCCTTTCGGCCCAGTTGATCGCGAACCTCTTCCCGGAACGGGTCACACGCGATGCCTCGAGGCAGATCACCCTGATCGACACCAGTTCAATGAATCTTTACGGACGCGACATGTCCGGCTGGGATTTCAACGTCAGCTACCGCTTGCCGACGCGGAGCGCGGGTGCGTTCAACTTCAGCGGCACCCAGTCACTCATCCTGCGTTCCCGGACACAGTTTTCACTTACGCTTCCGGCCTACGACGGCGTCAACTTTCCCACGGACACGTCGATCGGCGGAGCACTTCGCCAGCAGACAAACCTCAACTTGAATTGGGAGCTGGGCAAGTGGGGCGCCGGCTGGACGAGTCGGCTGCTCAGTTCATACAAGGCCTACGGGAGCGCCGGAGGCCCGCTTTCGCTGCAGAGTGCATCAGGAGCGAACTTCAGCACCTATGCCGCCGCCCAGGGAAACAATGGCACAATCCCGTCCCAGGACACGCACGATGTCGTGGTGAGCTACCGGTTTGGCCAGACGCACCCCGAAACCAAGTCAGGCCTGACTCGCGTCGGTGCGCGGGTGACGGATGGCATGACGGTGACGATGGGCGTGCGCAATGTGTTCAACAGCGAACCGGAATTCGACGTGGGTCCGTTCGGATTGGGCTACTTCAGTCCCTTCGTGGATATCCGCATGCGCGAGTACTGGATCAGTGTCCGTCGTGCCTTCTAAGCCCATTCGCGTCATGCCCAACCCACTACTGTCATGGACGGCGCCCCTGGCGCGAAGGCTGTGGCTCGGTCTGCTGCTCGGCACAGCCACGCTGCTGGGTGCGAACCCAGGCTCCAATCTGAAGGTGCTCTACGTGGGAGGATCCTCCAATTGGGAAAAGGAGACCTACGCGACGCCGGAGGCGGCGGCCGAAGACGTCACCCGACGCATGGCCTCCTTTGAGGCGATGCTGAAGAAGTACTTCACTTCGGTCACGGTCATGCACGCGAGTGACTACCGTCAGAAGGACTCCCTCGCCTACGACGTGACCGTGATGGATGGCACCCCGACCCCGCTGTCGGAGCGACGGGTGGTGCGTGATGCGACGGGGCGCGTCACCGAGGTCATTCCCGCCCGGTACTTCACCGAGGATTTCTCTCGTCCCGTGGTGGTGATCGGCGAGCTGGGGGAGAAGCTCGGCCGGAGCATCGGGTTGAAGTTCGACTGGTATTGCCTCTGTCTCGACGCCCACGCCCATGGGTTTCGTGCGGAGCATCCCATCTTCAAGGGACCTTTTCCGGTTCGCATGACGATCGAGGAGCGACCGACACCCGAGGATGCGTTCCACTACGCCTACTACCGCACCACCCCCACGCCCAAGAGTCTTCCGATGTGGAGGGTGCAGACCAAGGGGTACCAGTCGGACCGTGGTTTTCGCATTGGCATGGTCGCGCGTCCGTGGGGCTTCGAGGACTCGCCTGACGCCGAGACCATTTCGAGCGGGGTGTGCCAGAAGGGGCTGGACGCGGTGGCCATCGGTCGTCACGGAAACTTTTTCTGCTGGGGCTTTGCCGCCTCACCGGAGTTCATGACCGACGAGGCCTGCACCGTGCTGGCGAACGGCATTTGCTACATTGCGCGGTTTACGGGACAAGGCCTGCTCGCCCGGAAGTACCATGATCGTCGCGCCACGAAACACTGGATCACGGAGCTCAAATACCTGGCCACACGCGAGGCCTATGAGGATTACTGCGAGCTCAATCGGCGGCATAACGAGCGCATGACGTCGACCCGACGCGAAGCGGAGGCCCGGAAGCTGAAAGGAGAGAAGCTGACCCAGATCGAAGAGATCAGCCTGGGGTATCGCCCCGGACCGATGGCCTCGTTTGAGGACACGCTGCGAAACCGCTTCAAGGACCTGTACCCCGTGTACGGCACCGACGTCGCGGCGTATCATCGCTACTACGACGAGAATTTCGACTACTTTTACTCGGAAGCTCCGTTCTACAAGCTGGTTGTCGACGAGGACGCAAAGGCGGCGGGTATTCCCAACACCCACCCGCGAATCCTGGCCTGGGCGATCGAGCAGTGGGAAAAAAACACCGACGTGGAGCGTGCCAGACGCATCCTGAAGCGGTACACGTTGCTGGACTATGAAACCGCCGGGGAGTGGCGGGCCTGGTACGATCAGAACCGGAGCCGACTCTTTTTCACGGAGACCGGCGGGTTCGTCTTCATGGTCAACTCGAGGGACCCCAAGGTGGAGGGCAATGACTATGCGCGGAAGCGCCTGAGTCTTGCCTACGGAGCCATTGCCGTGGCGGAAACCGATCCGCAGAATCCCGTTAGCGTGGCTGCCGGTGTCGCCCCCCGGGGGGACGGCAAAAAGGAGATTGTGGTGAAGTTAAAGGTACATCCAGGTTATCACATCTACTCCCACGTTTCGCCTCGGGATGCGTTTGCACCGGCGCGCATCGATATCCGGCTGCCTGCGGGGTACACCTTTGCCGGTGAGCTGGAGAAGCCTGCTTTCCAACCTTACGGCAACGATCCCGGTACCGGGATTTACCGGAATGAGTTCCGGTTTACCCGGGAAATCTCGGGAAGCGGGGCGGGTGAGGTCAAGGTGACCGTGTCCTATCAGTGCTGCGATGCGCACATCTGCTTTCCGCCCGATGAGCAGGTGGTGACTGTGAAGCTCGATTGACCTCGAAGCCGGCCACGGCCTCGCAGGTGCATCAACCTAGCGCGACTCAAGGGCCGCGTCCGTTGGAGGTGGGGTCGCCGACCCCGCGGGGATGGGCGTCGCATGAAGCAGTCGGTCCACGGAGGCGAGACCGGATGGTCCCGTCGCGGCCTCTGCGAGGCCACCTCCAACAGGCGTGCAGACAGCGCTCGCTCAGGACCCGAAAGTTGACGCGTAGGCGCGGCCGCGGGACCGGCCCGGTCCCGTCACGGCCGGGTAAGGCCGCGGCGGGTGGTTTCGGTCATGGGTGTCTCGGCCACGGAGAGGGTCTTGATGCGGGGCAGGGACGCGAGGGTGCGGGCGGCGGCGTCGGTGATGGGGGTGCGGAAGAGACTGAGGGTCTCGAGTTGAGTCAACCCGGACAGTGCCTCCACCGTCTCATCGGTGATCTTGGTTTCGTTGAGACGCAGGAGTCGCAGTCCCTTGAAGGTGCCGAGAGTGCGGGCGCTTGAGTCGGTGAGGCCTGTGCCGGAAAGATCGAGCCAGGTAATCTGATCGCGCAGGGGTGCGAGCGCGGCCAGGTCGGCATCGCCAAACTTCGGGCCAAGCAAGGATGCGTTGACTCTCAATTCGGCAGAGTCGCGCGCTTCGAACTCCAGCACTCCGGGCCAGCGCGCCTGCGCCGTCGCCAAGGCCGGAGCGAAGGTCTGGCGTCGCGCGGCCACCGCCTGGAGTCGCGCCGTGTCGTCGACTTCAGCGGGCTCACCTTCCTGGACGGCGAAGGTGCGCGGAAGAGATTCTGCCGCGCGCAGGAGCCCTGCCTCGAGGCCGAGGGCTGCGAGGGTGCCGGTCCGGGGCGCGCCCGCTTTGATCCAGGCGCGCAGCAGTGCCAGCTCCCCTTCCGCGGGCTGGGGCTTTCGCTTCGGGGGCATGCGTTCCTTGTGGGAAAGCGGTAACTCAAGCCGTTGCACGAGGAGGCTGGTGTCAGGTCGCCCGGCGACAAAGAGCGGACCGGTGGTTCCACCGCGCGACAACGCCTCCCACGTGTCGAGGGCGAGCTTGCCCTTGGCTTGCCGGCCGCTGTGGCAGTTGATGCAACGTTGGGAGAGGATCGGCGCCACGACGTCCGTGTACATCTCCCAGGTACCGACGGGATGTTGGACCGGGAAGGCGATTGCCGGGGGCTTCGCCTGGTTTTGCAGCCACGGCAAGTGTTCGGTCAGGTAATCTTCGCCATGCGTCAAGGACGCGCCGTCGTGGGCCGCAAACATCAGCACGGCACACGTCGCCGCCAGCAGAAACCGGTAGATCCGCTTCAGTCGGATCAACACCTCGAAATCACGTGTCAGTCGCGTCGCCAGCGTCAGGCAGGCGAGCAGCGAAACCGCCAGCCCGCCGCGCAGGTGGCGGTCCGCCAGGGCTCCTTCCACCGCATCCCCGCGCATCAGCAGGTAGCCGCAGGCCGATGCGGTGACTGCCCCGGCGGCGGCGAGGAAAAGCAAGAGCCGGACGCGCGGCGGTCCGCGGCGTGGCGAGACCAGACTGATCACCTCAAGCAGCGCAACAACCAGCACGAGGGCGATCGGGAAGTGGAGTACGACCGGATGCAGGCGTCCCAAGGCCGCTGGCAGCCAGGGCCACGGCGCAGCCAGGGCGGCGAGGAGCACGGCGGGCAGCAGCGCGACAACGGTCCACCAGGGACTGCGGGGAGCTTCGGGGGAGAGACTGGACACGGAGAAGAGGAGGGGATTAAGCGCGAAGGCGCAAAGGCGCGAAGGCCGGAGGAAAGGGAAATGAAAACGGATGCAAAGAACCGCGATTGAACCACGGATACACACGGATCAATGCAGATACCAACAGGTGGTGCCAAAGTGGGCAGGCACCTTGCCGGCAGAAGACGCTTGTGGTCACAAATCCGCTTCGGGACTGCGTATGCGCGTCAATTTCAGCGCGATCCGGCGTGGGTGTCTGTTGGAGGTGGGGTAGCCGACCCCGCGGGGATGGGCGTCGCGTGAAGAAATCGGACAACGGAGGCGGGACCTGGCGGTCCCGTCGCGGCCTCACCGAGGCCGCCTCCAACGGAACCGCCTGTATCAGGTCGGGGTGTATGGCAGATGACGTGCGAATCAATTGGACCTCAACGGGTGTCACCGCAGGCGCGCCGCTTTCTTGTGTGCCAAGGCGACGGGGTGAATGGACACCTGCCACGGCCCGGATCGCCCATTGCGTCCTCGCGCCTTCGCGCTTCACCTCATCTGAATACATCGTCGGGTTCAGGTGATGATCTCGTCGATGACACGCGTGGGTTTCACGCCGGTCATCTTCTGGTCGAGGCCCTGGAAGGGAAACGAAAGTTTGTGGTGATCGAATCCGAGTTGGTGGAGAACGGTGGCGTGGAGGTCGCGCAACTCGACCGGGTTCTTCACGATTTCGAGTCCCACCTCGTCGGTCTCGCCGTAGGAGAAACCAGGCTTCACGCCGCCGCCGCACATCCAGACGGTGAAGGCACCGGGGTGATGGTCGCGTCCGGCAAACGGCATCTCGACGCCCGCACGATTCTCGCGCATCGGTGTGCGGCCGAATTCACCACCCCAGATGACGAGGGTTTCGTCGAGCAGGCCCCGCGCCTTGAGGTCGTCGATCAGCGCGGCGATGGGACGGTCGATCTCGCGACACTTCGAAGCGAAACCGTCGTTCAAAGCCGTGTCCTTGGAGACACCATGGGAGTCCCAGCCCCAGTCGTAGAGCTGGATGAACCTTACCCCGCGCTCGGCCAGGCGCCGGGCGAGCAGGCAGTTGTTGGCGAAACTCTCCTTGCCCGGCTGCGTGCCGTAGCGGGTGTGGGTCTCGGCGGATTCGCGGGTGAGATCCATGGCGTCGCTCGCATTCATCTGCATGCGGAAGGCCATCTCGTACTGGGAGACCCGGGTGAGGATCTCGGGGTCGCCGACCTCGGCGTGATGGCGCCGGTTGACCTCGTCGAGCGTATCCAACACTCGCCGACGCAGGTCGCGGCTGACGCCCTCGGGATTGGACAGGTACAGCACCGGGTCGCCCTTGGCGCGGCATTGCACCCCCTGGTAGACGCTCGGCAGAAAGCCGGAGCCCCAGAGTGATTTTCCCCCGTCGGGGGTTTTGCCGCCGGAGACCAGCACGATGAACCCGGGCAGGTTCTGGTTTTCGGTGCCGAGCCCGTAGACAACCCAGGAGCCGAGCGAGGCTCCGCCGCCGAGGCGAGGCGATCCGGTGTGGACCATGAGCTGGGCCGGGGCGTGGTTGAACTGGTCGGTGCGCATCGACTTGACCAGGCAGAGGTCGTCGATGTGACGCTCCAGCTCTGGCAGGCGGTCGGAAACCCAGGTGCCGCTCTTGCCTGACTGGTGGAAAGGGAACTGCGGTCCGAGCATCTTGGGCACGCCGCTGATGAAGGCGAAGCGTTTGCCCTCAAGGAAGGAGGCGGGGCAGTCCTGGCCGTCGAGCCGCTTCAGATCGGGCTTGTGGTCGAAGAGCTCCAGCTGGCTCGGGGCACCGGCCATGTGCAGGTAGATGATGCGTTTGGCCCGCCCGGCGAACTGAGGGGGGAGCGCCGCGAGCGGCGAGGAGGAGGGTCGCGAGAAGTCGAGGTGGCGCGCGGCAAAGGCCGGCGTCGCCAGGCTGCCGAGCGCCATGGCGCCGAGACCGGTGGCGCAGTCCCGGAGAAAGTGACGCCGGGTCACGGCGGTGAGTCGTTCCCGTTCGAGTTCGCGGAGGAGGGCGTGCGGATCGGTGGGCATGGGAGCGGTCGTTTACTTGGTCAGCGCGGCGTCGAGATTGAGCAGGGCGGCGCCGACGGCGGCGAGCGCCTCCGTCGGGGCGTCGGTGCCGGCGGGCGCCGGCAGACGGAGGGCGTCCTCGTACAGGCGCACGAGAGAGGAGAGATCGGCGTCGGTGGGAACGCGCCCGAGGACCCGGCGCCAGGCCAGCGCGATCCAGTCTCGGGGCGCGGCCTGGGGGCCGGCCTCTTCCCGGGACTTGAGCGCGAGCCGGCGGGCGGCCTCGTCGTAGACCGGATCGTTCAGGAGCACGAGCGCCTGGAGGGGCGTATTGGTCGGCATGCGACGCACGGCGCAGACATCCCGGGTTGACGCATCGAAGGTCAGGAAACTCGGATAGGCGCTGGTCCGCTTCCAGAAGGTATAGACGGCGCGCCGGTGATGGTCCTCGCCTTCGGACAGCACCCAGTCCTTGCCGTTGTAGACGGTCTGCCAGACCCCGGCCGGCTGATGCGGCATGACCGGCGGGCCGAAGGCCTTGTCGCTGAGCAACCCGGCGGCGAGCAGGGCTTGATCGCGCACCATTTCGGCGGTGAGCCGGTTGCGCGGACCCCGGGCGAGAAGCCGGTTGCGGGGATCCCGCTCCAGCAGGGCGGGGCTGACCTGGGCGGACTGACGGTACGTTTCGCTCGTGACGAGGTCGCGGAGCAGGGCCTTCATGTTCCAGGCGAGGTCGAACTGGAAGTGCCGGGCCAGCCAGTCGAGCAGCTCGGGGTGGCTGGGAGGTTCGCCCACGCTGCCGTAATCCTCCAGCGTCTCAACCAGACCGATACCAAAGAGCTGCTCCCAGAATCGGTTGACGGCGGCGCGGGCGGTGAGCGGCTGGTTGTCGGAAAACAGCCAGCGGGCCAGCGTCAGGCGGTCGCGCGGAGCGCCGTCGGGCAGGGGCGGAAAGAGGGCAGGCACGCCGGGCTCAAGCGGAGGGCCGGCCTTGTCCATCCAGTTGCCGCGGACGAAGAGCCGTGTCTCGCGTCGCTCCTCCCTGGGTTGTTCGGCCATGACCGGGAGGTAAGTGCCCGGGATGTCGGCCAGGGTGGTGATTAAGGTGTCGATCCGGGCCCGTTTCCGGTCCAGTTCCGGATCAGCGCCGAGAGCGGTCCAACGAGCGTCGCCCGTGAACGTCAGTTGCAGGCGCCGGGCCGGGGCGGGCCGCTCGGCGATGGGTCGGCCGTGGGAGAGACGCACTCGCAACCGTGTGCCTGGGCTGGCAACGAGAGGTTCACGCAGGATGCCGACTGCCCAGCGCGGACGATCGAGGGTGGGATTTGCGCTGAAGCTGCTCGGAATCGGCGGAGGCCCGGCGGGCGGGGTCACGGCGACCGGTGCGGGAGGAACGGGTTTGTTCGGGTCAGGCTTGGGTGGAACCGGACGCTGGTACGGCGCGGCGGGAGTCTGCTCCTCGTCGAGCACGAAGCGGCG
>JAEUGZ010000513.1 GCA_016794725.1 Opitutaceae bacterium | reverse complement strand
GCTCTCTTCCTACATTCCCGCCTCATCGACGGGCAGCTGGACGAACAATCGACGCTCGACCTATTACTACCAGCATGAGGCGACCGTTATCCAGGATCGCCTGATCCTGGTGGCGGGTGTGAGCGCCGCCACGCTGCAGATCAACGACGTGCCGGCCATCACGGCCCGCAACACCGCAGGTGGCACGCGCATCGTGAATTTCGACGAAAACCTGCACCGGCTTGGTATCGTCGTCAATGTGACGAAGGACATCGCACTCTTCGGACTCGATTCCACGACGTTTGCCCCCCAGGGCAACAGCAACACCCGTGACATCAACGGCGTTCTCCTGCCGGCGCAGGTCGGCAAGGGCCAGGAGTTTGGCGTGAAGACGGCCCTCTTCGAGGGCAAGCTTTCCGCCACCCTGTCGTTTTTCGACATGGAGCTGACGAACGTGGCGGTGCTGCAAGGTGGTCTGAGTCCGGTCACTGGAATTGCCTACTTTGTCGCCAGCGGTCTCCAGCTCCAAAAAGGCTGGGATGCGACTATCGCCTACGCCCCCATCCCGGAATGGCAGATCCTTGTGACGGCCTACAAGGGCACGGTGAAGGACCAGACGGGCGCCACGGTCAACAATACCTACAAGAACCTCTACAGTTTCTTCACCCGGTATGAATTCCGTGATGGTCCGATGAAGAACTTTGCGATCGGTGGTGGTGCCTCCAAGACGGGCGGCAACATCTTTACCAGCCTGGGTGGCTACACCTTCCCGACGGGTGTGACCCCGGCCCCCATCACGCTCGAGGCCGTCTGGAACGCCAATATGTTCATCTCGTACGCCTACGACAAGAACTGGACGTTCCGCCTCAATGTGGAAAACGTGCTCGATAAGGCGTTCGCCCTTGGAGCCCAGACTCCGATCTTTGTCGATCCGAGTCCGCCGCGGACGTTCCAGCTCTCCACGAGCTACAAGTTCTGAGTCAGGCAGTGTTGTTCTCTTCGTCTCCCTTCCCGCGACGAGCGGGAAGGGGGACGATTTGCTGAATGGACCGCGGCAACTGGCCCCCGGCCCTGCTGTTTTGTGTCACTTTTGCCCTCATTTCGACCGATCAATCGGTTCCAAGCGTTCATAAACCACGGATGAACACGGATTGGAATGCGGAGAATCAGTTGACCGGGTGGGTGAGTGCCTGCCGGTCCGCGCGGGGTCGGTCTTCATCCGGCATCCGCGGGTCCGCTTTCATCCGTGGCTAGACCGCGCCACATGCGTTGATTCATGAAAATTACTTCAATACGCTCCATGCGCCTGCTCGGTCCGCGTCTTCACGGCGTGGGCGGCGGCGAATCGAAGATCTACAAAGTGGTTGTCCGCGTGGATACCGATGCGGGAGTTTACGGTCTGGGGGAAGTGGACGACTTTGCGGGCGTGCGCGATGCCCTCTCCTATATGGACGGCTACTTTCGCGGTCGTGATCCCTTCCGGGCGAATGCGATTGTTTCGGAAATGCTCTATGGCACCCAGGCACCCAATCCTGCCGGATCGCCCCGTGGCATGATGTCGAATCAGAGGATTGCCGTCGGCATGTGTTCGCCCACGGCGACCCCGTGGGGTCCCGTGGTGTGGGCCGCAAGCGGAGTGGACATCGCCCTGTGCGATCTGATTGGGAAGGTGCTGAAGACCCCGGCCTACACCCTGCTGGGAGGAAGATTTCGCGACTCGGCTCGTGTTTACCTCGATCGCAGCTCGCCCGATGACATCACCGACCTCGGTGCCTGGCGGACCATGGCGGAGGAGACGGCGGCGCTGGGTTTCACCCAAATGAAGTTCGATATCGACTTCATGGCGACCGAGTGTGTCACCGATGTCTGGAACCGGTCCCTCTCCCTGCGCCAGATCAACCGCATCACCGAGCGGTTGAACGCGGTGAGGGAAGGAGCGGGCAAGGACTTCGAGGTCTGCGTTGACTGTCACATGCAGTACAATGTGCCGGATGCCATCCGCGTGGCGGAAGCCCTGACCCACTTGAACCTGCTGTGGCTGGAGGATCCGACCCCGATCACAAATCCGGACTCCTGCGCGCAGGTCAGGGCCAAGTGCCGCGTGCCCATCTGTGTGGGTGAGATGTTCATCGCCGAGCAGGTGCGCCTTTTTGTCGATCACCAGGCGTGCGACATCCTCCATCCGGACGTGCTTTTCTGCGGAGGCATGCACGAACTCCGGCGAATCGCCGATTTCGCCGAGCTGAACCACCTGCCGATTGCATTTCACGGAAACGGTGGAGCCATTGCCACGGTCGCCGCCGCGCACGTCGGAGTGGCAAGCCGGAACTTCCTCGGATTGGAGTATCACTTCATCGAGACGCCATGGATTGGTGAATACGCCCGCCGCGATGTTCCCTTGTTCCGGGACGGAAAGGTGGAACTCACCGATGCGCCCGGCCTGGGCATAGAACTCGACCGTGAGGTATGCCGACGTCACCTCGCGCCGGGCGAATCCCTCTTCGACTAACCCTCTTGACCATGCCTCCTGTTCCCCTCCAGATCGCAGTCCACCGCAATTTTGCCAGCGAGCTTGCCAAGGAACTGACGATTCCGCACCGGCTGACGTCGTTCAAGGACGAGAGCGATGCCGAGATGGCCGAGCTGCTGACCCGGACCGATGTCCTGGTTTCAGGCGCATTCAAGCCCGCCTGGAGAACCGAGGGCGCCGCGCGGCTTCGTCTCGTGCACTCGACCGGAGCGGGCACGGACGGGATTGCGTTCGGTGCCCTGCCGGCCGGCTGCGTGGTCTGCAATGTCTATGGTCACGAGCGTGGGGTGGCGGAGCAGGCTTTCCTGCTCATGATGGCCCTGCAGCGCGGCCTGTTTGCGCTCGACGCCTCGCTGCGCAAGGGAGATTGGACACCCCAGCGTCCCTACCTGCCCGAGATGCGCGACCGGTCCCTGCTCATCCTGGGTTATGGTCACATTGGCCAGGAACTGGTGCGTTGGGGGCAGTTTCTCGGGATGCGGGTGCGGGTGCTGACCCGTACGCCGGATCGGGTTCGATCCACGGCTGCCGAGGGTGTGGCCGTGGGGCCGCTGGCCGAGCTGGGGCTGTGCCTGTCCGAGGCGGACTTTGTGGTGGTGGCGATTCCCGCGGCGACGGGCACGCTGGATTTGATTGGAGCGCGCGAGTTCGCGCTGATGAAGAGCACCGCATTTCTCATCAATGTGGGACGTGGACCGGTGGTCAATGAACAGGACCTCTTCAACGCCCTGAAGTCCCGCCGGATTGGAGGCGCCGGTCTCG
>JAEUGZ010000452.1 GCA_016794725.1 Opitutaceae bacterium | reverse complement strand
GTCATTGCGATCGATCTGGACGAGGAGCGCCTGGCGCTGGCCCGGACGAGTGGTGCGACTCACGTGATTGCGGCGGCGCGGGAGGATGTCGTGACGCGCGTGCGGGAGATCACGCGCGGAGCCGGGGCCGAGGTGGTGTTTCACTGTGCCCAGGCGGCGTCGATTTTGCAGACCGCCCTGGAGTGCGCCGCCGATCGCGGGACCGTGGTGCTGACGGGCAGCCCGCCCGGAACGGCCACCATCACCCTCAAGGAGCAGTTGTTGCGCAAGGAGATCACCCTCACTGGCACTTACGAGAGCGGGTTGAATGAAGGCCACGTCTACTGGACTTGGACGCGTGCGCGCAACCGGCGCGCCTGCCTGCGCCTCATGGGCTCGGGAGAATTGCGCTTGAAGCACCTGTTGTCCCACGTCGTCCCAGCGTCCCAGGCTCCTGCGGTCTACCAGCAGGTCCTCCGCGGCTCGGCCGGATGGATGGGGATTGTGTTCACCTGGTGAAGGTGAACTTGTCCGCGCCGAGGGCGCCGGCCGACCGGCAGTACGACCTGGCCCTTGACGCCTCCGGAGAGCCGGGTGGCGCTAGCGAACGTCTGAGTACGAATCGGGTGAACACTGGGAATGTGCGGTCTGTCTGCCGCAACAACCGGAGCGACCGCAACGGTTGTCCGATCCGCGCACCGTATCCGGATTGATCCGTATCCATCCATGGTTCAATCGAGGATCTTGGGTTCAGAACCTCGCGGGCTGGGGCCGAAGCGCGTGCCCAGCCTGTTTCGCCGCTGGCGCGGGATCGATCCATTCAGACCCGAAGGACGCCGCGGAACCCCCGTCCGGCGTAGTAGGACTGGGCGCCATTGTGATAGATGAAGACGCGACCGTAGCGTCGGTCGCCGAAGAGGGCGCCACCGCGTTTTCGGATGTCGGCGGGCGCTTTCACCCAGCTCGACGATTTGGTGTCGAACTCGCCGAGTGTCTGCAGCTCTCGATACTGATCTTCCGTCAGAAGCTCGACGCCCATGTCCGCGGCCAGGTCGACCGCGTTGTGTTTGGGTTTGTGTTCCTTCCGCGATTCCAGTCCCTCGCGGTCGTAACAGGCACTCGTACGGCCGGTAGGACTCTCCGCGGAACAATCAACGAACACGACTTCGCCCGTCTTTTTGTCGCGACCGACGACGTCGGGTTCGCCCCCGGTTCGCTCCATCTCCTGCAGCGACCACAGTTTCTCGGGCTTCAGCTCCAGTCTGGCTTCCACGTCGGACCATGTGAGGCCTTTGTGTCGGTTCAGGTGCTGCTCGAATCGGTCCTTCAACGTCGTGAGGAGTTTCCCTCGTTGTGCGGCCGACAACTGCTTTTGGGGTTCAACACCTTTCATGGGTGACTACTTTTGTTTTTGGGTATCAAGGATGATCGGGCTCCGAATCTCTTCCTTCCTCAGTATCCAATTCTCTGCCGATGTCAGTCCTTTTGACAGGGCATAGGCGGGGGCCCCCACGATCGTGCTCCCTTGATTCCGGAACCAATACCCGGAACCCGCCCCATTGCGACAATGACGGCGCAGTGGCTAAGTAAGGCGCTATGAAAAACACAACACTCCTGTTGCTCGTCGCGGCACTGGCCGCCCCGGGCGCGATTCAAGCAAAAGATAAGTCCGTCGAAGTGACGGACCTTCCGGCCGCGGTGCAGCGCACCCTCACGGAGGCGTCGCGAGGCGAGCCGGTGAAGAAGATTCAACGTCGTGTCGTCGATGGGCTCACCGTCTTTGACGTGGAGCTGGAACGTAACAACGCGGTCAATCCCCGTCTTCGCATTGCCGAGGATGGCCGACTGATTTCGAGCGCGCAGCAGTCCGTCTCGGAAACTGGAACGCATACCGCGCGGAGTGACCGGGACGGCAGGTCGGTGACACCCTCGCCGTCCGATTCGATCCTTGCCTCGGATCAATTGCCCCCGGCCGTGCGGGAAACGGTCAAGCAGCAGGCGGCGGGTCGCGAGATCGCCGACATTGATCGTGAGACCTGGCAGGGCCGCACGGTTTATGAGGTGGAGTTCAAGTCGCCCGGCCTCAATCCTCAGGTGCATATCGCCGAGGATGGCACGGTGGTGAAGCCCGAACAGACGCCTGGGGCCCACGTGGGTGCAGGATTCAAGAGCATCTTCATGGGCACGCAGCTTGAAGATACGCCCACCGCAGTGCAGGAGACGATCCGGCGCGAGGCGGGCAATCAAGCGATCAAGGATATTGACCTCGAACGGCGGGACGGCCAGCGCGTGTACGAGGTGGATATCGGTGAAGGTCTGACCAAGTTTCGAATCCACATTGCGGAGAACGGTCGGATCCTGAATGACACGCGCCGCGCCGGCACCGTGTCGGCCGTAAGAGACTGATGGAGGCAAACGCAGGTTTCGATCCCGCAGCGCTCCGTTGTCCGCGCTGCGGGACTTCTTCGCGTACGTTGCTGGTGCAGCAAGAAACCCGGCGTGAATGGCACGCCGGGTTCTTTGTTGGTGTTACACCGGGGAGGGACTGTTCGTTGGTTCTGAGCAGCCCTCGTTAGCAGGAGTGTCGGATGTGGCGGCACTCCCGCGCCGCCGTTCGATCATGGACGGAAGGACTTCGGCGAGCCGGAAGTCCGGCGTTCGGAAACCCAGTCTGGATAACGCGGGAACCCGTAGTGGTCGTGGAGCAGACCCGCGGATTCGGGAGTCAGGGTCTGTCCGGGTTCATAGGGCGGACTGTTCTTGATCGCGGTCCGGGTGAGATCGATGGCGACGCTTGACTTGTCCCAGCTCACGTCACGGATCCAAGCCGGTGCCACCACCACTTTCTTTCCGGGCCACCAATTGCGCGTATCGACCACCAGGTAGCGAATCCGCCACGTCTCGACGTCGATCAGGAAGTCCTCGACGTGACCGATGTCGCCGTCGGTGGCGGCAATGCGGTAGCCCATCACCTCGTTGGTGCTGCGCAGGTGGGGGTCGCCCAGGGGGTCGTGGTCGAGGAGTGCGGCCGTTTCGGAGTCGCGAGGCGAGGTACGCAGTCCCCGGGCGTCCGTGGCGGGCAGCGGAGGCACGGGGGCAACGCCCGTTTCTGGCGTGGCCATGCCCCAGTAGGCCGGCCAGCCGTAGTATTCGCGCAGCACGAGCTCGCGCTGGCGTTCGACGGGCTGTTCCGTGTCAATGTCAGGGCTGCCCTTCACCTGTTCCCGCGTGAGATCGACCGGAATGACCTTGTCGTTGGTGAACAGGGGTCCCGACACCGATTCGGGGGCCACGAGCACGCGGCGGCCGGTGAGCCAGCCGCCCGTGTCGACGACGAAGTAACGGAGATTCCAGTACTGATCGTCGAAATACAGGTCTTTCACGTGCCCGATGTCCCCGTCGCGGGCGCGGAGGGCGTATCCATCCATGGTTTTGGCTGTGCGTAGCATGGTATTTTCCTTTTGTTCGAGGGTTGGCGGAGCCGGATCCCGCAGGAGCATGGTAGCGGCCCGGGCTTCCAGGTTCCGGGACGGAAGGAATTCGCAGCGCGCCCTCGGCGTCGCAAAAGCGCGGTTCCATCGTGACTTCGACGAGAACCGGACAAACCCCCACGGAGTTCCCAGAATTTGTCCCAGCCCTGGAGCCTGCTAGACGTATGGCCGACGGTTTGCCCGTAAGGGGTGGGCGACGTTTCCGAAAATACTTTTCTGGGCTTGGCTTGGCTGTGGCGCGGTTCTAGCTCGAATCCGTCGCCACCGTGAGCCCGCAGCCTTCATCCACACCGTCCGCACCTGCGGTCCCGGGTCTATTGCCCGCAGTGGAACGGTCTTGGTTCGATGAACAGGTACAGTCCCACGAGCCGGTTCTGCGAGCCTATCTACAGCGCAAGTTTCCGCAGTTGCCGGACATTGACGACGTGGTACAGGAGTCTCTGCTCCGCACGTGGAAGGCGCGAGCGATGGGGAGATTGCGTTCGGCTCGAGGCTTCCTGTTCACGACGGCTCGACATGCGGCGCTCGATGTTTTCCGGCACCGAGCGGCGGTGCCTATGGAGCCACTGACGGAGCTCACCGCGGCCAACCTCGTGAGCGAGGAAGCGAATGCCGCGGAGGTTGCCAGCCGCAATCAGGAACTGGAACTTCTCATGGCGGCGCTGGCTGATCTGCCGGATCGTTGCCGACAGATCTTCATCTTGCGTCGGATCAAAGGATTGTCTCACAGGGAGATTTCGACCCGGCTGGGCATTGCGGAGGGGACTATCGAGAAACAGGTGGGCATCGCGCTGAAGAAGTGCGTCACTTACCTGCAATTACGTGGCGTGGAGATCAGGAGGCGATGAAGACCCCATTCGCTCACCCCGACCCGGACCGAGCCGCGTGCGACTGGATTGCGCGCCGCGATCGCGGGCTCTCGGCCACCGAGACGAAAACCTTGGAACGTTGGCTGACCAAACCACGCCACGCCGAGGCGTTCGCCCGATGCGAAGCGGCCTGGGAGGCGTTTCACTCGCTTGGAACCGGTCAGTCCGCGGCCAGGATCGGGCACCTGCTCAGGCCCCGGTATCACTCACGGGTGGTGCCGATCCTGGGGTTTGGCGGCGCGACCCTGGTGGCGGCGGCGGCGATGCTGCTGGCGTATGTGGGGCATAGTGCGAAGCCGTTGCCCGGGTTCCCTAGCCCGGTCTCGCGCTTCTCGGCCCCTGTCGACTCCGAGCGACGGGTGTCTTTGCCCGATGGTTCGGTGGCGGTGCTGCATCGCGGGAGCCGGATCGTGTTTGGGGCATTCGCCGACAGCCGGCAGGTGCGGCTGCTCGAAGGCGAAGCACACTTCACCGTGACGAAGTCAACGGCGACGCCGTTTCTGGTGCGGGCCGGCGCGGTGAAGATTCGGGACATTGGCACCGCGTTCAATGTGCGGCTCGATCCGGAACGGGTCGAGGTGCTGGTGACCGAGGGTGCCATCGAGGTAGTGGCATCAGAGACACATGTCCGCGAGCCCACCGCGCATATCTTGACAACAGGACAGCAGGCCACCCTCGCTACCTTGGGTCCACCTGCGGATGGGCGGTCGGTGGAAGTCCGGGTTCCGGCGGCTCCGGAGATCGCTGAAGTGATGGCGTGGAAAAGCAAGCGGCTCAGCTTTGACCGCACGCCGTTGAGCGAAGCGGTGGCGGAGTTGAACCGCTACAACGTACGGCAGCTTGTGCTCGCGGAGATGGCGCTTGCCGGCACGCCGATCGCTGGGAGCGTGCAGTCGGACAATCTGGACGCCTTTGTCCGACTGCTCGACACCGGTTTCAACATCGGAGCCGAGGAACAGCGTGGCGTGATCTTGCTGCGCTCCCGGTAGCGCAAAAACTGGATTCTCTTTACGGGAGCGGACGAATTCAGACGTCGCTTGATTAGCGACCCTCTGACTCCCAATGAACCCTCTCTTGCGCCCGCTTCTTCACGCACCCCTTTGCGTCGTGTGGTTATTCGTGACTCTTGCTTCGGCGGCCTTGGCCGCTGATGGCACGAAGTCGTTTGATATTCCTGCCGGGGATGCGGAGACGACACTCAAACTGTTCACCCGTCAGTCGGGTGAGCAGATTCTGTATCCGCCGAATAAGGTGGCCGGAGTCAGGACCAACCTTGTCAGGGGCGAAATGACACCCGCCGAGGCCCTGCGCGTGTTGCTGAAGGAGACGGATCTGGTGGCGGTGCAAGATGGGCAAACCGGCGCCTATACCGTGCAGCGGGCGGTGCCCGGAAAGGAATCAAAAAACGCCGCAAGCCGTCCGGCGGGTGACCGGGCGGCAGCCGGGACGAGCGGGGTGCAGATTGAAGATGGCACGGTGAGGTTGGGCACCTTCGAGGTGATGGGTTCGAAGCTGCTGAACATGGACATCCCGCGTTCGCGCGACGACTCGCAACCCTATGTCATTTTTGACCGGGAGACCATTTCAGCATCGGGCACAACCAATCTCGAGGAATTCCTCAAGTTGCGACTTACGATGAACAGTGCGAAGTCGTCGTCCAGTCAGCTTTCCTCGAATACAACCGGAAATGCCAGCCTGGTCAACTTGCGTGGACTGGGCGTCAACCAGACGTTGATCCTAATCGACGGCCACCGTACTGCGAACCGTTCGTCGCTTGGCAGTCCCCTGCAGGCCGATTTGAATGGGATTCCGCTGGGCGCGATCGAGCGCATCGAAGTCCTTCCCACCACCGCATCCGCGATCTACGGTGGTGCGGCCACCGGTGGCGTGGTCAATGTGATCCTCCGGCGCGATTATGCGGGTATGGAGGTGAGGCTCACCTTTAACAACACGTTCAGCAGTGACTCCGCGCAGCGCCAGGCGGAGTTTAGCGGTGGTCTGACGGTGGAGGGAGGCAAGACGAACCTGCTCTTCGCCGGCAGCTATTCTGATGCTAATGCACTCCGGGTCAGTGACCGCGATTTTCTCACTGAGCACTCGCTGCAGATGGTGAACAATGCCGGAGGCAACTTCCAGACACTCAACTCCGGGGTGAACCCGCCCCTCGGACTGACAACCAACATCCGGAGTTCGACTGGTGCGAATCTTGTCCTCAAGAACGGCACGCCGTTGAATTCGCCCATCACGTTTGTGCCGCCCGGATATGCAGGTTCGGCGACGGATGGTGGTGCGGCCTTTGTTCCCAACGCCGGCAAGTACAACCTCCTCCCTTCGAGAGATGCATCCAGCAACGGCGGGCGATCCGCCTACGGCAACGTGCCGGTGGTCAAATCCTTCATGCTCACCGCACGACGGCAGTTTGCGCCGTGGCTCCAGGTTTTTGTGGATGCATTTGCATCCGACAATGATGGCCGGCTCCCGATCAATTCCGGATTCGTCGCCACGACGATTCAACCGGCAGCGCTCAATAATCCGTTCCAGCAACCCATTGTCGTCCGTGTGCCGGTCGTTGGCAATGATTCGGTGAATCGCGTCGACATCGAGTCGCGGCGCTTGTTGGGAGGATTCCTCGTGGACTTGCCGCGCGGCTGGAAAGCGGAGGCCGACTACAGCTGGAGTCGCAATCGGGATGAGTCATACGCTGCACCGGCGCTGAACACCACCGCGACCGCCGATGTTGCCGGGGGAAGTGTGGATGTTCTGCGGGACGTGAACGCGTTTCCAGTCGACTGGGGTCGGTACCTCTTCGCGGGTCCGTTTCTCTCGTATCTCA
>JAEUGZ010000440.1 GCA_016794725.1 Opitutaceae bacterium | reverse complement strand
GCTCTGGTCGGAGGGTGCGGTCCGTGGCGTTTGTGCGGGGGAAATGGGACACGTGCTCGTCCCTTTCCGGGTTGGAGCGGGTCAGGCGGCGAGGGCGGTTTCGTCGTTGGGCTTGGTGCGAGCGGAGTCTCCGAGTTTGGGATACGGAAAATGGCGCTTGAGCGCGTTGAGGGGTGTCTCGAACAGGTGAAAGGAGAGGCTGGCGAGGGCGAGGGTCAGGAGGGTGCGAAAGGCGAACTGGGAGAGCGTGTCCTGAGGCAACCCGGGCCAGCGGGCGCCGAGCCACTGGATCGGATACCAGACGAGGTTGTGGATCAGGTAAATGCCATAGCTGATACGTCCGAGATAACGCAGCCCTGGGTTCGAGACGATGCGCCCGACCGGGCCGCGGACGCCTTCACTGCAGGCGTCGACCGCCGCGGCGAAGGCGAGGCTCAGCAGGGTCCAACCGGCGACGGCAAGGGTCGCTTCACCCACATAGACTACGAGGATGTACGCGCCGACGGCGCTCAGGCCGATCGCGCGCCGGTGGCGCCGGATCCGAGCGACGACGGCGTTGGGCACGTGCCGGGAATACGCCAGAAGGGCGCCCAGGGCCAGGCTGTCGAAACTCGCCGGAGTGAGGATCTCGGACAGCCGGACTCCCGGCAGCACGAGAGGAAACAGCGCGCGGAAGGCGATGCCGGAGAGGAGGACGCCCGTGAACCAGGCCAGCAAGCGCTGGCGCGGCGCAAAGAACACCACGAGCGGCCAGAGGAGATAGAATTGTTCCTCGACTGCCAGTGACCAGAAATGGGCCACCGACTTGTACCAGCCTTGGTCGAGGAAGAAGCGGAGGTTGGAAGCATAGGCCAGGTGCCACGGGTAGCTCTGGCGCAGGGCGGCGATCTTCAACGCCGCCCCGATGGCCACCACGGCATAGAACAAGGGAACGATGCGGAGGAAGCGACGGGCGTAGAACGTCCGCAGGGCCTTGAACCAGGGGGTGTCACCCCGTTCGGCAGCGTCCCGCAGGTTCAGCAGGATGGTCGTGATGAGAAACCCACTGATAACGAAGAAAAGCTGCACCCCTGATGCCAGCGGCAAGCCGTGTCCATGCTCGGGGAGCCAGTGGTAGGCCACCACTCCGATCACGGCGAGCGCCCGCAGGCCGTCCAATTGCGGCATGTAAACCTGAGCGCACGGACTAGGGGGAGACGACGAACCCTGACCGGAGTTCATCCCTTGGAAGTCGATGGCTTCGGTGTGCGGCGGGGCCGTTCCGATTTGGGCCCCATGGTCAACCCCCCTCGACTCGCCGTTCGCCCGGGCCGGCCTGAACCGCTGCCGGACGTGAGGCTCGACTCCTGGCGCTAGCCGGGAGGTTTGCGCCGGGGGACTGTGCAGGAGGCGGCACGTTCCTCGACGGGATCGTCGGGTGGGTGCGGTCTGGAGAAACTGCGTTCCGGGTTGGTTGTCGCACGGGAATGGGAGGCCTCCGCACGGGAGCACCGGTGCTCGTTTAGCGAAGGTTTTGCATGGTGATGGCAAATGCAGGTGGCGTCACTTCGTAATTTGGTGGCGATAATTTATCGCTGCAAATCAATGATTTAAACTGGCACATGGTTTGCCGGCGCGTCTGGCGTGCCGAAGGATGAACCTAGTTCCCTCAGTTAAAACGAGTCTATCCGTTCATAAACGTCGGATACACAAAGATAAACACGGATTCGATCTGAGAGCAGTCTTTCACCGACAACGTGAGTGCTCTTTGGCTCAACCCGTTTGTAGCCGGGTTGATCTGTCCCGCAGCCGCGCATGCGCTTCAACGGAGGGAGGATCGGTCGTTGAGGAAATCGCACGCAACTCGCAAGCCACGGTTCCGTTCCGTTGGAGCTGGCCTCGTCGAGGCCGGGGGGGAGTCCGCACCGCCTTTCTCTTCACGCCGCGCCCAACCCTGCGGGCTCAGCGAGCCCACCTCCATCGGAGCGACGCCCTCCACTTGCACTCAATCACCAGCAACCTCTTACATCAGCGACTCCTAAGGTTGACGCGCATGCGCGACTGCGGGATCCGGTTCAATCGCGGTTTTTGTGTAACCGGGGCGAGCAAAACGGGGTAGGGGTGGGGACGTGATGCTGTCGTTTCGTGCTTTCCTGGCTCTGGGTCTGAACTCGCTCCTTCAGCTTGGGCTGGTGGCGGTGGCGCTTGGGACGGGGGGTGGATTGGGGGCGGCCGAGGGGACGGTGGCGGCGCGGGATGACTTTTCACCGATGGTGAAGCTGGCGCCCTTTGTGGTGCAGGGGGAATCGCTGGCGGTGTCGATCCACGCTCGGTCGGGGCGGGACCGGCGGTACGCGGAACGGTTTTCCGAGGAGGTGATCAAGGTGGTTTACGAAGGGCTGACGCCGTCCACGGGGCGGGGCCTGGTCATCATCGGCAAGGAAGGGGAGCCGCATCCGATCCGGTTCTTTCGTCGCTTTCTCGCCCTGGCCGACGCGGGCCAGCTGGACCCGGCGGTTGCCGCCCGGGGGCCGGAGTTGTACGCGCTGCTGAATCACTGGGAACGGAGTATCGAACAGCGTCAGGGCAAGGGAACTGACGATCGCAAGGGCGGCACCGCGCACCTGGATGACATGGACATCGACGTGGAGCAGATTTTTACCGCCCTACCGCTGCCCTTGGAGGGGGTCGGGGCGCGGCTCTACCAGCTCGCTTGGGCCGAAAAATTCGAGGACGCGAAAGTCGAGGCGCGGCTGCGGTCCTTGAAGGCCGCCGACTTGGAGAGCACGCTCTTCACGCGGTTCGACTGGGTGTTTTATTTGCCGCCGCGCAACGCGCTCGACCGCATGCTCGACGCCCTGATCGCCGCGAAACTGAAGGAGGAAAAGGCGGGCCTGATGGCGCGGATGGCGGTGAAGAGCGTCATGCTGATCGTGAAACCCAAGCTGCGTCGGGTCTTCGAGGCGCTGCGCAAAGGCATGCTCCTGGAAACCGTGGCCGACGCGCGCACCTCGTTTTCCCAGCCCGAACTGAACAAGCTCATGGGCGCGTACATCGAGGCCCTGGTGCCCGACCAGGACGATGACGACAAGGACCGGCCGGCGGTGCCGGCGGGATCGGAGCATGAGCGGGCGGTGAAAGCGGTGGCGGCGGCAGCGGCGGCAGCGGAGCTGCCGCCGAAGGTCGAAGAGTGAAGGGCGAAGAGTGAAGGGCGAAGGGCGAAGGGCGAAGAGGGAACGTTGAACGCGGGGGAACGTTGAACGCTGAACGCTTAATTTTTAACTCTGAAGTACGGACGGGTGCTACGGTGCTACCAAGACATACTATCCACTTCTGTTTCAGGACATCCTATCCAGTGGGTGTAAAGTTGAGAGGGACACAAACGTGGCTGCGGCTTTAGCCGTACTCGGGAATTGAAGTCTCAGGATTTGGTCCGGGCTCCGTGAGCTCCGTGCGAGAGACGGATCGATGCTTCTGAAGTCGGAGGGCTCGCACGGGGGCGCGGGGGCACGGAGGGTTGGGGCCAGGCTCCTGGTTTCTGGATTCTGAATTCTGGCTCTTGGATTCTCGTCTCCCGTCTCCCGCCCGTTCGGCTTGGGTCGGGGCTTGCAGTGGGGGTGGGGTGCGGACTGTTTTGAGGTGGGTGGGTTGCTCGATGCTGCCATGAAAAAAGTCCTGCTTTGCTTCGCTTTGGGTCTGATTGGGGTTGGCTCCTCGCTGCGCGGGGATCCGCCGGTGCGGGAA
>JAEUGZ010000435.1 GCA_016794725.1 Opitutaceae bacterium | reverse complement strand
ACCGAATTGAGGCGCCAGTCAGCCGCGTAGAACACCAGTTTGCCATTCTCGTTCCGGGGTGTGCGGGTGTAGATGATGCTCGCCGGAGTCACCTCCCGGATCTTGTAGGAGAGCGACGGGCGGCTGTAGTACCGGTTGAGGCCGCCGCGTAGGGTCAACCATCGCGTTGGATTGATCGAGGCGGTCGCCCGCGGGGCAAGATCGGAATTGCCCATGAAATCATTGTAGTCATAGCGGGCTCCCACGCGGTAGCGCCACGGCAGACCGAGAATCTTGCCCTGATCCGACCATTGCGCCCAAAGATCCGCGGTTTGCAGCTCCACGTTGATCTTGAATGCGGACGAAACGATGCGGTAGTTGAGCCCCTGTTCACCGGCCAGCACGGTCATGTCGGACGCGCCGTCACCTGACGCCACCAGTGGGTTCGGATTCACTCCCACCGTGGTCTGATGACGGTACGCGCTCGAGTCCTTGGGTCGGCTGCGCCCAGATTCGATGTAGGTGTAGTCCGCCCCGACCGCTAGTTCGCCGGTCTCCGTCGCCTTGAGTGTGTACTTCAACGCCACCGGCACGTCCATCTGGTCGGAATCCAGTGAACCGATTCCACCGCGAATGCCCACAGTTTGTGTATCCGCCACCCAATTCACCAGGTCGTTGGCACCGAAATTCTTGTAGGTGAAGATGTCCTGGGGTGCTTCGCGCCGGTTGTCGGCCAGCACCGCCCCGACGCTGGCCTCGAGAGTCGAGCGTTCCGTCCGGCGGAGCAGTTCCACCTGGTTGCTCCAGCTGTCATTGTGCGACGTCTTGAGGTCCTGCTCGCGATTCTCTGTCGCATAGGGGGACCAGAACGAGGTGAAGCGCAGCGTCGTCTGGTCGCTCAACCGGTGACTGAGCTTGGCCATGACATTGTCACTCACCGTCTTCGATTCCGCCACGATCAACCCATAACTGGCGAAGCGATTCGTATTCTCAAGAGTCGCGGTGTTGCGGCTCCACGAAATGAGCGCGGCGGTGCGTTCGCCGATGGGCACGTCGACAAAAGCGGTGATGCTCTCCCGCAGGAAACGCGGCTCCTCGGGGTTGGCGGTTGATATTTGCGCCGGTGCAATATGGTAGCGCACCCAGTCGCTGCTGGCGCGCCCGTAGGAGAATCCTCCACCGAACTTGCCAGCCGGATCGCGGAGCTTGGCGTTCACCACGCCACCGGTGAATCCACCGAACTCCGCCGGCACGTCGCTCGTGTGCAGTGTGATCGACTCCACCAGCGCAGGATTGAGCACCGCAGTCTGCGGGTGCCCAACCACGTCATCCCCGGCATGGATGTTCTGATTGGACGAGTCCTGCAGGCTGTTGGTCGCCAGTCCGTCGATCTGGAACGAGTTGTCGTAGGGACGACCGCCGGCGATACTGATCAGGGAGGGACGCAGGTCGAGGATTGAGGCGACGTTGACGCGTCCCTCATTGTCCGAAAACTGCACATGCGCCTGCGTGAGGAAGAGCCGGTTCAAATCGCCGTCGGCCCCGGACTGGCGCACGATTTCCTCGCGGGGCAGGACCACCTCGCCGGTGCCGGCGAGACGGTCCGAGATCACCTCGACCTTTTCCAGTGCCACCGCCTTCTCCGTCGCCGGGACCGGCTTCTTTGCGGCTTCACTTGTCGCCTGGGAAGGCGTGGTGGGGTCTGCCGCGAAACTTGCGGAGGTGAGGAGCGCGCCCATGGCCAGGGTGCCAAGCGCGAGGGGCCGGAAGATCCGGCGGTTCGGAGGAACGGGAGTCATGGCTGAAAGGAAAAACGGGAGGGGCCGGTCGGCAGGATTGAATCGGGAAAGCGGATTCATTTTGGAGCGTCCAGAGGAAGTTCGGGGCGGACCCGAAGCGGAGTCTCCGCCAGCGATTCGAGGAAAGCCCTTAGGTCAGCGAGGTCGTGCTCGTTCAGACCGAGCGGCTTGAGCAGGGGCGATTTGACCGGAAAGAGCGGATCGTTCTCCTGTCCCGGCTTCCGCCGGATTGTCCCCATGCCGGCATTGTAGGCACGGAGCACACCCTCCAGATGCGGAAAGAGCCCGTTGTGCATGTAGGGGCCGGTCCGCGGAATGTTTCGCAGCGTCGGCGTGCGAAAGCGCCCGACATCGGCGGGATTCTGCGTCACCGCGTACCGTCCGAGGTCTTCAAACTTCCGCCCATAGTACGTGAGGTTCTCGTTGTGGAATTTCCCGTCGCTGAACGTCGGTCCCATATGGCAGTTGATGCACCGGGCGTCGGTTCGAAACAGGTGCAAACCTCGCACCGCCGCGTCACTCAGGGCCTCGGGTTTGCCCTTCAGGAAGGAGTCGAACTTGTTCGAACGGCTCGCGATCGTGCGCTGAAACGTGGCAATCGCCATGGCGGACCGTTGCAGATTGACCGTCGCATCCCCAAAAGCCGCCAAGAAGAGTCCAGGGTAGGCTGGTACGGCCCCGAGCCGTTCGGCCACGCGGACCGGACTGTTTCGCATTTCGTCCTGATTCATCACGACCTCTGTGGCCTGCTGCTCCAGGGAGGCCGCTCGGCCATCCCAAAACAGACGCGTGACATGACCGACATTCAAAAGCGTCGGCGCATTGCGCTTGAGCTGCGTGCGACCATGGCCAAACGAGGTCGTTCGTCCATCGGCCCAGGACAAGTCTGGATCGTGACAGGACGCACAGGCCATCTCACCGCTGCCCGAGAGCCGAGGGTCAAAAAAGAGCAGCTTCCCCAACTCCGCCTTTTCTTTCCCATAAGGGTTTTCCTTCGGGTGTGGCGCAGGCGGCACCAGTCCCAATTCAACCAAGGTCACTCCAGGGTCCAGTGTCGGAGCCGGCCACTGGGCCGGCGGCTTGAGATACTCGGCCCGCAACCGGACCGCCAACTCCTGGTACGCGTCTGACGCCAGCTCCGCCCGGGGCGGCAATCGTGTGACAGGAGCTTCCTCCACCTCTGCAGGTTGGGCTTGGACCAAGGTCCATAACCCCATCCAAGCCCATAGCGTTATTGCCCATATCCTGCGAGATGTACACATCACCATACAATTAGGAAACCGTTCGTTTATGCCGCACTACAGAAGGTGGCACTAGAAAAAGGGGACAATTTTTCCACTGCCGTATTGCTCGGGATCGATTGGGAAATGCGCCATATCTGACTCATTATTGAGATTGAGTCCTGCTCCTATTAGTCAATGCCGAAATCCTGTGCCGCAATGAACCTGTCACCCTGGAACGCGGTGCCACGTGACGGCGGCGGACGGCTGATACTGAAAAATACACAACAAAATCGGCTCTTGCGCATGCCCCGTGGACTGGCTCCTTGAGGGACATGTCCGCCACGCCTCCCCCGCCTCCTGCTCCGGGCCGCACGGTCAAGCCGGAGATTCTGGTGGTGTCGCCCGCCGTGCTCGGGCAGCCGCTGGCCGAGCCGTGGCGTCGGCTGGTGGCAATGGCACTCGATCTGACCGTGGTGGGAGCGTTGTCCTTTCTCTCCGGCCCGTGGCTGGGAATTGGGACGGGGTGCCTCCTGGTCGTCCTGTTCGGCAACTCTCCCTCCGCGCCCATCACCCAGAAGTCCATCCGATGGATCTGTCGCGGGCTTGGAATCCTCATCGCAATGCTGGCGATCCTGGCGTTTGGACAGGGTCCTCTGGTACGAAAAGAGGGACTGCACCTGGATGTGATCACCGGCCGCGAGGTGAGTGCCGCGATGCGCGAGACCATTTGGATCGCACCCGAAGCCACCGCCCGCGAAGTCGCCGCCGCGGCCGGAAAGCTCCAGGCGCAGGTCGAGGACCTGAAGCGCGAGAATCGCGAACTGACGTCGTCACAGGCCTCCTGGGTCTACCAGGCACGCGGCTTTGCCAATGCACTGGGCGTGACCTTCGGCTGGTCCGGAGTGTACTTCACCCTCGTCGCCGGCTCTTTTCGGGGGCGCACCCTCGGAAAGCGCCTGCTTGGTATCCGACCAGTCAAGACCAATGGCACCGACTTCACCTTCTTCGACGCGTTTCTCCGGCATGGCGGCTACGTCGCCGGCGTGGCCATGGGGCTCATGGGGTTTCTGAAAATCCTCTGGGAGCCCAACCGGCAGGGAGTTGAGGACCGCATCGGCGGCACCGTCGTGATTCGCGACTTTCCTTCGCGCTGACGTATCGCGATGTCTCCTTTTCTGCAGGAACTTTCCCGACGGGCCTGGCGCTACTTTGACGAAACCGCTCATCCCGTCACCGGCCTCGTCGCCGACCGGGCCCGCGCCTCGGGAGGCGAACCGAGTCCCATCGCCAGCATCGCCGCGACCGGTTTCGGTCTGACCGCGCTCGCCCTCGCCGGCCCGCGCGGCTGGCTGGCGCCGGCGGACGCGGCCCGGCGCGTGCGCACCACCTTGCGGTATCTGCTGGAAGGCGTCGAGCATCACCACGGTTTCTTTTATCACTTTCTGCGTTGCGACGACGGCGCGCGGGTCTGGAACTGCGAGGTCAGTACCATCGATACCGCCCTGCTGGTCGCCGGGATCATCACGGCGCGTTCCGCCTTTCCGGACGATCCGGAGCTCCAGCGTCTGGCCGACCGGCTTTGCGACCGGATCGAGTGGGCCGCCCTCGTCGACGCGGAGGGCCGGCTGCACCATGGCTGGACACCCGAGCACGGACTGCTTTCCAGCCGCTGGGATTACTACAGCGAACACCCGATCCTTTACCTCCTTGCCCTGGGAACCGGCCGTCGGCCGCTTCCAGCCCGGAGCTGGCGCGCCTGGCGGCGCGAGCCGTGGGTGCACTTTGCCGGCCGCACTTTCCTTCACCACCCACCGCTTTTTGTACATCAGTTCTCTCATGCCTGGTTCGACTTCCGCGGTCGGCGCGACGGAGGGATCGACTACTGGCAGAACTCCGTCGACGCCACCCTGGCCCAGCGGGACTGGTGCGCCGGGCTTGTGGATGAATTTCCCCACTGGAGCAAATCGGCCTGGGGTGTCTCCGCCAGCGACTCGGCCCACGGGTATGTCGACTGGGGCGGCCCGCCCCTGCATGCCTCGGAGCGGCGCGATCCGCGCATTGACGGCACCCTCGTGCCAAGCGCGGTCGCGGGATCCCTCTGTTTCGCCCCGGCGGAATGCACGGAGACTCTGGTTCATTTCCACGACCGCCATGGACCAGGCATCCACGGGCGCTACGGATTCGTCGACGCCTTCAACCCGCACAACGGCTGGCGGGCCCGCGACTGCATTGGTATCGCCCAGGGCATTACCCTGCTGATGCTGGAGAATCTGCGGGATGGCGGCGTCTGGCGCCTCTTCATGGCCTCACCCGAGGCGAAGACCGGCCTGGCCCGGGCGGGAATGATCCGGACGGACGAGCGCGCCAGTGAGTGACCTCGCGACAGGTCGCGTTCCCTTCCCGTCATCATTCGCGCCCATTCGTCCGGCGAATGTCATGCGCCGTCGCGGGATTCGTGGTCAAAGGTTAGCATCCGGATGGACTCACGGTTTCCAGGCCGGCAGAGTCGAATCCAACCTCCTGAACGTTGACTCCCTCTCGTCCCCGCGCCAGAGTGTCCGAAAACGAGCCCGGAACCGGGTACCGGCAGCAAAAGAGCCTTTTCACCGGGCGCCCGTGCGGTCAGAGCTTGTGGGTGAATCTCCGCCTTACCCTTCCCCTGCTCCTCGCCTTCCTCGCCTCCTTTTCGAACGCAGCTCCGTCCGCCACCTCGCTCGCGCCCCTCTTCAACGGCCGCGACCTGAGCGGATGGAAAGTTCCGGCACCCAACCCGTTTTGGACGGTGGTAAACGGCACCCTCGTCGGGAAAAATGACGAGAAACAAACCGGCAGCATGCTTTGGACGGAGAAGTCGTACGCCAACTTCATCCTTGAGTGCGAAGTGAGGTGGGAGGGCGAGATCGACTCAGGGATCATGCTGCGCAAACCCGAACTGCAGCTCCAGATCGGCGTCTCACGCAGCCTGAAGCGCGACATGACCGGCTCCTTCTACACCGGTGGCAAAAACGCATATCCCGAGGAAGGGCGCGCCACGGCCGCCGCGGCGAACTTCAAGGCGGGCGAATGGACCACGTTCCGCCTCGAAGCGCGCGGCACCACGTTCACGGTCTTCATCAACGGCAAACCAGCCTCGCAGTACACCAATCCGGCCTATGCCACCCCGGCCCCGATCGGATTGCAGATTCATCCCAAGTTGGCGATGCAGGTCGAATTTCGCAATCTGCGGCTGGCGGAACTCCCTTAGCTGAGGCAGGAAGTTGAACCACAAATTGACGCGAATGGGCACGAATCCGGAGGGGGGATGGAAGAGCTGAGAACCTGAATTGTCTGCACCCAAGTGTGAACCGATCCCTCATCTCTTGTGGTCCCGATATTCATTCGTGTCCGTTCGTGTCGATTCGTGGTTCAACGGGCTGCTTCCGGTTGAGCCCAGTGCCGTCAGGTCTTTTCGGTCGGTCCTTGCCTGAACCCAGGCGGTGATCGGGCGCGGCCGGCGCAGCGAAAGGTGCCGGCTGTTCGTTTTCACACAATCCGCACACCGACTTCATACGGACCTCACGCGAGTCCGTCACAGTCGGAGTCATGCGTCTGCCACGGTTGCCTCTCACCGCCTCGCCGCTTCGCGCCTGGATCGCGCCGGCTCTGGCCGGCGCGCTGGCGCTCGTTGGCCTGAGGATCTGGCCCGAGGCGGAGCTCGCCGTTTTCGCACAGGGGGCGGCGCGTGTCGCCGGAGGGCTAATCGGCGCCCCGGTATTTCCAGCTCCCTCGGGCTGGATGCTCCCGATGTTTGACGGCCCGGTGATGGTCAATGCCGCATGCAGCGCGACCGATTTCTTCCTGCTCGCCGCGGTCTTTCTCGCGCAGGTGTTGGTCCGTCGGCGCATCCACGCCGCCGTCTCTATCCTCGGTGGCGTCCTCCTCGCGGTGCCCTTCACCCTTTTCGTCAACGGCCTGCGGATCGTCGCGGTCCTGCAACTGCACCGCTGGTTTCTCCCTCATCTGCCGCCAGCCTATGGGGCGATACTTCACTTGATCGTCGGTACCGCGGTTTTTCTTCCAGGGTTGATCCTGCTCCATCTCGTGTCCGAACGCCATGCTCGTATCCGCTTCTTCAACTCCTCCCGCACCTGATTCGTCCCGTCCGCTCCTGCCCGCCGTCCTGAGCCGACCGTCCGCCCTGCTCTGGTTCTGGACGCTTCCCATCGGCATCCTGCTCGCCCTCAATCTGCAGGGGTACACCCTGATCGAGGGAAACATGAACGCGGACCAGCGGCAGTGCGCCCATCAGATCGGAGCCGCCTTGGTCGCCAATCTCGCCGGCAGCCTGCTGGGCTATGCGCTGCTGCTGGGCGCACGGCGCCGGCGGGTCGACCCCTGGATCCAGTCGCCCCTCTGCGGCATTCCCATCGTGATTTTCCAGGTGGCGTACCTCTGGCTCGCCACCACGTCGACCAGTTCCGTGATGCCTGCCAGCGTGACACGCTGGATCTACCCGGAGGATCGTTTTTTGTTCAACCAGTTCGCGTTCGCCATGCCACCGCTCTTCCTCGGGCTGTTCTGGCTGGCCACGCTTCGCGCCGCGACCCAATCAGCGCGTAC
>JAEUGZ010000424.1 GCA_016794725.1 Opitutaceae bacterium | reverse complement strand
CTGCCCTCCGAGCTGCTCGAACGCCGGCCGGATGTGGCCGCCGCTGAACGGACCCTGGCTTCGGTGCACGCGCAGATCGGGGTCGCCCTCGCTGCGTATTTCCCCTCGATCCGTCTCGTGGGCTCCGGTGGCTACGCGAGCGATGAACTCGGTTCGTTGCTCTCCTGGGGCAATCGCGAGTGGTCGTTTGCTCCCTCGGTCTCGCTGCCGCTGTTTACCGGGGGACGCAATCGTGCCAATGAGGCCCGCGTACGCGCGCTGCATGATGAAGCGGCGGCGAACTACCGGCAGCAGGTGCTCGTGGCGTTCCAGGAGGTGGAAACGGCTCTCTCGGATCTCGCGCGGCTGGCGGAACGCGGGCGCGTGCTGGACCGGGCGGTGGCTTCGTCCCGGCGCGCGGCCGACCTGGTGAGCGTGCGCTACCGCGCAGGACGGATCGGATACCTGGATGTGACCGATGCGGAGCGGACAGCCATTGCCAATCAGCGTCTCGTGGTCCAGGTGCGGGCCCTGCAGTTTGCCGCGAGTGTGACCCTGGTGAAGGCCTTGGGAGGAGGGTGGTGAATTTATGAAAACACGTTTCTGGTTGGTCGTTGTCACGCTGGTCGCCGTGGGCGGGTACCTCGCCTGGCGGCAGGTTCACGGACGGGCGGCCGCAGTGGCCGGGGTTCCGCCCGGCGTTGGGACGCGGGGCAAAGCCGTGACCGTGGCGGCGGCCACCGCGGTCGAGCGTGAGGTTCCGATCTGGCTCGTGGGCCTGGGCACCGTGCAGGCCCACAATGCGGTGAACATCCGGCCCCGGGTCAGCGGGGCCCTCGATCAAGTGAATTTCACGGAGGGGCAGATGGTGGCCGCGGGCGACGTCCTGGCCCGGATTGATCCCCGGCCCTACGAGTCAGCGCTCGCGCAAGCCCGGGCGCGCAAGGCACAGAACGATGCCCTGCTGGCCAATGCGCGCCGCGAACTGCTGCGGATTCGTTCATTGGTCGAAAGTGAAGCGGAGGGTCGGCAGCTGCTCGACCAGCAGGAAACCGCGGTGGCCCAACTGGCGGCGCAGGTTCAAGGCGACGAGGCGGCGATCGCGGCCGCCCAGCTCGATCTCGACTTCACGTGGGTGCGGGCCCCCTTTGCCGGTCGCACCGGCGTTCGGATGATCGACGCTGGAAATCTGGTCACCGCCAACCAAGCCGCGGGTATTGTCGTGGTCGCTCAGTTACAGCCCATCTCGGTGGTCTTCAGCCTGCCCCAGCACCACCTGCCGGCTGTCCAGCGCCGCGTCGCCGCTGACGCTTCGCCGCCGATGGTTCAGGCCCTCGGCGAGCACGGCGTCGTCATTGGCGAGGGAAGACTCGAGTTGGTCGACAATGCGGTGGACACCGCCACGGGTACGGTGCGATTGAAGGCCACCTTCGAGAACAAGGACCTCGCGCTCTGGCCAGGGCAATTTCTCTCGGCTCGCTTGCTGGTGGAGCGCCGGACCAAGGCGGTCACGGTCCCCGCCGAGGTGGTCCAGGCTGGTCTGAACGGCACCTTTGCCTATGTCATTCGAGCGGACCACTCGGTGGAGGCACGGCCGGTGAAGGCGGGTCCATCGGTCGAAGGCCAGACCGTGATCGAGGATGGCCTGCGCGCCGGTGAACAGGTGGTGCGCGATGGGCAGAGCAAACTTCAGCCGGGAGCCAAGGTCGTCGTGGAGGGAAAAGCGTCATGAGCGTATCAACCCTGTTCATTCATCGTCCGATCGCGACCACCCTGCTGACGACCGGCATCTTCCTCATCGGACTCATCTCGTTTCCTCTGCTCCCGGTTGCTCCGCTGCCCCAGATCG
This sequence comes from Opitutaceae bacterium, assembly GCA_016794725.1. Taxonomy (GTDB): domain Bacteria; phylum Verrucomicrobiota; class Verrucomicrobiia; order Opitutales; family Opitutaceae; genus UBA6669. The sequence continues at coordinate 5,966 of JAEUGZ010000424.1, read as the reverse complement.
AATTTCCGACGATCCAGGTGTCATCCGGCCTGCCCGGGGCCAGCCCCGAGACCATGGCCTCATCCGTGGTGACGCCCTTGGAGAACCAACTCGCCCTGATTCCGGGGGTGGCGCAGATGACTTCGACCAGCACGCTGGGAAACGCGTCGATCACAATCCAGTTCGACCTCGACAAGAACATCGATGCCGCGGCCCAGGAGGTGCAGTCGGCGATCAGTGCGGCGGGAGGGCGGCTGCCGAATGAGCTGCCGAGCCCGCCCACCTACCGCAAGGTCAATCCCGCCGACTCGCCGATCATGATCCTGAGCGTCAAGTCGTCGGTGTTGCCATTGACCGAGGTGAGCGATTATGCGGCCAATGTCATCGCCCAGCAGATATCGCAGCTCCGGGGCGTGGCCCAGGTCAGCATCATGGGGGAGCAAAAGCCCGCGGTGCGGGTGCAGATCGACCCGGCGAAACTGGCCTCGCTTGGCATGAGTTTGAACGACGTCAGCGGGGTGATCGCCTCGGCGACCATCAACTCGCCGAAAGGCAGCCTCAACGGTGCCCGTCAGACGCTCTCGATCTACGCCAATGACCAGCTTCTGCAGGCCGAACCCTACAACGATCTGATCCTTGCCTATCGCGGCGGCGCGCCCGTGCGGGTGCGGGACGTGGGCCGGGCGGTCCGCGGGCCGGAGGACACGCGGTCGGCGGCGTGGGTCAACAATGAGCGCGGCGTCGGCGTATTGATCCGCAAACAGGCCGATGCCAATGTCATCGAGACCGTCGAGAGCATCCGTGCCATTCTGCCGCAACTTCAGGCGACCATTCCACCCGCCATCGAACTGGAGGTATTGAGCGACCGGATGCGTACGATCCGTGCATCCGTCTCGGAAGTGGAGTTTCACCTGGCCCTGACAATGCTGCTGGTGACCACGGTGGTGTTCCTCTTTCTGAGGAATATCCGGGCGACGCTGATCTCCAGCGCGGTGGTGCCGATCTCCATCATCGCGACCTTTGCCGTCATGCGCGTGCTTGGATTCAGTCTAAACAACCTTTCGCTCATGGCCCTGACCATCTCGGTCGGGTTTGTCATCGATGACGCCATCGTCATGCTCGAGAACATCTATCGGCACATTGAACAGGGCATGAAACCGATGGAAGCGGCGCTCAAAGGGGCGGGGGAGATTGGTTTCACCATTATTTCCATCAGTCTCTCGCTGGTGGCCGTGTTCATACCGATCCTGCTCATGGGTGGAATTGTCGGCCGCTTGTTTAGGGAATTCGCGGTGACCGTGACAACGACGGTCCTCGTCTCGGGATTTGTTTCCCTGACCTTTGTTCCGATGATGTGCTCCCGCTTCCTGCACCACCATCAGCCTCCAATCGGAAACACCTGGCGGGCGCGGGCGGATGGGGTGCTGGAGTCATTCTTTAAAGGCATGGAAGGCCTCTATGAGCGACTGCTGAGGGTAGTCCTCCGTCACCAGGGTGCCACCCTGATCTCCCTCGGACTGACGCTGGCGGTGACGGTTCTGGTGTTTGTGAAGATGCCGAAGGGTTTTTTCCCCCAGCAGGATACCGGCTTCATGACGGCGACGGCGGAAGCGGCGGCGGACATTTCGTTCACGGCCATGTCCGAACGCGTCCAGCAGATTGGTCGAATCATTCAGGCAGATCCGGGCGTATTGGCCCTGCAGTACAGCGTTGGCAGTGGCCGGAGTTCGTCGAGCCTGAACAACGCCCGCTACTGGATTACCCTCAAGGAGCGGGATGCCCGCGACCCGGTCTGGACGATCATGGCGAGACTCCGCCGGAAGACTGATTCGATACCGGGGGTGACGCTGTTTTTCCAGGCCCAGCAGGACCTCAATGTCGGTGGTCTGACTTCGAAAACTCAGTTCCAGTACACCCTGCGCAGTGCGGATGTTGACGAACTGAACAATTGGGCGCCGCGAATCCTCGAGCGCCTCAAAGGCATGGCGGAGCTGCGGGACGTCACCTCGGACCAGCAGTCAAGCGCACCGGCGCTGACCATTGAGATCAACCGAGAGGCCGCGTCACGGTTTGGGATTCCGGCGGAGGCGATCAACAATGCCCTCTACAGCGCCTTTGGACAGCGGCAGATCACCCAGTTTTACACCCAGGTCAGCCAATACCGAGTGATCATCGAAATACCACCCGAGCTGCAGAAGGATGCCACCAGCTTTGACCAACTGTTCCTGAAATCACCCCTGACTGGAGGACACGTGCCGCTGTCATCGCTCATCACCTACGACACGCGTACCTCGAAGCCGCTTTCGATCAATCACCTGGGCCAGTACCCCTCGGTGACCCTTTCATTCAATCTGGCCCCGGATGTGGCGCTGGGTGACGCGGTGACGGCGATCGAGCAGGCCGAGGCGGAGATGGGGGCGCCGCCGACGCTGACCGGGGCGTTTCAGGGGACGGCGCAGGCCTTCCAGACGTCGCTTAAGTCGCAGCCTTACCTGATCGCGGCGGCAATCATCGCGATTTATCTGATCCTCGGCATGCTCTACGAGAGTTTCATCCATCCCCTGACGATTCTCTCCACGCTGCCGTCGGCGGGCCTTGGAGCGTTGCTGACGCTTTGGATCTTTGGCCACGACATTGGCGTCATCGCGATCATTGGAATCTTGCTCCTGATCGGCATCGTGAAGAAAAACGCGATCATGATGATCGACTTTGCCATCGAGGCCGAACGACAGCATCAGGCGAAGCCAGACGATGCGATTTTTGAGGCCTGTCTGAAACGATTTCGTCCCATCCTCATGACGACGCTGGCCGCGATGCTGGGGGGAATTCCCATGGCGCTTGGCCATGGCGACGGATCCGAACTTCGCCAACCCCTGGGCTATGCAATCGTGGGTGGGCTCATCCTCAGCCAGGCCTTGACGCTCTTTACGACACCGGTCGTCTACCTTGCCTTCGACCGCATGCGGGAGCGCGCCATCCAGCGGCGAAACCGGAGGCGCGGAAGCGTGGACCCGGTGCTGCGCGAGCCGGCGCCGCTCGGACCCTGAGCCGGTCGCGGAAGATTCTGAAGGCTGCGACGCCTCGGTCGCGCCCCCGAAACGGCGAAGGGATCTTTTACCCAAGGATCCTACTGCGTTTCATCGCCTCCGAGCACTCGTCGGGCCTCGGCGCTGAGCCGGTCGGTGGTCCAGGCGGGTTCAAAGACCAGATCCACCTGGACCTCGCGCGATCCGGCGAACTGTTCCACGGCGGCGCGCACACCCTCATGGATCCAGCCTCCGGACGGGCATGAGGACGTCGTGAGGGTCATGACAACCTGCACAAGATCCGGGGTGCATTCGACGCTGTAGATGAGTCCGAGGTCGACGATGCTGACACCAAATTCGGGATCGGGGATGGCCCTGAGGGCCTGCCAGAGAGTGGCGGGGTTGAGGTCGGTGGTGATCATGGTGAAGGTGGAGCTGCCGATGCCGGGATTCTGGGGGCCCAGAGGTGGCGCAGCACGAGTCCGGCGTGGTAGACAAACAGCATGACACCGGCCGCGAGAAGGCACGCGCCAAGGGAGAGAAGCCACGGCTCCTGCGTCCAGGCCCCGATGAAGAGGGGCACGACGGCACTCCCTTGCAGGCTGAGGGCCCAGGCTTCGAGGCGCGGAGCGGTGAGCGCCCCTGCGGAGGGAGTGGGCACCCGCCCGACCTTGGGTCCATAGGCGATCATCCAGGTCAGAAACGGGATGACTTTGCAGAGCATTCCCACAATCACGGGCAGCAATCCACCGACGAGCAGGGCGACCGCATAAGGCATCGCTCCGAATCCTCCCCCGCCTGAGCCCCAAGGCGAAGCCGGCCAAAGGAGCAGTAGCCCGAGTATCGGAGCCAGGAGCAGCGCGCCGCAGCCGGCCAGGAACGCCCGGAGCCCGGGATCCAGCGCCCGCTTTTTTCGTGTGGCCAGGGTCCGGCGAAAGGCGTGCCCCGAGGAAAGCATGCCGGCGAGCACGAGAACGGCACTGGCGCTGGCGAGTAGGTTCCATTGCAGGAGCAGAGCCGGGGCCAGGGAAATCAGACCAAACTGGGACAGCCACAAGCCGCTGCGTACGGGGCGCCAGTCCGGCACATCACCCAGGGTGAACATCGGAACGAGTCGAAAGGTCACGCCCTGCAAGAGCGTGAGAAAAAACCCGCCGAGCCCAAGGTGGGCATGCGCGCGCAGCACGGTGATGGGATCGAACGGGAGAAACGTCCAGAGACGGTTCGCCGCGGCGACGAGCCCCACGACCACGGTGAGGAGCAACCAGAGGGCGGCGAGTTGGAGTGACCACGCCACCGCATCGTGCCGACCGGAATTTCGCACGGTTTTCCACGTGTTGATCGCGAACAGGCCGATACCGAGGGCGAAGGGACTCGCGAAGAGGCCGAGCGTGGCCATGTCCCACCGGGAAAACGCGTAGACCATGCCTGGGATTGAGATACTCTGCAGAGCGAAATGCCACCAACCGAGACGCTCCCGCCAAAGGGTCGTGCCCAGCGCCACGGGAGCAATCTGGTAGATGGCGCCAGTGGCCACGGATACAAAGACGCCGAGGACCCAGGCGTGGGTCAGGGCCACGACCGCGGGAGCCGCGTGGGAAAGCGCAAGTACGCCGGGCGAAAGGGCCAGCATGGCCGTTGCGACGCCCAGCCAGCCGAGTCCCAGCAGCATGAAGGCCAGGGGTAGGCGACCTTGGGTCGCAAGCCAGCTGGCCGCCATGGGCGGTGCCGGTCGGACGGCCGATGCGGTGACGCGACCGGGTGGCTTAGTTCCGGGTGAGGAGAGTGACCCAACTTCCGTCGGGCTGTTCGGTGCAGTCATGGCGGAATCCCCGGGCTTGAGCCTCGCCGAACAGATGGCAGGGTTGGCGGTCCGTGATTGCTTGCAGCGACCGACCGGACGGGAGCGTTTCCAGTCCGCTCAGGATGCGCATCAACGGCTCCGGTGGTTCGAGTCCCCGCGCGTCGACTTCGATCACGTCGCGTTTGGATCCGCAGCCCCCGACACCCGTGGGCAGTGTGGCGCGCGGCATGGACGCCGGCACGGTGACGGCGCGGGTCTTGCGGATTTTGACCCGAAACTCTTCCGGGCCACGAAGGAGGTAGTCCCACTCGAAGGCGTCGGGAAACTGGGAATTGAACTGATACCAGAGCGGAATCGGATCGTGATCGTTGATCAGGACAAAGTGCTGGCCGACCGCGAGGTCGCTCCAGCGTTCGAAGATCTGCGCGTGCTTCAGGCGGCAGGGAATCTCGCGGACGTCGAAGAACGTCGGATCGACGGAGGAGGGGGTTTGATTCATATCTGAGGAGTTGGAGGGGTTGAGCTGGATCAGCATCCGGAAGTGCCTTGCGTGGTTGCAGGCGGAAAGACTAGCAGCCCCGGCGATTGCCCGCCTTGATCCAAGTCAAGGTTTGAGTGGACTCCTCCCTGTTTGAACAGGGGCCCCTTCGACGGTGGCAATACTCTCTGGACAGGTGTGGTCGTGCCCGGGGAGGGCGCACCAGCAAAATCAACCCTTGATCGCTCCGGCTGAGAGCCCGCGCACAAACAGGCGCATGCAGAAGAGAAAGAGGATGATGAGGGGAATGGAGGCGACGAAGTAGGCCGACATTATCTGGCCCCACTGTTTGACATACTCCCCATCGAGGTAGATGAGTCCGACGCCGAGGGTGAAGAGTTCCTTGTCGCGGAGTACGATGAGCGGCAGCAGGAAGTCGTTCCACTTGCCCAGGAATGCGAGGATGGACAGGGTGCCGATGATGGGCGCGGACATCGGAACAACGATGTGGCGGATCTGCTGCAGATGCGAGGCGCCGTCCATTTCCGCCGCCTCAAACAGGTCCTTCGGCAGGTCTTCCATGAAGTTACGGAGGACAAATAGGTTGAAAACCTGACCGCCAGCCACTCCGACGATGATCAACGCCCAAAGTGTGTTCAGCAGCGAAAGCTCCTTCAAC
>JAEUGZ010000641.1 GCA_016794725.1 Opitutaceae bacterium | reverse complement strand
CACATGTGGGCATACGTGAAGATGAACTGAAGGTTGGGCTGCGGGGTCCAGGTCACATCGAGGTCGAGGCCTTCGGTGCGCTGCACGCCACCCATGATCCAAAGCGGGGTGATGTTCAGCTCCCGCTCACGCGGCGTGTCGCGACGAGCGATATTGGCCCGTTCGATCCGGTAGACGCCGAGCGTGCCGGAGATACGGCCATCCATCCAGTCGGTTTTGACACCGGCTTCGATTCCGTCGCCAGTGATGGGGCCGGAAACGCCACCGAGTGCGTCGACGACCAGTTGGGATTCGAAGGATTCGCTGTAGTTGACGTAGAAGGCGCCGAGATCGGACGGACGGTAGAGCAGTCCGGCCTGCGGCGTGGCTTTCGACTGCTTGTTCGTGCGTCCGCTTCCGGCTGTGGCACCGGGCGAGTAGACCTCGAGGTCCATCCTCCGGGCTCCGGCCAGCAGGCGCAGCCGGCCGTCGAGCACGCTCATCTGATTCGCGACGTAGTAGCTGTCAGAGGCGAGCCGACCGTAGTCCGGGATGGGCGGGAACCAGGCTGGATTGCGGGCGCGGAGTTCGGCCAGGGCGTCGCGCTCGGGATCGGTCCGGGGATTGTAGACCGTGGCGAGGGTGTTGATATTGGACGAGCCCGATTCCCTCTTCCCGTGTTCGTAGCCGACGAGCATGGCGTGATGCACGCCGAGGACGGAGAAGTTCAGATTGAGGTCAGCCTTGAGTCCGGAGCGCGCCGTATCGGAGAATCCGTAGTTAAAGCGATGCTCGGCGGCGGCGAAGATCAGGTCCCGATTGTAGCCCGCCACCGGACGGAAGCTGGTGTAGAATCCTCCGGTCCGGTCGGCTTCGTTGTCGAAAGCGGCGAGGCGGAAGTTCACCGCCTTGCTGTGCGCGTAGGTCATTTCCGCCTGAATGGTCTGGCGGTTCTCGGTTTGCGGGTAGTTGCCGTTAAAGGGGTTCTGTTCGCGGTTCTTGAAGACCAAGTGATCGACCAGAATGGCGTTCTGTCCGGTATTCACTCCGTAGAGCGGGTTGGCGTTGAGCCAAGCGCGTGCCGTGGTGAGTGGAGCGACCTGGCCGGCCTGCACGGCGGCCACGAAGGCCGGGTGGCTGAAGGGCAGGAGGGCGGATTCGATGCGGACCTTGTCGGTGCGGCGCGCGTCGAGGGTGAACTTGAGTTTGGGGAGCGGTTGCCAGGTGACTGCGCCGCCGGCGATCTTGATGCGACGCATCATGTGGTCCGCCCATCCCTTTTCGTCGGTGTACGAGGCGAACGCCATGTAGGCTAGTTTGTCGTCGATGATCGGTCCGGAGGTCTGAAAATAGGCGCGGTAGTGTTCGAAACTGCCGTAGGTGAGGCGGACCTGATGCTGCGGCCGCCAAGTCGGTCGCGCGGAAATCAAGTTGACCACGCCGGCCGGGTTCACCTCGCCGTGGAAGATGGCCGACGGTCCCTTGATGATTTCGATGCGGTCCACCCCGTCGGTCATCATGCCGAAGCCGATCTCGAAGCCGTCCTGCAGAATCCGCGACGATTCGAAGCCACGCAACCACACGCGATTCGAGTTCTGGGAGTCGGAATTGAATCCGGAAACACCCTTGGTGGCGTCGCGTAGTTCGACGCCACCCCAGTCCTGGATAAAATCCTGGGTGACGACGCCGACATTGACCGGGATGTTGGCAATCTCGGTGCCAATGCCCGTGGCGGTGACACTGCTGGCGGCGCGATAGCCGTGTTCGCGGCTGGATTGAACCTGAAAGACGGAGAGTTGAATGATCTCGTCCGTCTTCTGGTCGACGGTGGCCGGTTTTTGGGTTTGAGCGGCGGCGGGGCTGATGCTGAGGAGGGCACTGAGCGCGCTTAAGAGGGTACGTCGCTTCATGGTGGGGTCGGGGGACTTGTCTTCAGGCGAGGGATGCCTTGGCGGATCGGGATGGGCAGGTGGAGGGCGACTGGCGGAGACGGCCAATGCGCCGGTTTTCTCATCCTCGACCACGGTCAACCCGGTGTGGGCGACCATCTGGACGAGGGCGAGACGGGCGGTGAAGCGACCTTTGACGGCCGCGGTTTTGAGATTGGCAACGGCAGAACCGGAATAGATGACCTGCCGTCGCGCCTGGGTGGCAAAGAGCCTCAGGGCCGGAACGGCGTCATCGGCGGGGATGTCGAATTCCAGCTCCGCCGATGGTGCGGCCGTGACGGGCTTCGGCGCCAAAGCGGACGCCAGGGCGAGCAGTAACCAGAGCGGTCGCCAGGAGAGAAGGTAGGGGTAGGGATGATGCGGGGCATCAACGGGCATGGGGTTAGAGTACGAACGCGGTGGAGCTCAGGTCGAGCCCGACAAAGGCACCGGCACAGGTAGAGACGGGACACGTCCGCGGAATGACTAACCTGGAATGCGATTATTTTTTGGCGAAAGCAGCACGCACCGCCGCTCGGAGCGGCTTGGCGCCGGCCGTCTTCGCTCACGCCCTTCGCCCAAGCGGCTTAGCCGGAACGATGCAGTTGAACCACGAATGGACACGAATCGACACGCATGAAAACGGGGACCGAGAGTTGCGAGGGACTGGTTTACCTTTGGGTGGGGTAAGTTCAGGTACTCGACTCCTCGAATCTCACTCCGGATGCGTGTCCATTCGTGTCAATTCGTGGTTTCTCGTCTGCATGGTCACGGCTTAGGGACGGCGCCGCAGGATCGTCTGCCGGCCTTGCTTCTCGGAAACGATGCCGAAGTTGGTCTGCAGAAGATGAACCAGGGTATTGGGATCGTGGGCACGGAACGTGCCGCCGACACTCAGGGCCCCGGTCTCTTCGTCCGCGACCACGAGTTGCTGGCGATTGTAGCGATTGAACTCGGCGACGATGTCGCGTAGCGGGGTGGGTCCGAACTCGAGCCGCTGGTCCTGCCAGGCGAGCAGGCGGTCCATTTCGCCGCGATCGACCGGTTGCACCACGACTGACGAGGAAACGGTGCGGTTGACCGAAGCCTCCGCACGAATCACCGCCCGTTCACCCGCCGCCACCTCGGCCCGAGCCGGCTCGGGGCGGAGATCGGGCTGGGCAGTGCCGCCTTGGGGTGCATCGTCCACTCGGATACGACCCTCGGTCACGAGCACATCCACCGCCTCCGGCCGGATCCGGACGTTAAAGGCGGTGCCCACGGCGCGGACGCCCACGTTCCCGGCGGTGACGATGAAGGGTCGGGAGGGATCCTTGGCGACGGTGAAGTAGGCTTCGCCGCGGACCAGCTTTACCCGCCGGCCCGTGCCGCTGTAGACGACCTCGACCCGGCTGTCCGTATTGAGCTCGATGATGGATTCATCGGGCAACGTGCACTTGCGGAATTCACCCACCTCGGTGGAAAGAAGTTCGATCGCCGGAGTCGAAGTGAAAAACGAGGTCGGCAGAGCAAAGGAGGCAAGGCCGAGCACCGCGGCGGCGGCGATGGACAACGGGATCCATCGGCGGGTTCGACGGAATGCCGGGCGTTCGGTCCGGGGTCGCGCCAGCAGTGGAAGATCGGGGTCGGGTGCCGAGGAGTGGGGGGGGCGGAGTGACGCGAGCCGATCGAGCGATCGGAGTGCGGCCTCCAATCCGGCAAATGCCGCAGCATGACGCGGATCGGCGTTGAGCCACGCATCCAGTTCGCGCGATTCCTCGGCGGTCAGACCGCCATCGCGCCGACCCAGCCAATCCGCTGCAGTGCACTCGATATCGTGGTCGGCCGACCCCTGGCTAAAGGCATTCGTCGACTTCACGGTGCGTTGCCCTCCGTGTCTGGAAGGGGGGCCAACACACCCTGATTTCTGAGGAAGTCCGCACAACGCCGCACCCCCAGCCCGACCTGCACATTGACCGTGCGCTCGGAGATGCCGAGCTGTTGGGCGATTTCCCGATGGGAGAGACCGTATATTTTGCGGAGTTTCAGCACTTGGCGGCAGCGCAACGGCAGCGCCTCGATCGCCTCGGCGAGCAGGCTGAGTTCCTGGTCGTGAATGACGGTCTCGGCGACACCGGGCCTATCTTCCAAGACGCGCAACGGGGCATCTTCAACTATCGTTCCGTGAAATTCAGGGCGTCGCCGGCGAAAAACATCGAGGGCTGCATTCCGGGCCGCGGTGAAGAGGAAACCGCGAGCGGAGCGCAAATTGCCGTCGATGCGGGCGCGCAGGACGCGCAGAAATGACTCCTGGACAACGTCGTCGACATCCTGCAACGCCGGGAATTTTCGTCGCAAATACGACCTAAGAATCGGTTCGTGGGGTTGAACCTCCTCGGCGAACCAGCGGGCGGTTTCTGAATCCTGCGGGGGCACGGCTGTCACTTGGGCGAAAGCACGCTTCGAGCTCAACGCAAAACGCAGCGGGGCTGGAGTGCCGGCCCGCGTAACCGCTCGATTTCCATCCGGGGTGACTGGAGCGAATACGGGCGCTCGACAGGGGACCTACAGGTCAGGTCCGCTGCTCGCGGGCGCGCCACGTTGACGGCTCCCGAGTTCGTTCAACGACCTCGGTTTGCCTCTGGGCGGGTGCCAACGCGAGAGCGGTGCGCCTGCCCGGACGACTTCAGCAGCTTGCCGGCTGGAGGAAGCCGGGCTGCACGGTGCGGCGCTGAGTACGGCGGAGGGCCGCGGGTGCGATTGCGCGCGGGGCGGCCTGGCCACAAGCTTCATTTCCGAAGTGGAATCCTTCCGTGTTCTCGAATCCCACCGGCGCGGACTTCACCGAACGGATCAGAACGAGACTGCCGAGAGCGAGAACGACCAGAACGGAAAGGGTCAGCGTGAGCATGGGAGGCAATGAAGTGAGCACAGTCTACGCGAATGCGGACCCTCCGACCATAGAGCCCACTGCCCAAGTCGGAGGAGAAACGCACCCCACGTACATCTGCGCAGCCGGAGTTCCGTAGATACACGTAGCAGGCGGGCCATCCTTGCAGGTGGCCCAGGAGCGCCACCAGAACCGGGAACCGGGCGATTCTGACAGAAACTGGAGCGAAGGAACCGATTCGGGAAAGTTTGCCCGCGTACTGGGAAGCCCGTCTGAGTCGAGGTGGATCAAGGCACTCAGAAAACTGAAGAAGCGAGCCCGGTCGTCTGGGACCTGGGCCTGGCGGGTGGAAGTTTCCCACGCGATCGCAAGAAGCAGACTGGCCAAGTGAAGCCTTCGCTGTTTGTTTCCCGGTCACCCAAGACTGTCCACCCCGCCGGTGGAGCGACAGACCGCTCGGCCGGTCCAAGGAACGACCTGCGCCGCCGGAACGCCTCGCCAACGACAATCCCCTCCATGAAGACCCCGCCTTGGTATTGGCTTGTTTATCTGCTGAGTGCGGTGGTGGCCGTGGCGGCGGCCCCAAAACGGCCGCCCAACATTGTCTTTTTCCTGGCGGACGACCTCGGACCGCGCGACCTCGCTGTGTATGGCAGCAGCTTCTATGAGACCCCGAACCTTGACCGGCTGGCGAAGGAAGGGGCTCTCTTTACCGATGCCTACGCAGCCTGTCCGGTGTGCTCACCAACCCGGGCAAGCATTCTGTGCGGTCAATGGCCCCAGCGAACCGGCATCACCGATTATATTGGTGCGCCGGCCACACCCGGGGCTTGGAAGCGCAATACACGACTGCTGCCGGCTCCTTATGTGGATCGTCTGTCGCTCGACACCCCGACGCTGGCGAAAGCGTTGAAGTCGGCTGGATACGCGACCTTTTTTGCCGGCAAGTGGCACCTGGGGCCGGAAGGCTGGTGGCCGGAGAATCAGGGGTTCGACCACAACCTCGGGGGCATCGATCGCGGAGGACCCTATGGCGGAAAAAAGTACTTTTCCCCGTATGGAAATCCCCGCCTGAAGGATGGTCCCGACGGCGAACACTTGCCTGACCGCCTCGCGTCGGAGACCGCAGACTTCATCGCCGCCAACCGGGAACGTCCCTTTTTCGCCTACTACTCGTTTTACGACGTGCACACTCCACTGATGGCGCGGCCGGACCTGCTCCGGAAGTACGAGGAAAAACGGGCCCGCCTGGGTCTGAAGGAGGCGTGGGGACGCGAGCACGAGCGTGACGTCCGTCGGGTGCAGGACCATGCGGTGTACGCCGCGATGGTGGAGGCGATGGACCTCGCGGTGGGCAAAGTGCTCGCGAAGCTAGATGAACTCGGACTCAGGGAGAACACCCTGGTCATCTTCACCAGCGACAACGGAGGACTGTCGACCAGCGAAGGCTGGCCGACCTCGAATCTGCCGTTTCGAGGCGGCAAGGGATGGATGTACGAAGGCGGTATCCGTGAACCCCTGCTCATCCGCTGGCCCGGGGTTGTGAAACCGGGCGAAGTGATATCGATCCCCGTCAGTAGTCCGGACTTTTTCCCGACCCTGCTCGAAGCCGCCGGCGCAAGACCGGCGCCCGGCCAGCGCCTCGATGGCGTGAGCCTGGTGCCCGTCCTGCGAGGCGATGCCGTGACCGAGCGGGCGCTGTATTGGCATTACCCGCACTATGGCAATCAGGGCGGGGCGCCGGCGGCCGCCATCCGGCGCGGCCCCTGGAAGTTGATTCACTGGGCGGAGGATGACCGCGTGGAGTTGTTCCGGCTCGATCTGGATCCGGGGGAGACGACGGATCTGGCCGCTCGTGAACCCCAGCGCGTCGCGTCCCTGCGGGCCGAGTTGCTGGACTGGCAGCAGGAGGTCGGGGCGAAGTTTCCCCGTCCGAATCCCGCTTACGATCCTGCCAGGCCCAGCGGTCGCGCCGCGGACCGTCCCGTGGGTAGCTCGAGCCCCTGAGGACGCTGCAGGTCTGAGGAGGAGCGGGAACGGCGGCGTGGCATATTGCCGGGCCGGCGGGAGACAGCGGCGGCCCGCCGGCTCGGGGGCGGTTCGGTCAGCGCGAATCGCTGGGTGTCTCTGGACGGCACCAGGACATGCGCAGGGCAAAGTCGGTTTGGAAAGCGGGTCGCCACCGGCTGACGGTCGTTGGTGGATCGATGCCGGCGGCGGGATCGAGATCGACGTACCAGCCGTCGAGAGCCCGCCGAAACTGTCCGCCCCATCCGGGCTGGGTCGGATCGTTGGGATTGTTGCCTCCACGCGGCAGAAAGAAAAACCAGGAGGGGGTGTCGCCTTCCTTCATGCACGCATGCGGATTGGGTGCCGTCCAGGTCTTCGTCGGATACAGCCGGCCCAGCGGTCCTGTACTGCGGATATGGCGCTCGATCCACTCCGGGCTGGTCAGGGACAGATCGCCGGTCAGGTACATGCCGCGTGTTGGTCGTCCGGATCCCCGCCGATGTCCGTCAAGACCGCAAGCCGCGGTCTCTGCTCGACCGCGGTCGCAGCGCGTGCCTCGCACGTTGGCAAGACCTGCGTAAGCCACGCAACGAGCAGAGTGAATCGGAGCGCCCAGCGACCGGCATTCATGAAAGAAGGGATGGGCATCAGCAGATTGAATCTCCGGCCTGTTTAGGCGATGCTTGATCTCCGTTCAGCGTACCAAGCATGGATGAGACCGGCCTGATGAAAGAGGATCGGTTCGGTAAATCCGGCGGAAGCGATGATGGCACTGACCTGGTCCGCCGGCAACACCGCCACATCGCGCGTATAGGCTTCGCGCAGACGTTCGATCTGCTCCAGCTGGGAATCTGTTTCCCGCATCAATCGGAGCCATACGGAGAGAAGACTCTGGTACGCGGGAGTGGTGATATCTGACGCCAGGTCGGCACTCGCCAGGAGGCCGGCCGGCCTCAGCCGCTCGGCAATCGCTCGGAAGAAGGCGACTCTGGCCTCGGGCGAGAGGATAAACTGCGACACGAGCAGCGAGGTCGCTCCATCGAACTCCGTCGAAATCGGCAGTGAATGCAGGTAACCTTCGTGAAAGGCGCAGCGTGGTGTGATGCCGCACTCCTGGGCCTTGTGGCGGCAAACGTCCAGCATCGGGCCCGAAGGCTCCACCACAGTGAAGCTCCACCGAGGAAACTTCCGGGCAAGGTAGATCAGCTCGTGCCCCGTTCCCGCGCCGACACAAAGGATACGCGCCTCGGCGGGCAGGTCGGCGAACACGGCGCTGAGAAGCAGGTGCAGCGCATCGCGCAAGGCGGCGAGTCTGACGTATTTCTCGTCGTAGGTGGCGGCTTGGGACCGGTCGAAAGCGACCGGACGACGAGGAGGTGTCATGGGCGGACGCGGGGAGTTGACGTCAGCTGTTGCACGAGTGCCTGAATCAGGCGCGGCAGATCGTAGGGGAAGCGCGCGGTGATCAGGTTGCCGTCGACGACGCAGGGTTCGTCGAGGACGGTGGCGCCGGCGTTGGCGAGGTCGGGATGGATGTTCCAGACGGCGGTGGCGCGTCGTCCTTTGAGGATGCCGGCGCTGACCATGACCCACTGGCCGTGGCAGATGGCGCAGGTGGGCTTGCCGGCCTCGAGCATGCCGCGGACCAAAGCCTGGGCCCGCGGGTCGGCGCGGAGGGTGTCGGGGTTCCAGCACCCGCCGGGGAGGATGCAGGCGTCGTAGTCGCGGACGGTGACTTCGTCAAGGTAACGGTCAATCTTGAGCCACCCGGCATTCTCCATCAAACGGATGGCGAGGACGTGGGTGGCGCACTGCGCGGGAAAGCGCAGCCCCAGGGTCGGATGAAAGTCTCCAATCCGTGGAGACACCACATGGACGGTGGCCCCATGCTCGGTCAACCAGCGGAGGGACCCGGTGATTTCAACCTCCTCGACGCCGTTGGTGCAGCAGATCGCGATGGTTTTTCCGGCCAGCAGGCGAGGATTGGACGGCGGAGCAAAGATGAAGTGGTGCAACTCCCGGTTGAGTTCGCCATCGGCGGTGGCGAGCAGTTCGGTCGAGATCGAAGGCACGAGCGCGGGCGTCATCAGTGCCTGGGCTCTCAGAAGGGCGGCAGAACCAGACAAGTCGGGAGTGCGTGAGGCAGTCATGGGTGGCGTTCTCCACGTTGGAACTCAACCCACTGGCCTGGCAAGCGTATGAACGGAGCCCAGGTTTACTTCGCTGTGACGGCTGGCTTTGCGGGAATCAACCGCGGCGGGGCTTCGTTCGCCTGGGGTTGTGCACGCGGATACGTCGCATCATACAGGTCAAGCTGGCGGTGTTTCCACTCGGCTCCCTCGAGGAAGACGGGATGGGGCAGGCGGGCGTCCCAGTCGCCCAGTTTTCCGAGGAGGGTGCGTGTCAGGTCGAGGTGCTGCAGCGCGACATCGTTCTGCTCGGCCTGATCCTCCCGCACATTGAAGAGCAGCGGCAGCCGGTCCGGCAAGCGGATGAGTTTCCAGTCTCCTTCGCGGATGGCGGCGCTGACGGTGAATCGCCAGCGCAGGGCGCGGTCCGGCGGACTGGGGTCGGAGCCGGTGAGACGCGTCCAGAGGTCGGTGCCGGTGAGCCCCCGGACTAGATCAGCGCTGGCTCCGGCCCGGGCGAGAACGGTGGGCGCGAAATCGAGGGACGAGACCGGATGGGCATAGACCCGGCCCGCGGGGAGGCGCCCGGGCCAGCTCAGCACGCAGGGCACGCGCAGGCCCCCCTCAAGCACGGTGCCCTTTTGGCCATTAAGCGGCGCGTTGAGTGAGCTGTTCTGGTCCACCGGCCCGCCGTTGTCGCTCAGAAACACGATCAGGGTCCGTGCCGCCATGCCCTCCTCCTCCACGGCCCGCAGCAGACGGCCGACCTCATGATCGAAGCGGGCGACCATGGCGCAGTAAGTGCGGCGCTTGAGGTCGGCGATGCCTGCAAACCGGGCGAGGTCCTCGTCGCGCGCCTGCAGGGGCGCATGCGGGGCGTTGTAGGAGGCGAAGAGGAAGAACGGACGCGTGCGGTGCCGCTGCATGAACGCGATGCTCTGCGTCGTGATGTCGTCGGTGAGGTAGGTCAAGGGGCCGACGGGACCGAAACTGCACTCAACGCGGGAGGTCGATCGATCGCCAGAGGCAGGGGGGAAGTACGGTTCGGCGCCACCGAGGAAGCCCCAGAATTCGTCGAAGCCGCGCTGCCGCGGATGAAACTGCGGCCGTTCCCCGAGGTGCCACTTGCCGAACAATCCGGTGGCATATCCGGCCGCCCGCAGACGGTCGGCGAGGGTGCGTTCCTCCACGGGCAGACCGGCAAACTCCGGATCGAAACCGCGCTGCGGCGCACCCAGGTTGTTGTCGAAGCCGAACTCGACCTGGTTGCGGCCGGTCAACAGGCCGGCGCGCGAGGGCGCGCAGACGGGCGCGGAGACGTAGGCCTGGCTGCAGCGCACGCCGGACGCGGCCAGACGGTCCAGGTTGGGGGTGGGGATCTGGGTGCTGCCGTGGAAACCGACGTCGCCGTAGCCAAGGTCGTCGGCGAGGATCAGGATGAGGTTCGGCCGGTCTGCGGCCACCGCTCCGGCCAGCGTCGCTGCAGCGGCGAGCGGAAGGGCGAACCCCACCGCAATCAGGACGATAAGCGCTGGGTGGCAGAGGGCCGCGTGGGGCAGGGTGGATCTTGGACGGGTGATCATGGAAGGGTCCAGCGTTCCGCCCAGGCGATGACGGGGCGTTTCTCGGCGTCGAATTGCACGGGGAGCCAGACATAGCGGGAGTCGGCCAGGTCCCACTTGTTCCACCGATCGAACAGGGCGATGAACTGCCCGGCGCGGCCGGCCACCGGCACCACGTGCGTGATCTGGCTGCGGAAGGTGATCTCCGCCTCTGGACCGCGACACGGGTTCTCCAGCGCGACCCAGGGGCCGAAGATCGAGTCGGCCACGGCCGCCCGCGCCGGGTTCGGATCCCAGCCGGTACAGCCGGAACCAATCAGGTAGTAGCGCCCCTGGTGCTTGAAGACCGCGGGAGCCTCGACGGATTCTCCGACAAAGATCCGGACGTACTGACCGGAGGGACGAAGGTAGTCGTCGCTCAACTTCGAGACGTGCAAGGTCTGATTCGATTCCGAGGCGTAGAGGTGGTAGGCGGTGCTGTCGTCGTCGACGAACAGGGTCATGTCGCGCGCCATCTGCCCTCCGGCGAGGTCCCGGACGAGCAGGTTGCCGGAACCGGGGGCGAGTTCGGCCTCGGTGGCGTTGAGCGGATGGATTCCGGCGTTGGGTCGGAAACTGCCGAGGTAGTGGAAAGGACCGGTCGGCGTCTCGCTCACCGCGACGCCGGCGCGGGCGGCGGCGTAGTTCGGACTGTCCTGGTGGAACCACATGACAAAACGCCGGGTGCGCGCGTTGTAGA
>JAEUGZ010000368.1 GCA_016794725.1 Opitutaceae bacterium | reverse complement strand
GCTGAACCGTTACGAAGGAGGGTGTCCCAGGCACGACGAGCGGCTGGCTGATCGCGACTCCGTACAAGTTACGGGCTTCGACCCAGTAGGTGCGATCATCGAAGTCGTGTCCGATCTTGAGACTGGAAGCCGGTCCGGTGGCGACGGGGCGCGATCGATCGGGGGGGAGGCCGAGAAACCAGGAATAGACGACGTCGTCTCCGGCGCTCTGAGCATGCATCACGAACGCCTCGCCCCTGGGCGAGGCCGAGCCGGCGGGTTGTCGAAGTATCCGAGGGTTCGCGACGTGGGCGGCGATCGGTGAAGTCGGGACGGCAGACCCGCCGGCGTTCGTGACGGTCACCGTGTAGGACCCCTCGTCGGCTTCCCGGAACTCCCGGATCACGAGTGTCGATCCCGTCGCGCCCGGGAGGGCGACGCCATCCTTGAACCACTGGTATGCGAGGTCGAGACCTTCCGCCATGACCGTCCAGACGGCACTGGCCCCCAGGGCGAGGGATTTCGCACCCGCCGGGAAAGCGGTGATTGTCGGCCGCGGCGGCCGACGCTCCAGAACGAAATCGAGCGAATCCCAGTTCAGATCCGCTGGCGGCGGACTGGCGACGACGTACGGGGGTGGGGTGGTGCCGGGATGGTAGTAGTTGATGCCTGTCGAGAACTCCGGCTGCAGCGTGATGCGCTGGACGCGGTAGCTTCCGGTGGGCCAGCTCTCAGAAATGCGTAGTTCAGCCCTCCTCAGCGGCGCGGCGGATAACGACCAGGCGGATACCAGACGCGAAAGCCCGTCCGGGCCGACGACCTCGATGCCGATCGAGAGTACAAGGGCGGAGGCAGGGGAGTAGGTAAGGTCGTACGCGATCGCGTCGTCGTGTCGGAGCACGCGTTCCCCGACCCTGACTGCGCCGGTGAGCCGAGGGGGGATGATCTCGGTGACAGGCGAGCGAACCGACACGTCGAGGTCGCTGAACCTGAAGCGGTGTGTCGCGGATTCGACAGGGACCCAAGGGCCCGCGTTGAGCGTGCCGTCGCGATTGTACCTGACCCCTCGCCCGGCCGGATCGCCGACCACCACGCTCATCAGTCGGTAGAGTCCGCTTGCCGTCCGATCGCTGACGACGAAGCGAAATCGGCCGGACGCCGGGTCCGGGTGGAGGGAAGTCACGGTAGCGCTGTCGGGTCCTTCCAGCGTGAGAACCGTGTCATAGGGTCCGGTGTTCCCCGGCGCGATCTCGACGCCGAACTCGGCAACGGATCCAGGTGCGAACGTCGTGCCCGGCGACCGGAAGAGGTCAACGAGACGCGGCGGGACAACCGAAGACTGGGCGCCGGCGACGGTGAAGCTGAGCGATGCGAAATCGAGGGTGTGGGGTCGCGGGACTCCGGACGCCTCGGCGGGTGTGGTGAGGACCTGTCCTGTCGCAACGTACTCGGTCTCGCGTCCCGCGGCGTCCGAGACTGCGATTGACCGGACCGTGTGCCGACCGTTGACGAAGGTCTGCCGGATGGGGAATCGCACAACGACCGGCGTTGCGGCGTTCGGTACGACGGTCGCTGCGGGTTCAAGTTCAGTGTAGCTTCCGCCGACGTTATCGGAGAAGAAGATGCGCACTCGCGCGCGGTTGCCCTCCGACACGCGAACTGTCAACTCGAAGCGGGCCTCGGTTGTGGGCCCCACCGTCTCCTCAGAGAGCCTCCGCGCGGAGGTCACGATGGGTACAACCTGACCCTCCAACGCGCCACTCAGACCGAGACACACAATCGCCATCAAGAGACGGTAGCTTGCACGAAGAGACGGAGATATTGGCATTCGGTTGCACTTTCCCCGGTAACGCGGAGCCGGTCAACGAAGTGCCGCAGAGGCGGGTGAGTAAGAGCAACGTTGCTTCCTTGCATCAGCGCGGCTAACCCGAGTTCCGCAGTCCAGAGCTTGCGGCTGCTGCATATGAACGAATTGAGTAATTTAACCGGTCATTGTTGGTGCCATAGAGCAGCGGCACTCTTGAGAGGCTCCATTGAGGTGGACCTCATGCGTTGCACAGCGGATCGGGTAAAGTCAGGTCAGGATGTAGGTTCAATCTTCAAGAAACTACGAGATCGCGGGCACGGTTCAAGAAGACGGTCGGTCCCAGGACAGTTGCCCAAACCGTTCGCCAATTGGCGACCTCATCCCTGCGTGCTATCGCCTTAAATTCCACGTCCCTAAACGAATCTTCGGAGGCAGCACGGCCCGAGTCCTCGTCGAAGCAGTTCTTCGCCGCCAGCCGCTCCCATGGTTCCCAGGACTCATGCGCTCATCATCGCGAGGCGTTCGCCGGACTCCCTTGAACCATCGCGCCTCCGACCTCGTTTCGACTTCGTCGCTGGCTTTCAGTTCCGGCATGAAGTCGATCCCCGTAACACCTTCAATCACCCGCACCGCCACCACAGACTTTCCCAGATTCTTCACCCTGAGGTCCGCCCCATGCGGCATCAGCAATCCCACCTCACCCCGCTTCCCGTTCACCCGCGCGACGACGACCTTGAAGAAGTGCGTCGGTATCGGAATCGCGACCCCGTCCTTGCCTGCCGTAAAGAGCACCATATCTCCCGCCGGCGGGAGCTCCACATCCGGCGCATACACCGGCCCGGAAATCACCCCCACCGTCGATCCCAGCCTCCTTGCCGCCTCCAAACACTCATGCTCCAGCTTTGCCCAAATCTGAGCAGGGTGCCGCTGCATCTGCGGCACCACCTTGTCCAGGTTGAACATCCTTCCGGGAATGCAGGCCTTCATCGGGGTCGCCCAGGAAGTTCATTTCCACGTTGCTCGCAAAGTGTCCCCGGGGTGATTTCTTGATGCGACCTTTCTTCAACCGGCAGCCTAGCTCGGACAAGATGGGCAAATACAGTGGAGTAGGCGTGGCCGCAGGGTCATCGTGCGGTCGAGGGAACCGGTTTCACCGGAGCAGAATACACCTCAACCAGTACGACCTCCTCCGGCGCTGCCTGTGCGTGCACCGTGTACGCTCCAGGCTCCAGATTTACCAGGAGCGCAGCGTCCCCCGAGCCCGATGCGAAGGGGAACGCCCCTCTTGCCATCCCCGCTTCAGCGCGCAGACGCACCCCCTCAAGCGGAACCATGGTTGAATCATCCCATCCCGCATTCTCGGCGAGGCGGCGACCATTGCCGTCGTAGAGCACCACGCGCGGTCGTGCTGCCGCATCTGCGACTCCAAACTGCCCCAAGGCCGGACCCGCCACCCGGATCAGCACCGGTGCCGGATTTCCTTCGCGTACGACGAAACCGACAATGACCGCTCCACCGCCGCTCTCAATCGCCGTGCGGACTGAAAGGTTGATCAGTCCTTGGCCGGAGCCCTCCGGACGCTCGTAGAGCTCGCCGAGGAGGGTCCCGCTCGCGCCGACAGTGTCAGCAAGGTGAACCGTGTATCCGCCAGGAAGGAGTTCCAGGATTCGCGCCGCGTCCGCCGAGCCTGGCGTCAGTGGAAATGCTCCTACCGCCTGGAACGCCGTCTCCAACAGTGGGTCGTTCCCCCACGGTCCCATCTCGGCGAGCTGTTTACCATCGGAGCCGTACAGTCGCCCGAGCGGCGTTGCCACGGCATCGGTCACCCCGAATGGCTTCAGCCCCGGACCAATGGCCCGAAGGATTAACTCCCGGGGTTCAGCGCCTCCAACCGTCGCCCCGAGGATCAGCGGTGCACTTCCGACGTGCCCGCGCACCGAGACGTTGCCAAGGCCTCCCGTAGAGCCGGCGGAAGCCGCCGCTCCGGGCAGCCCGGCTAGGAACCGGTCCAGTTCGGCATCCCACAACCCTGGCAGTTGATAAACAAAGTGTCCATTGCCCTGAGGCCCCGGCCCCACCACGAGAAACTCCCCTTTGCCGCCAGCCCCTCGAAACGCATCGAAGTTCGCGCGACTGTGTTCGAGTCGATAGAATGGATCGGCCTCGCCGTAGATCCATAGCGTGGGTCCCGGGAATGCTCCGCCACGCGCGAACGACACGGTGTTGATTGCCGAGGGATTGGCGCAGCCGTCACTCATCCATCCGCCGACGAAGTTCACTACGCCCGCAAACACCCCAGGGCGCGTTCCGGCGTAGACCACCGAGAGAATTCCTCCACGGGACTGCCCAGCGATGAGCCAGCCGTCCTGGCGAAATTCGGGGCGGATCCGAAGATGCCGCACGACCGCATCGAGGTCGGTCAGCGCCCTCTCCATCCCCATCAAAGACCTTCCTGGTTCACACGTGTAGCCGGAGCGATCGGCCGCGAATCCCTCGTCATAAAGCCCTCCAGAGCGCCCGCGTCCACGCCTCTGAGGGAATACGACCGCCCAGCCGCGCTGGTTGAAAAACGCTCCAAGTAGCGGGCTGTGCCAAGTTCGGGTGAATTCCGCCGGATCGCTGCCTGTACCCGTTGAACCGTGATTGAAAACGACCAGCGGGAAG
Organism: Opitutaceae bacterium; assembly: GCA_016794725.1. GTDB lineage: Bacteria > Verrucomicrobiota > Verrucomicrobiia > Opitutales > Opitutaceae > UBA6669. The sequence continues at coordinate 17,714 of JAEUGZ010000368.1, read as the reverse complement.
GGGCCATTGCCCGGCGGCAGGTACGACACGAGCTCAAGATCGACCTCGCTGTCACCCTCGCGCAATCCGGATGGGATGAGTTCACTGAACCCACTCTGAGCAAATACGCCGCCGGTGCCTACGAGAATAGTCCATCCTACGATGAACCATGCGCAACGCTTTCCCGTTGCGAAGATCGGTGGAAGGACTGGGAAGTGGGGACAAAGCACAACGGCAGGAAACTGGGCAACCATTCGGACAGGTGGCCTTGCGGCTCGTTCCATTGTCATTGGCGTACGCCGGACTTGACCGACTCGTTGGCTTCCACCCCTGCACCGCTTAGGGTGTGCACAAAAACGTCAACATGGAAGAGGGAGCGCGCACTCGCACGGCAAGCGCAACGATGCGGAAAGCGCCAAATTGGATCCGGTCGATCCAGTCGATTCGGTCACCAGTTCTTTTGGCGGCAGTGTACGCTGGTAGGTGCAATACTACCCAGCACGCGTAAGTTCCTCCCTACGGCCGTTTACGACTTATCGAAAAACCCTTCGGACTTTACCCCTTTCTACGGATTCCTGCGGCGATTTCGAAGGATCGTTTCCGGGCTCCTTGGTCATAGATTGCGGAGGTGAGCATCAATTCGTCCACCCGGGTGCGCTCCAGGAAATCGGCAATGCCCGTTTGAACGGTCGCCGGGGACCCGACGATGGCTTCACGGAAGGCGGCGGTGACGCCGGCCAGTTCAGCGGGCGATGCCAGAACGGAAATGTCATCGACAGGTGGGGTGAGCAGACCCGGTTCACCCCGGCGCAGGTTCAGGAAACTTTGCTGCCACGACGAAAATAGCCGCCGGGCCTCGCGGTCGGTATCGGCGGCAAAGAGGCCAATCGCGGCCATGGCATAGGGCTTCGGCAGGTTCGCTGACGGCTGAAACTCGCGACGGTAGATGGCCAAAGCTTCCTCCAGATGATCCGGGGAAAAATGGGACGCAAAGGCGTAAGGCAACCCAAGCGCGGCGGCCAACTGCGCACCAAACAAACTCGATCCCAGTATCCACAACGGCACTTGGGATCCCGCTCCCGGCACCGCCACGACGGGTTGTCCCGGGCTGGGCGGCTGAAGATAGGCCTGCAGTTCCATGACGTCCTGAGGAAAGGTATCGACCGCGTTCTTCCGCCCTTGTCGCAGGGCTCGTGCCGTGAATTGGTCGGTCCCCGGAGCACGTCCGAGTCCAAGATCAATTCGCCCGGGAAACAATGCTTCCAACGTACCAAACTGCTCGGCGATCACCAGCGGCGCGTGATTGGGCAGCATGATCCCGCCCGATCCCACCCGGATTTTCGATGTTCCAGCCGCCACGTGTGCGATGACCACCGAGGTCGCCGCGCTTGCGATTCCCGGCATGCTGTGGTGCTCCGCCAACCAGAATCGCCGATAGTCCAGTTGTTCCACATGCCGCGCCAAGTCCAGCGTGGCGCGCAAGGCATCAGACACCGTTCCGCCCTGCGGGACGGGACAAAGATCGAGAACCGAAAACGGAACCATGGATCAATAAGGTCACTTTCCCGAAAATTGCGACCGACGCACACGGCCGCCGGTGAGGTGTTCCCCGTAGGCTGGCAGCGGATCGGGTAAAGTAAGCGAGTCGCAACGTTCGAGCCGCCAGATGGATTTTACAACGAACCCGTGACGTTGGGTCCGGACTTACGAGTGGGGGATTTTAGAGAGCAGTCTCCTCGGACGTGGGGGGAGGAGAGCGGTCCTCCACGATTCACGGGCCGGTCGCAGCGAGCAGGAACACTCCTCCCGAACCGGGGAGGGCACTCGTCCATATCAATTGGCCGTTTGGGTGGAGGGTTGGGCCTTCGGCGGCGTCGAACCTGCGCTGCAGGGACCATCTCGTCTGATTTGGCAGGCTTAGCGTCATGGTCTCCGCCTCACCACTGAAGCGGTGCCAGACGACGAGAATTCTTTCGCACGAGGGATCGGTGATCGTCACAATCTGCCAACCGCTTGGGTGTTGCAGGGCTTCACCTCCGACGCGCCGGGTTCGGAAAGTACCGTCACGGATGATCGGTGCGACGTCGCGATAGAATGCGACCGCTTCGCGCACCTTTTCTCGGGATTCCGGGGTGAGCGCGGCCACGTCACCCGAAAGACACATGCGGCCAAGAAAAGTCGCCGCGAGCGAATAACAGAGCCGCTCCGGGGAGTCGCCACGCCGCAACACCGCCCAGATCTGTTTCTGGGCAGACCAGACGAGCCGGTTGAGGTTAGCCGCGATCAAGGGAATGTCGGGAGTTTCGTGCGCGTCGGAAAAGGAGCTCATCGCCGTCAAGGCGAGCAGAGACGGTTCCAGTCGGTGTCCGCCGGAGGAGCAGTTCTCGATCACAAGGTCGGGTAACTCGGCGCGGAGGCGTTTGAAGAAGCGACGTACGCCGTCGAGGTGCTGCCGCAGGTTTTCGCCGGGAGATTCCGGTCCGTCGACTCCGGGTCCGATCGAATCGTTGCAGTCCACCTTGAGGTAGCCAAAGCCGTCGTCGCGCAAGCGCGCGATGACGCGCTCCGCGAGAAAATCGTGCACCCAGGGATCTCGGAAGTCCCAGAAGCGGCGATTGCCGACCTGGAGCGGCGCGCCGTCGCGGTGCAACTGGTGCGCGGTCTCGTGCCACGCCGCCGAACCGGGGTTGATCGCTTCGAACTCGTACCAGAGGCCCGGCACCAAACCGCGGGAGCGAATGGCGTCACTGGTCGCTCGCAGTCCCTCCGGGAACGCGCGCCGGTTCACGTTCCAATCGCCGTTCTGTTGGAAGCGATCACCCGGGCGCTCGGCCCAGCCGTCGTCGATCACGAGATAGGTCAGGCCCAACCCCGCCAGCTGTCCCGCGAGCTGAACCATGCGGTCGTGGGTTGGATTTCCCCAGGACGCACACCATTCATTGAATACGACCGGGAGATCGTGTTCGCCTTCGGGACGCGCCTTCGCGCGCTTCTTGTGGGCCGCGAGCAGCCGATCACACGCATCGTCGACCGATCCGACGACCGAGGTGAGGGTTCCCGGCGGTGCTGCGAAGCGCTCACCGGGCAGGAGTGTTTTCTTCCACTCACCGTCGAGTCGATCGGCCCCTCCACCGGCGAGGCCCAGTTGGTCGGCGCGACGATAAATTTCCAGGTGCCAGGTGCCGGGACACGCCAGTTGCGCGGCCCACATTACGCCGGCGGGGCGGTCCTCGAGTCCGACGAAAGGAAACCAGCCGTTCACCGGCAGCGATCCGGATTGACCAAAACGTTCCGACCGCACGCCGTGTCCGGTCCAGGAGCGTTCGAGATTGAGCTCCTCCACGCTGCGCTCTTCGTGCCGGCCTTCGGCGCTCCACGCACTCCGAAACCGGTGCACCCGCAGACGGCCCGGGGCATCGTCGGTGGAGAAAGGTGTGAGTCCCCCGAGCGAAAAGGCACTGAGGAACTCCAGCGTGATGGGAGCATTTGTCGGGTTTTCGGCACTCGTCTGGATCTCGATTGTGCCGGTCTTGGCGTCAGCAATGAGTTCGTGCGCGCAGACGAGACCGCTGCTCGCGGCGAGCGTGGTGCGAAGGAGGACTCTCCCATCCGGCAGGGTCTCGCGGGTATGGTTGCGCACGGAGAGCGATTGAGTGGTGGCCGAGTTGCGCAAGGTGCGCCCCTGCGCGTATCCACCCGGGTACGCTTCGCCTCGAACATGAACGTGCACCAAGGGGTCCACTTCCCATGCCTGGATTTGATTCCACGCCGCCGGCAGATCGCGCACGGCTGGAGCATCGAGCCACTCGCGTGGAGTGATCGCACGGCCAGTCATGGTCGCCGGAAAGACCGCCAGTCCCCACGCCTCCAGACGGTCGGCGGGCGCGAGGTAGCGCAGGCACAGGTCTCCAATGACATATTCGGCCTGAAGGGTAGGCGGCATGAGGGTGGAGCAGTTAAAAAGGAAACCGGCGAAAGTCGCGAGACTTTCGCCGGTCAAGGCTGACGGATCGGCAAGTGCCGCTCAGAATCGCGTGCCGGCGGAGAAGGTGAACGTGCGCGGCGGCGACCACGTGCGGCCGCCTGCCGAATAGAGTTTGTCCGTGAGATTCTCGACGTTCAGCTGCAGATCGATAGTACGCTCGGCCACCACCAGCCGGTGCCCAAATGCCGCGTCGAACACGGTCCAGCCGGGAAGCACCGTGCCCCAGGACGAATTGCTCGCCAGCGGCATCAGGGAGGTCTGGTAGCGAATACCGAAACCCACCCAACTGCTCTTCAAACGGCCCTCGGTGATGGAGTATTTCTGCCAGATGCGCAGGGTATCGTCGGGTGTGTTGTCGAGCGGGCGCCCGTTGAGGATCGCGTAGTCAATCATCGACTGCGCGGTCGCCGCCGTGCCGGCAAGAGGCCGGGAGAGCGTGAGCTTGTTGGTCCAAAGATGGCTGGCTTCCACGGTCGCGGTGTAGTTGCGATTCGGCATCCAGGTGAGACCGATTTCCACACCCGCAGAGCGATTGCCGTCAATCGTACGGTTCCACTGGACCCTGGGTGTCTGCGCGAGGTTCTGGGTAGTCGGATTCGGATCGACGGCCGTGCCGACATTGCGCGTGTCGTTCGCGGTGCGTTCGTTGTCGATGATGACGGTGTTGCGACGCGAGAGGTCAAACACGCCGACGCGGCCAATCAATCTGCGGTTGAAAAGTTCGACCTTGAGACCCGCTTCGCGGCCGGTGCCTTCGAGATCGGGCACCGGATTCGCGGCACGCTCCTCGCTGGTTACCAATGAGGTGAAACCGGAGGCGGCGTTGATCAGCGAGCCGGCGGCCACCGCTTCGGCGCCAATGTTCTGGCTGGCGTAGAAATTGAGGCCAGGGAAAGGCTCGAAGACCACTCCGATGGTATTGGACTGGGTGGAGGTCTTGGCGGTGTTGAGGAATTTGGTGAGGTGGGCGCGGTTGCGGTCCAGGTTCCACGATCCCTGCTGGATGACACTGTTGCGGTATCCCGCGAAAGCCGTGATGCGATCCCGCCAGAAGCTGCCGCTATAGGCGGCGTAGCCGGCTTCAGGAAAGATGCGGGAGTAGCTTTGGGCTGTGACGCCCGGAGCCAGCGTCTCATCGTTCCAGGTGAGCGCGGCTGCGTAGTTGGGCACGCCGTGCACGCGTGGATCAAAGTAGTTGAGGATGTTCGCGCCCGTGAGGCTCGCGGGGGAGCCGACGACATTGGGTGATGCCGCCACCGCCGCGAGCTTGGTGAAGTCAAAGGTCGGGTTGACGGACCATGCCTGGTTGTAGGCGGCCTCGTACCCGGCGAGCAACTTGTGGTTGATCTTGAGAAACTCCTTGGTGAACACGGCCTCGAATTTGCCGTTCAGCGGCTTCTCCTGGCGTTTGGTTGCCGTGGTGGTGGCCGAGAGCAGCGGTGTACTGCCGTCCGGATAGCGGCGGAGTGCGTTGCTGAAAAAGGTGGTGTAGCTGCGCTGATCCGCCCAGCGGCCGAGCAAACGGAGCTCAAGCCAGTCGGTCACCCGGAGGTTGGTCTCACTCTCGACGAGATCGTACTTCGAGGAGAACGAATCGTTTTCCCCAAAATGATTGGCATCGTAGCCTTCTTTCCAGTCTCCGGCGGTGAAGGACTCACCTTCGCCCAGAGCGCGCCAGCGTCCATCGAGCGTGAACTTGTCCAAACGCCAGTTGGCGAAAGTCCGGGCGATGCGGGTGCGATACTCGGCGACGGTGTAGGGGATGCCGGCGAGTGCGCCGGTGCGGGACTTGCCGAGATCGAGCAGCGCCTGCGAGGGGGCATCGTAGTCGTTCTGGTAGGCCTGCGTCGACTGCATCGAATTGCTGATCATGTTGCCCCGGACATCGCGGTGGGCGTACTCAAGCCGGGTGGTCAGTTTGCGGAAGGGCCGCCACGTCACCTGCGGGTTGAGGAAGAGCGAGGTCGAATTGCTAAAATCGCGCCAGGTGTTGTCGTCGCTGTACTGGGCGATGACGCGGTAGGCCAGCTTGTCCTTGATGATTGGGCCGGTGACATCGGCCCGGAACTGATAACTCTCGTTCGAGTCCACCTTCACACTTAAGTTGGCGCCGGAGCGGAACGAGGGCTTTGCGGTGACCAGGTTCATCACACCGCCGAGGGTCGAGCCACCGATGAAGACCGACATCGGGCCGCGAGCGACCTCAACTCGGTCCACGCTCTCGGTGCCAAAACCAAATTTCATCGGCAGTCCGTTGCGCTGGCTGATGTTGATCGGCTGGCCGCGGATGCGCGTGCGCAGCGGCTCGCCGCCGGTCACTGCACCCACCGTGGGATCGATTCCCGCCGAGTTTCGAGTGCCGTTCTCCATGCCGCCCTGGTCGGTGGTGAACGCGGCCTGGTAGTTCGCGACGCCGTTGAAACCGACGCCTCCCGTGTCCTGAAGGAACTGCGCCGTCACGACATTGATCGCGAGGGGGATCTTGGCGAGATCGGCGGCGAAGCCGGTGGTCGAGACCGACTTGTCGGCGACGTACTCGGAGTCTTTTGCACTCACGACGTTAAACACGGAGAGAGAAACGATATCGTCGTCTTTCTCGGTCGCCGGGACCTTCGCCGCAGGCGCAACCGCCTGGGCGTGAGCGTACGGTGCCAAGGACAGCAGCGCTGCGATGGCGTATAACGGGAGTAAACCAGCAAGGGACTTTCTCATGGGCGTGAGGGGGCTTTGGGTGTCAGGGCAGTCTGCGAGAGATCGCCGACCGGGGCAGGGCAGATCTACAATGTCAGCGCGAAGGGGCCAATCGGGATAACGAAGGGATTGCCGAACATTGACTCGCCATTCGCGTGCCGACGAAACCTAAGATACTGAAATCGTTCAGTCACCGGTAGACTTGCCGCCGGCCAAGGAGTCGCCGAGCGTGGGCGCACCATGCCTCCGGTTTCTTCCCTGTGGTCGTGCTTCAGAGCAGGTGCATGCCGCATCGCAGTCATGATCCTCATGTTGTGTGCCCGGGGCAACCTCGTCGCGGCATCTGCCAGCGAAGCGACCCTGCGTCCTGTTACAATCATGGCGGTGGGTGATTCGATCACGGAAGGAGGTGACTCTTTTTCAAGTTACCGGCCCCCGCTGGCGGGTAAACTGCGCGAAGCGGGTTATCAGGTGACGTTCGTAGGCTCCCGTGCCGGTCGCGAACAGCCGCCGCTCGCACACGAAGGCTATGGCGGCAAGAACACCGAGGAACTTGCGCGGATCGTACCGGAGCACTTTCGGGCAAATCCGGCCGATATCGTCCTGTTGCACAGCGGCCACAATCACACCGTCGAAGAGAATCCGGTGCCGGGCATTCTCGCCGCCACCGAACGACTGATCGCGGCCTTCCGCGAAACCAATCCGCGGGTCACCATCCTGTTGGCGCAAGTCATTCCTTCCGGAAAACTTCCAAAATACTCCTACCTGCCTGCGCTCAACACCGCCCTGGTGACGCTCGCCGCCAGACTCGATCGACCCGGAGAACGGGTCAGGCTGGTGGAGATCGCGACCGGCTTTGACTGGCAGACCGATACCATTGCCGATCACGTTCACCCCAACGCGCAGGGCGCCGAGAAGATGGCGACGGCATGGTTTGACGCATTGAAGGACGTGCTTCCCCCACCTGCCCCGCGACAGGGCGACCCTGTTCACTGAACGATTTCAGTGGGTGGCGCGTCGCTTTTTGGCGAGGCCGCGTGAAGAGTTCCACCATGTCACCCCGCCCGCGGCCCTTGCGCCTTCCCGCGCGTATCCGCTTCTTCCGATGACCCGCCACGAACTTCAGACCGACTTTGTCGTCGTGGGCGGAGGGCTGGCCGGCGTTTGCGCCGCGCTGTCCGCCGCCCGCAACGGTCGCCGCGTCGTATTGATCCAGGATCGCTCGGTTCTCGGTGGCAATGCTTCCAGCGAAATTCGCATGCACGTGGTGGGCGCGGATTTTCACGGGAGGCGTCCGGGCGCGCGCGAGTCCGGTCTCATTGAAGAGCTCCGTCTTGAGGACGCCGCGCGCAACCCTCATCGTTCCTATTCGCAGTGGGATCTGTTGCTCTACGAAAAGGTCACTGCTGAGCCGGGCATCACCCTTCTCCTTGACACCGACTGCGTCGGTTGCCGGGTTGTCGAACGGTCCGACGGTCTGCGCCGCATCGTCTCCGTCGAGGCGGTGCGCCAATCGACAGAGGACCACTTCACCCTTTATGCCGATCTGTTTGCCGATTGCTCGGGCGACGGGCGGCTTGGGGTCGAAGCCGGTGCTGACTTTACCGTCGGACGGGAGGCGAAGTCCGCGCATGGCGAGTCGCTCGCTCTCGAGGTGGCCGACCGGCAGACTCTCGGAAGCTCGATCATGTTCACGGCGCGGCGCCACGACACGCCGCAACGGTTTATCCCGCCGACGTGGACGCGGAAGTTCAAGAAACACGAATTCAGATTCCGCCCGATCGATGGTTTTGAATACGGTTATTGGTGGGCCGAATGGGGAGGGCAGCTCGATACGATCAAAGACAACCCTGCCATCCGTCACGAACTGCTCCGCATCGTGCTCGGACTTTGGGACTACGTCAAAAACTCTGGTGATCACCCCGACTCTGCGAACTGGGTGCTCGATTGGGTCAGCGCCTTGCCCGGGAAACGAGAGTCCCGTCGCTTCCTCGGCACGCACGTGCTCACCCAGGAGGATCTCCAGCACGGTCGCCTGTTTCCGGACGCCGTCGCCTACGGCGGCTGGCCGCTCGATTTGCATCCCCCGAGTGGCATCGATGCGATCGATGAACCCCCGTGCCGGCACATTCACCTGCCGCACCTCTACGGAATTCCCTTGCGTTCACTCGCCTCGCGCAACGTCAGCAACCTCTTTTTCGCCGGCCGCAACATCAGCGCCACGCACGTGGCATTCGCGAGCACGCGCGTGATGGCGACCTGTGCCGTCATGGGGCAGGCAATAGGGACCGCGGCCGCGCTCGCGTGCCCTCTCGGCGAGCGATCCATCTCCGCCCACTTCGATTCATCGAAAGTCGTTCAACTCCAGCAACGGCTCCTGCGGGACGATGCCTTTCTCCCTGGCTTGCGCAACGTTGATGTAGCGGATCTGGCGCGGGCGGCCACCGTCACCGCCTCCTCCGAGACTCTGCGCGGCGCTGCCGTCCAGATCACGGACGGCGCCACCCGTGAGTACTTTCCTGCACTCGGTCCCTGGGCCGATGGGGCCACGCATCGGTGGGAGTCGACCACGCTTCCCGCGTGGATCGAGTTGTCATGGGGCGCGCCACAGGCAATCCGGGAGATTCACCTTACGTTCGACTCTGGTTTCGAACGTGAGTTGACGTTGAGCGCGAGCGACTCCACCACGCGGAAACTCATTCGTGGTCCCCAGCCCGAACTGGTGCGTGATTACGAGGTTCGGCTCGATGACACGTCCATCGTCACCATCGTGGACAATCTCCACCGCAAACGTGTCCATCGCCTGTCGGAACCGGTTGAGGCCCGTCGTTTGCGACTCGTCGTCAAGTCGACCCATGGTGTCGCGCACGCCCGCGTGTTTGAAATCCGTGCCTACGGGTCGTGACCCTTGCCAATGGACCTGCTTCGACTGAACGACCGCACACTGACTGCGCCGATCGGATCGTCCCTCGGGTCCGTTTCGGCCCGGTGATCACCTTCGCCCGCGCTGGAGCATTGCGTCGACCCGAACCGACGATAGAAACCGATCCCACAATGACTTCTCCCCGGCGTTGTACGATCAAAGATGTTGCCGCCCGTGCGGGCGTGGCCGTCTCAACCGTGTCGTATGCGCTACGCAATCATCCGAGCATTCCGCCGGCGACCTGCCGCCGCATCCAGGCCGTGGGAGAGAAACTAGGCTACCGACCCGATCCGCAAATCTCCGCCCTCATGGCCCACATTGGCCGCGGTCGCGCCGTGCCTTCGACCGGGCGCATCGCCCTCGTGTGGATGCAGGGTGGGCGGGCGCTCACGAGGTCCGAGGGTTTTTTTGTGCAGATGCGCGAGGGGGCGTTCGCGCGCGCACAGCTGCGCGGCTACCACCTTGAGGAATTTTGGCCCGACGAGGATCACCTGAGTGGCGCGCGGTTGAGCGGAATTCTCCGCGCACGCGGCATTCAGAACGTGATTTTTTCGCCCAGCATCGAGGGAGTCGCGGCCGACTACGCGTTGGACTGGGAGCACTTCGCCTGCGTCGTGCTTGGCCATGCGCGCTGGCCTGTCGACCTGCACCGCGTCGCTCACGACCATTACCATGCCGTTTGCGAGTGCCTTCAGCGCATGACGACCGCGGGTGTCAAACGCCCTGCCATCGTGCTCACCGAGGAGATCAACCAGCGCACGGATAGCGCAGTGAAGGCCGCCTTCATGACGCATCATCCCTCGGAGGCGCGCGCGCGCAGTCTGATCTACGCGCTTGATCAAAAGGGGTCACGGGGATTCGCCGGCTGGCTCCGCGCGCATGATCCCGACGGTGTGCTCCTCCTGCGCCGCGAAATGTGGGGCGAGATCGTCAACCCGCGTCTGAAGGCCCTGCATACGGACGGACGCGTCTGGTGCGCCAACTGGCAGGAGGCTGATCCGCTCGCACTGCCTGGACTCCAGCAACGCTATGATCTCGCCGCTCGCGCTGCGGTCGATCTCGTCACGGGTCTCGAGCAAAGCCGCACCCGCGGCCTGCCCGATCATCCCCAATACATTCAAATCCGCGGGGATTGGCACGAGCACGTGATCATCAGCCCGCCGCCGGTGGGCTGAGCCCTGTTTCCAGGCTCGCGATTCAACCCGGCGCCCTTGTCGCAGTCGTACCGATGTACTATCTTCCTACAGGTCTGCCCCCCTCATGATCCTTCCCCGTATCGGCCGCCGCAGCTGGCTGCTGCTTGCCCTGCTCTTCGGTATTGGCCTGCTCAACTACCTGGACCGGCAGACCCTCTCGATCCTCAAGGCCACACTCAAGAGCGAACTCGTCCTCACCGATACGCACTATTCGTGGCTGGTGACGGCGTTCATGGCCCCGTATATTCTGTTCTACGTGATCAGCGGACGCCTCGTGGATCGATTCGGCACGCGCCTCAGTTTGAGTGTGTTCGCCGCCGTGTGGTCGCTGGCCAACATCCTCAGCGGCCTGGCGCAGAACTTCACTCAACTTGCCGCCTCGCGCGCGCTTCTCGGCGCGGCCGAGCCTGGGGCATTTCCTGCCATCCAGCGCGTGATGATGACCTGGTTTCCGAAGGAGCGGCGTGCATTCGCCTGGAGCCTCCTCAGTCCGTGCACCACCGTTGGAGCAATCCTCGCGCCGCCCCTCGTCGCCGCCCTCGCGACAGGGTGGAATTGGCACTTCGCTTTCATTGTCCCCGGCCTCGCCGGTTTGTTTTTGGCCGCCGCCTGGTGGTTCTCGGATCGCCAACCACCGGAGTTCCCGGGTGAAAGCGAACCCGCGGCCGCGCCGCCGCTGCGGGAGATTCTGTCGGATCGCCGGGTCTGGCTCCTGCTTGCCGCGCGCGCGCTCACCGACCCGGTTTGGTACTTTCACCTCTTCTGGCTCCCTGGCTACCTGCAGGAGAGACTTGGGGTTTCACTCCCGCAACTCGGCTGGATCGGCTGGATTCCGTCGTTCGTGGCATCCGCCGCCGTGATGGCCACAGGTCGCACGACGGATTTCTTTGTTTCACGCGGTTTCACCCCTGTGCGGGTGCGCGTGACCATGTTTTGCGCCGCTGCGATTTTTGCCCCGATCGGCGCCTTCACGACCTTCGCACCTTCGATCCCGTGGGCGCTGGTGTTGATTTCAATCGTCGCGATCGTCTGCCAGATCTGGTTTTTCGGACAGGGATTGCTCGTCGCGGACGTGTTTCCGAAAAATTCCGCCGCGACCATCGCCGGCCTGCTGGGGGCGGTGGGCGCGAGCGGCGGCCTGCTAATGAACGCTGTTGCCGGTCCGATTATCGAACGTGCCGGCTACATCCCGGTTTTCGCCGGACTAGCCTGCCTGCATCCCCTCGCTGCCGTCATGCTCTGGCGAGCCCAGCCCCGACTCGTTGCCAAAGCTGCAGCCGTGCCCGTTCCTGTATGAGCCGCAGTGTTACTCATCGGGCACGAATCCATTCCCTGCTGCTCTTCCTCGGCATCGCAGTCCTTGCGCCTGCGCAATCGGTTCCGACCTTTGTCGTCGCGCCCGCTCCGCTCGGCGATGATCGTCACGACGGCTCCGCCGGGGCTCCCTTTGCCACCCTGGATCGCGCGCGCCTGGCGGTTCGGGCGCGGCTCGCCGCCCGCGAGGTTCGCGGCGATCTCGTGGTCGAACTTCGCGCCGGAACCTATGAACTGGAGGCCCCGGTGCGTTTTGATGCCGCTGACTCGGGACACGATCGCGCCACGATCGTTTATCGGGCAGCGCGAGGCGCTGACGTTGTCCTCAGTGGTGGTCGGCGCGTCGCCGACTGGACGCACGAGGGCGATGGCACCTATCGCGTCCAGGTTGATCGTTCGGCGGATTTCCGCCAGCTCTGGGTCGATGATCGCCGCGCCGTTCGAGCTCGGACTCCAAACGTGGGTTGCACCTTCGTGTTCGAGGCTGAGAAGCGAGCCGACGGCTTCGACCTGCCGCGGGCGTCACTCGCGGGCGTGGCCGTGCGTCCTAACGAAATTGAGATTTCCGTCCTGATCGCCTGGATGCACAAGCGCCTTCGCATCGCGCAGACAAGGGATGCCGAGGGCGGTGCCCTGACACGTGCGGTCATTGCGGAGCCTGAGTGGGATGCCATCACGAATCAGCCGCAGGGCGATCGCACCTATCACGGGCGGAGCTACTGGCTCGAAAACGCACGGGAATTTCTCGATGCGCCCGGCGAGTTTTTCCTCGATCGAAGCACGGGGGTGCTGCGCTACCGCCCGCGTCCCGGCGAGGACTTGGTGCGTGCGGTGGTAATCCGGCCTGAACTGCAGTCGCTCATCGTCCTCGATGGTCGCCCTGACGCGCCGGTGCGGCACCTGCGCTTCGAGGGCCTCACCTTCGCCCACACCGGCTGGACTCGTCCGAACCGCGCCGGTTTTGTCGACGTTCAGGCCAATTCCCTGGTTCCCGAGTCGCCCCGCGATGCCGTAGACCCACAATTCCGTCACAACCAACGGAAGGATCGTATCCCCGCGGCGTTTCAGGCCTCGACTTCCGACCATGTTGTTATCCGCGGCTGCCGCTTCGTGAGACTGGGCGGGGCGGGGGTGATTTTTGCCCACGGTGGGGACGACAATACCATCGAGGGCAATTCCTTCTTTGATCTCGCCGCCGGAGGCATCGAGTTGGGTGAGGACGCCGCCCGGCCCGTCAATCCTCGCCTTATCCCCCGCCGCAATCGCATCGCCAACAATTTCCTCGCCCACCTGGGTGCCGATTACTTCGGCTCCGTTGCGATCCTCGGCTACTACACCCAGGCTTCGGTCATCACCCACAACGAGATGGCGGCCTTGCCCTACACTGCGATCAGTCAGGGCTGGGGCTGGGGTGCGCCTTCCGCGCCCCCTGAGTCTGGGGCGAACCGGATCACGTACAACCGCGTGAGCAACTTCCTCCGTCGCCTCGATGACGGGGGAGGTCTCTACACCACGGATCGCCAGCCGGGTTCGGAAATCGCCTTCAATTTCATCACCCGTATGACTCCGCCGGACGATCGGAAGAAGGCGGGCGCCGCGCTTTATCCGGATCAGTTCACCGAGGGAACACACTGGCATGACAATGTCGTCAGCGAAGTTCCACGCTGGCTCCACCTTTGGAATCCGAACATCCAGGGCAACCGGATCGAACGGACGTTTTCCGATACCGCGGCCTATCGTAATGATGGACCTGATAACGTAGTCGAATCCGTCCGTCTCAGCGCGGATCGTCGCTGGCCGGAACCCGCGCTTGCGATCATGGCCGCTGCCGGACTGGAGCCCGCCTTTCGTCACGCCCGCGTCATCGCCGGACCCAGCGACGTCATTCTTGAATCCTCCAGTGTGGATTTTCAAACGCTGACCGGGAGCTGGACGAGCGCCACTCGTCCAGGGAGCTATGGCGCGGTCGTTCAACACTCTCCGGACGCGAACGCGGCCGGGCGCTGGATGCCGATTATTCCCCGGGATGGAGTTTACGAGGTCAGTGTGTGGCGGCCGTCCGGCTCGGCCGCGATGGACTTTGTGATCCTGCATGCCAAGGGAGAGTCGCGCCTCGCGATGAGGGCCGGCGAGCCGACCGACCGCTGGCAGCCGCTGGGTGAATTTCCGTTTCTAGCCGGAGCCGGCGGCGAACTCATCGTCTCCCGAGCCCAGGTGCCGCAGGACACGGCGCCCTTGATGGCGGACGCGGTGCGTTTGCGGCGAATGGAGTCGGGCGGATCTTTGCGACCATGAGGTGGACTCCGCATCACTGCTTCGCTAGGGACGAAGGCATTGAAGCAGGCACTGTGAGTCGAGTGGGTTGAGCAAGCGAAACTCACCGGTCGGTCGACCATGAAAGTTCAACGCGACCGACCGCCTGGCCAACGGGGGCTTGGGCAGGGAGCTCGATCTCGAGTACACCGGCAGGCAGATAAACCGTCGCGTTGAATTCGTAGCGTGTACGCCGGCCTTCCTGATAGACGATGGACCGCGCCTGAAGTTCGCTGCGCTGGCCGTCTTTGATCCGGTAGTGGAATTTCAGCGGCGTGTGTGTCTCAAACGCGGTCAGGGAGAAACTGCGAAGCGTTCCGGATACGCGGTACGCCAGTCGGCCTGGTTGCGTGGGATCGCGACGTTGCGCAAGGGCAACGTCCTCGAGGTAGGCATCGTGGGCATAGGCGCGCTTGAACTGGAGATTGTTGGATGTGGGGTCGAGGCGGGATCCATCGAAAAGGTCGTCTACCAACCAGTGGCGGTCTGTGTGCACGGGACCGTAGATATTGGACGGCTCGGAGTCGCCGGCGGCGTTGCGCGCAATCACGCGGTAGTACCAATCGGTTCCGGTGCCAGCAGTGGGGTCGCAGAACAAGGTGGAATACGTGATGAGGTGGTCGCAGACCTCATCGGCGAGCCGCGTCCACGGTCCTCCTGGCGCGGAAGCGCGTTCGAGTGCGTAGGAACTGGCGCCGGCGGCTCCCTGCCATGAAATGTGGCCGGGATCAGGGACGGGCAGGAGGCGCGGCGCGGCCGGTACGGTCACGGGTACGGGCGGCAGGCCGCTGATCCTGGCGGCATAGTCGTGCAGTATCCCGAGCAATTCGCGTTCACTTGCGATTTCTGGCAGGTCGAGGTGGGTGGCGGAGAAGCCCGGCCAGTTAAGGTCCTCGAACTGCGACGCCCGATCGCTGTGCTTGTAGAAGCCACCATCGCGGTTGTGAAAACGGACGCCCCACCACTGCGCGCCGACCGTGCCTCCGGCGACGACCTCGTCCAGCAGTGCGCGCAATGCCTGCGGTGAGGTATACATGGCGATTTCAGTCACAATCACCGGAAGCTTGCCGCGCACCTGATCTTGGATCAGGCGCAGGGTACCGGCGGGCGTGTCCGCCTGCGGCAGGTTGACGTAGGTGTGGTAGGAAACAGCGTCGATGTGCGGGCTGTCGGCGAACTCGCTGTAGAGATCGTAGATGTCGTTGGGTTTGTTGCGACCGTCGATGTGCAGTTGATTGGGTGCGTGTTGCTTGATGTAGGCCGCAATGTCATGCAGCCAGTGCCGACGCACCGGGTCCGTGCCAATGACGAGCTCGTTACCCGTTTGCCAGCCGAAGATCGTGGGATCATCGCGGTAGAGTATTCCGGTGAGCGGATTGGTGCGACCGAGCACCTGGGCGATCATGCTCTTGAATTTCAGATTGGCTTCGGTGCCCACCATCCAGAAGTCGGGTCCGTAGGTGTCGGGATCGCCTCGGAGCGCACTGCGGTAGGCAATGAGCGGGATGAGCAGGCGCACGCCCTCCTCCCGGCTGATCTGGAGCAGGCGGTCCACCGCGAGCAGCGCCGACTCGTTAGGTACGACCGGGTATTTCGACACGTCAAACATCACCGCCGGGTGTGCGCCCTGGCGCGCCGTGATCATGAAAGTGCGAAGCACGCGCCCGCCCATCTGGCGGACGGTGCGGGCGGCGTCGCGCTGCTCGAACTCGTCGGGTACACGCAGCCGTATCTCGGCGGTTTCTCCGTCAAACCGGTAGTTCGAAATGATCTGCAGTGCATCCGGCATGTTGACCGAGACGAAGCGGTATTCGCGATCGCCATCGTAGAGTCGATCACCCTGCCGCGTGATGAAATGGACGATCGGTTCGGGAGGGGGCAGTGCGGTGGTTGCTGCCGCGGAGAGCGCGGTCAAGAGAAGGAGAATACCGGTCAATTGCCGCATGGTGGATACCGGAAGAGGGTTAACGCAGCGACGGAGCCGTTGCGGGCGGATGAGCCTGGTTGACCAGTCCGCGTCGGGCGGCGAGGGCGATGGCACCGCCCACGGCTCCCATGAAGGCGGCGCAGAAGAGCAGGCCCAGCCGGGCAGCCAGACCATTCGCGAACACAGCCAAGGCGAGGACAAAGCCACCGTAGATGAGGCACATCCGGGCGATGCCGAGGTGCCGGCGGTGATCGGTGGGGAGGGCCTCCTGCGGAGAGATGTCGGTCTGAAGCGCAGAAAAAAACTCCGTCACCTCCTTCATACGGGCGGGCGTCACGGACCGGCCGCCCCATGCACTGGCGAGGAGAAACCAGAGCGAGCCCAAGCCCACGTTGGCGATCGTGATTGCGGCGTAGTGGTTGCCCTTGGCCCATGCCAACCAGGCACCGAGACCTTGAGCCGGCAATTGGGCAGCCCAGGTCGACCCAGGAACGAGGCTCACGAGCAGGCCGACGACGCAGCAAAGCACAACGGTCGACCATGCAGCCCAGTCGGGCGATCGACGGATCAGCAGGCACCAGAAAAGCGGCACCGCGTAGGGCGTGGCGACGAGCGCGCTAAAACTCATCATCAGGGTGAATACGCCCAGGTCGCGCCATGAACTGTAGAAGAGGGCCATCAGGATCGCGGCGGCTCCGAACCCCCAGGTGGTAAACCGGCCGGCGAGCACGAGTTCGCCTTCGCTGGCCCTGGGACGCAACACGGGCCGATAAAAACTGCGCACAAAGATGCCGGCGTTACGGTTCAGGCCGCTGTCCATCGATGACATGGTCGAGGAGATGATGCCGGTGACGAGCAGGCCCAGCAGACCCGCCGGCAGGGTTTGAGCTGCGATGGTGATGTAGGACATCTCCGCCGGGTTGGCGGTGCTCGCGCCAGGATCCATCGCCAACCCCTGAACCCGGGCGACAAGCGGAGGTATGAACCACACGAACGAACCTATGAGGAATAAGACGGCGCTCAGCAAGGCGGCCTTCTTCGCTTCGCGACCGTTCACGGCGCAAAGGTAGCGAGATGAGTTATGAAGTCCGTTGATGTGGAATACCTTTTCCAGAATCACTGCAATCACCCACCACGGGCCGAAGCCCTCGGCGGCGCGCACCAGTTGCCAATGTGTCTCGGGCAGGTTCGTGGCAAAAGCGTCGAGCCCGCCGGCCAGGCGCAGGGCGGTGAAGGCCGCCACCATCGTAATGGGCACGAGCACGAGGGCCTGAATGAAGTCGCCTGCGACCACGGCCCATGATCCGCCGGCGGCCGAGAGGAAAACCACGACAACTCCACAAACGATGATGGTAAGGTGGAGATCGAGGCCGAACACCGGCGTGC
>JAEUGZ010000316.1 GCA_016794725.1 Opitutaceae bacterium | reverse complement strand
CGAAACTGAAGAGGTAGGCCACGCCGCCGGCTCCGGGGGCGACCACATTGGTCGGAGTGATGATGATCCGTGTCCGACGGCCGACCGGGGCCGAGGTGTAGCGCGAGAGCTGGGTGGTGACGTCGATGTTAAACGGCCAGTAATCCTCCTTCACGCGATTCCAGACTTCAGTCATTTCGGCTTCCGTCAGTTGGGAGGCGGCTGCGTTGATGGTGAGGCCATTGTTCCAGGCCGGATCGGTGACCACCTCGCCGTCGAAATCGAGATAGATGACGGCGGTCGCTTCCGGACGACTGCTCAGACTCGGAGGGGTTGCGGCAGGGGTGGAGCGATCGGGATCGGATGCGACTGCGGGCTCGTGGTCGGGCCGTGGGAGCGAAAAACAGAGGACCGAGGCGAGTGGCTTTTCGATGAGCAGGGTTTGTCCGTCGCGCTGCGTCACGATTTCGAACGCCAGACCTTCCCCCGGAAGTTGGACCAACCCGGCCTGCGTCTTGCCATTGGCAGCCAGCTGAAAACCACCGCGGTTATCCTCAAGCGCGCCGCTGACCCGAATCCAACCGTCTTCCTCGCGGGACACCAGGTTCACCCGACCTGAGGCGGTGCGGCCACCGAGCAGGGGCAGGGGAACACGATCGCCCGTTTGCAACCGATCGAGGAAATCGCGAGTGATCGGTGTCACCTGCGCGGATTGCCCCTTGGGAACCTCGCCCCGGAGTTGCTGGACCCGGAACGCGGTGCCGAGCGGCTCAAGCGGAAGTCCTGTGGTTGGGGATGTCACCTGCCACGCAGCCACGGTGGTGGGAGCGGACGCGAGGTGTCGCTCGGTCGGCACCGGCTGACGTGCGGACGGTGAGGGTGCGGCCTTGGGCGAAACGTCCGCTGGCTGGGAGGGCGGAGGTTGGGCAATGTGTGCGTTTTGAGTCGGCTTGGGGTCCCCGGAGGAACCGGACCGCACGTGAAGGACGATGAGCGCAAGCGCGACGGCTGCGGCCAAACCAAGCCAAGAACGCAATTTCATAGGGAGACAGCGGTGAAAAGCTGCAACATGACGACGCACGGACTGGCAAGTAATTAGCCAAATCCATGGAGTTGCTGGAATCTCCACCGTCCCGGAAGATCACCTGCTGTAGCAAGGCAAATGCGTGTCTCTGGAAACTAAGTTTCGTAACTATAACAGGTTTGGAGGATTTCTAATGGTCCCGTTGCGAATCAGTGGATACAAAAAAGGCGGCCCGGGATCGGGCCGCCTGGAAAAAGGGTGACGGTAAAGGTCGACGATCAGGCGATCATTTCGGCGACCATCGCGCGTTCTTCCACCAGTTCCTTGTTGGTGGCGGCGATTTTGGACTTGGCGAACTCATCCATGCTGTAGCCCGGGATGACTTCATAGCTGCCCGGGGTCGTGGTGCGCACCGGCATGCCGGCCCAGACGTTGGCATCGAAGCCGTAGGCGCCGTTGGACTTGACTGCGACCGAGTGGATGGCGCCCGGGGTGACCAGGCTGCGCACGTGATCGACCAGGGCATTGGCGGCGGACGCGGCCGAGGAGGCGCCGCGGGCGGCGATGATGGCGGCGCCCCGCTTGCCGACGGTTTCGCAGAAGGGTCCCTGCAGCCAGGCCGAGTCGGTGATGACCGAGGTGGCGGGCTTGCCGCCGATGGTGGCGTGCGCGAATGCCGGGAACATCGTTGGGCTGTGATTGCCGTAGATGAAGATGTCCTTGACCGACGTCAGATCGACGCCGGCCTTCTTGGCCAGCTGTGATTGCGCGCGATTTTGATCGAGCCGCACCATCGCGGTAAAACGATCGGCCGGCAGGCGCTTGGCCTGGCTGGCGGCGATCATGCAATTGGTGTTGGCGGGATTGCCGACCACAGCGACGCGGGCATTGTCCGCGGCCACCGCATCGATGATCTTGCCCTGACCGATGAAGATCCGGCCGTTGTCCTTCAGCAGATCGGCGCGCTCCATGCCCGGACCGCGGGGTTTTGCGCCCACGAGCAGGCACCAATTCGCATCCTTGAAGCCCACGTTGGCGTCGTCTGTCATGACCGTGCCCTTGAGCAGCGGGAACGCGCAGTCGTCGAGCTCCATGACCACACCCTCGAGCGCCTTCATGGCTTTCTCGATCGGGGCTTCAATCAGCTGGAGGATGACCGGTTGCTCAGGGCCGAACATGGCGCCCGAGGCGATGCGAAACAGAAGGGAATAGCCGATCTGGCCGGCTGCACCGGTGACGGCGACGCGAATGGGAGTATTCATAGGAACGAAGAGAAGGAGTTAACCACGAAGGTACGCTCGGCGACACGCACAAATTGTGCTTTTTGACGTGGAATTAGGTGAACCGGGGGGCGAGGGCGGCGTGAATCTCCTTCACCATGAGCTCCGTGCTGGCCCAGTCGATGCAGCCGTCGGTGATGCTGACGCCATATCGCAGCGACTCCTTGGGCTGTGGAAACGCCTGGCTGCCGGAACCCAGGTTGCTCTCCACCATGGCTCCCATGATGGAGGTGTTGCCGGCGCGGATCTGTTCCAAGAGAGCCCGCATCACCTCCGGCTGACGTTCGGGTTGTTTGGACGAGTTGTCGTGGGAGCAGTCCACCAGGATCGACTTGGGCAGTCCTGCTTTGGCAAGGATGGCTTCCGTCTGGGTGATGTGAGCCGGTGAGTAGTTGGGTCCCGTCGCGCCGCCGCGCAGCACGACGTGGCAGGAGGGATTTCCGCGCGTGACGACGGCGGATGCGGCGCCCTGCAGATTGATGCCGAGAAACGTCTGAGGGTGGGCCGCGGCCTTGATGGCGTTGATGGCGGTCTGGATCGAGCCGTCGGTTCCGTTCTTGAAACCGAGCGGCATGGACAATCCCGACGCCATTTGCCGATGAGTCTGTGACTCCGTGGTCCGGGCTCCGATCGCGCCCCAGCAAACCAGGTCCGCCATATACTGAGGCGTAATGGGATCGAGGAACTCGGTGGCCGTTGGCAATCCGAGGTCGAGGACATCGCGAAGAAAGGCACGACCCATCCGAAGGCCCGACGCAATGTCGTGCGTACCGTCGAGGTGCGGGTCCATGATCAGCCCCTTCCAACCCACGGTGGTGCGGGGTTTTTCGAAGTACACCCGCATCACGATCATGAGCCGGTCGGAGACCGTGCGGGACAAGGCGGCCAGTCGCTGCGCGTACTCCCGGCCGGCGCTCGTGTCATGGATCGAGCAGGGCCCGATGATGAGCAGGAACCGCTTGTCGTCGGTGAAGATCAGCCGGTGAATCTCCTCGCGGGAGCGGGTGATGAACGCGCCATGGGCGTCCGTTTTGGGCAGATCCTGAATGAGACGGGCGGGAGAGGGGAGCTCCCGTGTCTCGACGACATTGAT
The DNA here is from genome assembly GCA_016794725.1 of Opitutaceae bacterium. GTDB lineage: Bacteria > Verrucomicrobiota > Verrucomicrobiia > Opitutales > Opitutaceae > UBA6669. The sequence continues at coordinate 1,258 of JAEUGZ010000316.1, read as the reverse complement.
GTCCGACGTCTTGTGCATGAAGGGTCCACCTTGACCAAAGAAACCCCGGAGGATCAAGCTTGGTGCGGCCGAGCCGGTTCGGAAGTCGATGGGATCCGGCGCGCGTTGGTTGGCGGCGCGGGTGAGGGATGGCAGGAATGTAGCGTCACGCGCCGACTTTTGCTGGAAATGCCGCCGATGGCCCGACAGGGTGCCGGCTGCATGCGTATCTTGATCACCGGCGGTGCCGGCTTTCTGGGTTCCCACCTCTGCGATCGGCTGCTGGGGGATGGGCATGAAGTCATTTGCCTGGATAACTTCTTCACGGGGCGAAAGACCAACATCGCCCACCTGCTGAACCACTCGCGCTTCGAACTGGTACGCCATGACGTGATCGACCCGTTCAAATTTGAGGTGGAGCAGATCTACAACCTGGCCTGTCCGGCTTCGCCCCCGCACTACCAGTTCAATCCGATCAAGACCACCAAGACGTCCGTAATGGGCGCAATCAACTGCTTGGGGCTCGCCAAGCGGGTGAAGGCGCGGGTCTTCCAAGCCAGCACGAGCGAGGTGTACGGGGATCCACATGTTCACCCTCAGCCCGAATCCTACTGGGGCCACGTCAACCCGATCGGACGCCGGTCCTGTTACGACGAAGGCAAGCGATGTGCGGAAACGCTCTTTTTCGACTACCATCGCGAGAACAAGGTCGATATCCGGGTGGTCCGGATCTTCAACACTTACGGCCCCCGCATGCACCCGAACGACGGCCGGGTGGTGTCGAATTTCATCGTGCAGGCGCTCAAGGGCGAAGACATCACGCTCTACGGCGACGGCACGCAGACCCGCTCATTCTGTTTTGTCGACGACCTCATCGAGGGTTTTGTCCGTTTGATGGCTCAAACGGAAACCGTTGGTCCGGTGAATATTGGCAATCCAGGCGAGTTCACCATGCTCGCCTTGGCCGAACTCACGCTCAAATTGATCGGAGGCAAGTCGAAGATTGTGCATCGGCCCTTGCCGTCCGATGATCCAAAGCAGCGCCGTCCCGATATCACGTTGGCACGCAAGGTGTTGGATTGGGAGCCGCGCATCCCGCTCGAAGAGGGACTGAAGCGTACGATCGCCTATTTTCGGACGCAGGTGTGACGCGGTCCCGATGGAGGTGGGGTCGTTGACCCCGCAGGGATCGGCGTCGCGTGAAGGAATCGCACGATGGAGGCGGGACCGGCGGGACCGTCGCGGCCTCACCGAGGCCACCTCCCACGGCGTCGGAATG
>JAEUGZ010000234.1 GCA_016794725.1 Opitutaceae bacterium | reverse complement strand
AACGCTGAAAGCGTTTCGGGTTTGTGGGCGCTGACGTCGTCGCGCGGGGAAAGAGGTGCGGAGCAGGGAGTCCGCGGAACGAAAGCCTTTCAGGCTTCCGCTACTTCGGAGGTTGAGGTGTAGCGGCACGCTGAAAGCGTTTCGGATTTGTGGGCGCTGAAGTAGTCGCGCGGGTGTTGTAGTAGCGGAGCTGGCAGTCCGCGGAACGAAAGCCTTTCAGGCTTCCGCTACCTCGGAGGTTGAGGTGTAGCGGAACGCTGAAAGCGTTTCGGGTTTGTGGGGCGCTGACGTTCTTGCCATTGACTGTGCGGAGGAAGCGGTTTGCCTGTGGGTATGCCCCTTCGATCCTTTCTTGGAATCGCGCTGCTGGTGGTGGGTTTTCTGACGGCGGGGGGAGGGCGGTTGCAGGCACGGGACGGCGGTATGGATCCCAGCATCGAGCTGCCGATTGCTGTGCGGACCCACGTTGAGCGGCCGTTTGGTGGATTCCGCCGCAAACCGCCCCCCGTCAACGGAAAGGTCTATGGCATCCTGTCGATCGCGCAGACCAAGGAGTCGGCACCGATTGTAAAACCGATTTCCGAAAACGCGATCCTCGCCCAGTTGCGCTCGGTCCTCGGCAAGCAGGGGTTTCGGGAGATCGTCGCCGGGGAAACCCCGGACATCATCCTCACGGTGCTCTACGGCCGCGGATTTCTGCGCAATCCGTACATGAGGGGTGTGATCGAGGACCCCATCTCGGATCCGCCGGTGGTGACCATCCTGGGCGCCACGCCCGATTTTTTGGTCAGGATCCGGCAGGCCAACTACGAGTCGAAACTGCAAAAGGCCCAGGTGGAGAAGCTCTACATTCGGATCACGGCCTGGGCTCCACCCCAACCTGCGGCGGCTGGAAAGAAGCCAGAGCCCAAGATCCTTTGGCACACCACCATGGTCCACGACGATGCGCGTCGCGACCTGAACTTGGTCTACAAGGACATGCTTGAAGCGGGTGCCCCGTTGTTCGACAAGGAGATCGAGGTCGAGGAGGTCGAGATCCGGAAACGCAATCCGCAGGGTGCCGTCGAGGTGGGCGTCCCTGAGGTGGTTTCACCCGCGACTCCCCCGAAAGAGTAGAGGCGCGAGTGGTGGGTGCCGGCGGCGGTTCACGCGAAGGCGGGAAGCCGCGAAACGAGGTCAGTGGGCTTACTTCAGTGACGCCATGTCGATGACAAAGCGGTATTTTACGTCGCTCTTGAGCATGCGCTCGTAGGCTTCATTGATCTGATCCATGCGGATCACCTCGATGTCGCTCGTGATGCCTTGCCGGCCGCAGAAGTCCAACATCTCCTGGGTCTCAGGCAGTCCGCCGATGAGCGAGCCGGAGACCGAACGCCGGCGGAAGAGCAGCGGAAATGCTGCGACGGAGAGTGGCTTTTCGGGAGCGCCCACCAGCACGAGGTTTCCGTCCCGCTTGAGCAGATTGGCGTACGGGCTCAGATCGAGCGCGGCCGAGACCGTGTTCAGGATAAAATCAAAACTGCCCGCGTGGGCGGCCATCTGGGCATCGTCCTTGGAGATGACCACCTCATGCGCGCCGAGCCGCAGGGCATCGGCGGTCTTGCCAGGTGAGGTGGTGAACAGCACGACGTGCGCACCCAGCGCCCGGGCGAATTTCACTCCCATGTGCCCGAGGCCACCCAGGCCGACGATGCCGACCTTGTGTCCGGCTCCCACCTTCCAGTGACGCAGGGGAGAGTAGGTCGTGATGCCGGCGCAGAGGAGCGGCGCGACGGCGGCGGGGGAGAGGTTCTCGGGGATCCGCAACACGAAGTCCTCCGTCACCACAATTCCCTGGGCATAGCCGCCCAGCGTGCCGCCGCCGAGGTGCTTGTCGGTGCTGCCATACGTCATGACCATTCCACTACAAAACTGTTCGAGGCCGGATTGGCAGTCGGGGCACGTGCGACAGGAGTCGACCATGCACCCGACGCCGACCAGATCGCCGGTCTTGAATTTCTTCACACCCGGGCCGACCGCCGCCACGCGGCCGATGATCTCATGGCCCGGGACAGCCGGGTACTGCGTGAAGTTCCATTCATTGCGAGCGAAGTGCAGGTCGGAGTGGCAGACGCCGCAGTAGAGGATGTCGATCTTGACGTCGGTCGCGCCGGGTTCGCGACGGGAGATCGTGGTGGCGGCGAGCGGCGACTTGGCGCTGCTCGCGGAATAGGCTTTGACGGAGTAGGCGCGAGGTGTGGGCATGTGAACGACCAAGGTCGAAGGGAAGAGAGGACGAGTCAATGGCCCACGAGTTTCAACAGGTGCCCGGGCTCGCTGGCGCGAGGCCGGCATCCCGTCGGACGAGTTGGGGAATTCTGCCCACGCTCCCCGACGCGCTACCCGCGGTAGCGATCGACCCGGACGCGCGCCGTGATGGCATGAGCGTGCATCCGCTCAACGTCGCACTGCCGCGCGGTGACTTCGCCGACACTGACGCTGGCGGCGGCCGTCATGCGTTGGTAGGTGACCGTCTTGAGGAACTTACCGACCCAAACCCCGCCGGTGTAGCGGGCGGAGCGGCTGGTCGGCAGGATGTGATTGGTGCCGATGCTCTTGTCGCCGTACGCCACGGTGGTCTCTTCGCCGATGAAGAGGGAACCGTATTTGGAGAGCCGATTGAAGTAGTAGTCGGGGTCCTCGACATGGAGTTCGAGGTGTTCCGGCGCGTAGTCATCCGAGATTGCGATGGCCTCGTCGCGGCTCTCGGCCACGTAGAGCTTTCCGAAATCGCGCCAGGAAAGCTGTGCGATGTCGCGGGTGGGGAGAACAGCGAGCTGGCGCTCGATTTCGCGTTCCGTTTCGCGCGCGAATTTCTCGCTCAGGCAGACGCAGAGCTGACCACTGTTGGGGTCGTGTTCGGCCTGGCCGAGCAGGTCGCAGGCGACCAGCGCGGGGTCGGCGGAATCGTCCGCGATGATCGCGATTTCGGTCGGGCCTGCCAGCAAATCGATGCCGCACTGGCCGAAGAGCTGTCGTTTCGCCTCGGCGACGAACTTATTGCCGGCGCCGCACAGGATATCGGCCGGTTCGACGACGCCCATGCCGAAGGCCATCAACGCCATCGCCGGCACACCGCCGATCACGAAGATCCGATCCGCGCCGGCCTTCTTCATCGCATTGATGGTGGCAGGATAGTAGCCGCCGCCTTTGGTCGGTGGCGTGCAGGCCACGACGGTTCTCACGCCTGCGACCTTGGCGGGTATGATGCTCATCTGCGCCGAACCAAACATAGGATAGCGCCCGCCCGGCACGTAGCTGCCCACGCAGCGCACCGGAATGTGCCGGTGCCCGAGCCACACGCCAGGGCGCGACTCCACTTCAAGTGCAGTGAGGGTACCCAACTGTGCCTTGGCGAACCGGCGCACGTTGTCCTGGCAAAACTCGGTGTCACGAAGCAGCTGGTCGGAGCACTGCGCGACCGCTTCCTCGATCTGACTGGCCGACAGTTCGAAACTCGTGGGCGACCAACCATCGAACTGCTCGCTGAACTCCCGCACGGCGGCCATGCCTCGCGCACGGAGGTGTTGCAGCATTTCGCTGACGTACTTGGCCGTTTCCGGGTCCGTCTCGAACAAACGATGCCCGCCTTCTTTGATGAGTTTCATGGGTATTGGGAGAGGGTTCTACTTGGTGGCCCTGAATGAAGCAGACCGGTCTCTTAACCGGGTCAGGCCGTGAAACCGCCGGGCAGACTCCCGTGGGTCGTGGCGGGGCAGACCCGCCTCGCAGGGTGCCATCAAGAGTGGACGCAGAAAGGAGCGATCATTCACGTTGTACTGTATACCGTTGCATGCCGTAGCCTCCATGAGTCAATCGAATTTGCTTGGACGGCCGCCGGCCGGATCTGGCGAGACCTCTGATGGCTGTCGGCTCGCAGGGACGGTGCCGCAGGTTCGGCTGCCGCCACGTGCCTGCCATGACCCCCGTGATGCGGCCGGGTTGGAGTTTCAGGGAACGTAGCTCAGTTCCTCTTCGGTAAGAGGACGACTGAGGCGTCCCGACTTGGAACTCGCCAGCACGCGAACGGTGTTGTCGATAATATCCTGGATGTGTTTTGCCATCGCATCGCGTGCCGTGGTCGACTCGCCCTTGGCAATGGCGGCGTAGATTTGCGCGTGTTCGGCGAGGACGCCGCGCCGGCGAGCGTCGACTGCCTTGCGATTGACCGACGCCTCGGTTTCCGGGACCGGCGTCGAAACGACCCGGTTGATCAAGTGGAGCCGTAGGATTTCGGTCTTCATCAAGTCGTTCTTGGCCGCCGTCATGATGGCGATGTGAAAGCGCACGTCCTCCCGACGTAATTCCTCGAGTACGGGCCCCTCCTTGTCCATCGGGGTGGTCACGATCAGCTCCGTCAGTCCGCGCATGGCGTCGAGCGCATCGGAAATCTCCCGCAAATCCTCTTCCGTGCGGTTCATGGCGGCGAGCCCGGCCGCGAAGCTCTCCAGCGCGAGTCGCAGGAGGCACATCTCGCGAAACTCCTTCAAGTCCACTTTGCGCACACGGGCGCCCAGATGCGTTTGGATCGTCACCAAACCATCCGCTTCGAGCTGGCGCAGGGCATCGCGCACCGGTGTCCGACTGACTCCAATCTCCACCGACAACGTCTTCGTGGTCAGGCTCTGTCCGGGCGCCAATTTTCCGTTCAGGATCCGTTTCCGGATGTAGTCGTAGGCTAGGTCGGAATTGACACTCTTCATCGGTCAAAACGACATACCATTGTATACACATTGGGCAAGCGAGAATGTCGACCGGCAGCCACAGGTCAGCCTGAGATTGGCAACGGGGTTGGCGCTCCCTCGGCGTTCACCTTGGCGTACTTGGGTCCAGGGCCGTTTTTCCCTTCCCATTGTGCGCACCCGAGGGACTTGAACGTCCCTAACCGCGTTGAAGCCACTATTCCTTCGACCGGACGCCGAGTCGTTCTCGTCCGTGCGGCTGGGACAGGTCAATTTGCGGTCCCAGCGGCACGATTCGGGTCGGATTGATTTCGGTGTGCGTGACGTAGTAGTGACGCTTGATGTGGGAGAAGTCGACGGTGGCGGCGATTCCCGGCACCTGGTAGAGGTCCATTAGATACGCCTGAAGATTCGGGTAACTGGCGATCGACCTCAGGTTGCACTTGAAGTGGCCGTGGTAAACCGCATCGAACCTCACAAGGGTGCAGAAAAGCCTCCAATCAGTTTCGACCGGTGTCGGACCAAACAGGTAGCGTCGTGTGGTCAACCGGACCTCGAGCTCATCGAGCAGTACGAAGACCTTGCGCACGGCTCGTTCGTAGGCGGGCTGGCGAGTGGCAAACCCGGCGCGGTAGACGCCATTGTTCACCCGCTCATAGATCAACTGGCTGAGCGCATCCTGCTCGGCCGCGAGCGCGGACGGGAAGAGATCCACGCCCTGGCCGGCCGGGGCGAACTCCGAATTGAACATCCGGCAAAGGTCGTCTTCGGAGTTGTTCACGATGCGCCGGGTTTGCCGATCCCACAGCACCGGTACGGTCCAGCGGCCGCGGAAACTCGGGTTGGTGCCGAGGTAGGCCTCGGAGAGA